>CADCUK010000215.1 GCA_902805865.1 uncultured Nocardioidaceae bacterium | reverse complement strand
TGTCGACCTGCTGGGTCTGCTTGGCCTCGTCCTGGTCGGCGTTGTAGTAGAGGACCTCGCACTCCGAGCACAGTCCGGCGACCGCTTCCTCGAAGAGCGGACGGTCGAAGGCTTCGTAGCGGGTGGTCTTCGACTCGGGCAGCAGCAGCGCGATGACCTTGCTGTCGCTGCCGCCCTCACCGGAGTCGCCGCCGGACTGGGCGTCGTTGGCGCCGCAGGCCGACAGGCCGCCAGCACCGAAGAGGAGCGCAGCGCCGATGGCGGCAATGCGGATGGACGAACGGGACATGGAGACTCCTGAAGAGTGCCGGGGCCCGTCCTGCGACGAGCCGGTGAACGTTGACTCAGTGTGCTGAGTCACGTGGTTTGTCGTCAAGAGATGAATGCTAAGTCGTTATGTTTTGCGAGGATCCCCCTTTTGTCATCGTCTCTTGACGACAAGACTCCTTGTCCCGCACAGTTCCCCCATGCCCACGTCGCCCGGTTCGACCGCCTCCCTCCGGTCCGCCAACCAGCGGCGGGTGGTGGACGTGCTCCGGGCGGGCGGGACCGTGAGCCAAGCCGACATCGCCCGACAGACCGGTCTCGCTCCAGCCACGGTGTCCAACATCGTTCGGCAGCTGACCGGCGCTGGCCTCGTCGAGATCGAGCCCGGCAGCGGCCGACGCGGCACCACGGTCGAGCTGGCGCGTGCGGCCGGCCTGGTGGCAGGCATCGACTTCGGACACAGCCACATCGCGGTGGCGATCGGTGACCTGACCGGCCAGCTCATCGTGGAGCAGCGTCGACGCATCGACTCCGGACACGCGTACGCCTCGGGGTTGGCCGAGGCCGACACCATCGTGGACTTCCTGCTCGCGGCCGAGGGACTCGAGCGCAGCGCTGTGCGGACTATCGGGCTCGGCCTTCCGGCTCCGATGACCAACGGCGTCGTCCGCACCTCGGCGATCCTCCCCGGCTGGGTGGGCGTGAATGCCCAATCCGCCGCCCAGGACGCCCTGGGAGCGGTGGTCCACACCGAGAACGACGCCAACCTGGGCGCCTTGGCCGAGCATCGCCACGGCGTCGGGCGCGGCCACGACTCGTCGGTCTTCGTCAAGGTCTCCTCCGGAGTCGGCGCCGGCATCGTGCTCAACGACCAGCTCTTCCACGGCAGCGGCGGGACAGCAGGCGAGATCGGTCACCTCACCCTCGACGAGAACGGGCCGGTGTGCCGGTGCGGCAGCCGGGGGTGCCTGGAGGCCTACACCTCGACGGTGGCCCTGCAGTCGATGATGCAGCTCCAGCTGCCCAACGCCGGCTTCAACGACATCGTCGCGGCAGCACGCAACGGGAATGTCTCCGCGGTCCGCGCCCTCGAGGACGCCGGCCTCCACCTCGGCTGGGCGCTCGCCAGCATCGTCAACCTGCTCAACCCGGCGGTGGTCGTGGTGGGCGGGGACATGGCTCGGGCCGGCGAGCTGCTCCTCGAGCCGGCCCGCATCGGGCTGCGCCGTCATGCCCTCGACGCCGTCGCCTCCACCCCCGTCCTCGCCTCCGAGCTCGGGGAGCGGGCATCGCTGGTCGGTGCCGTGCTGCTCGCAGCCGAACGGACCTCACTGCCCACCCTCACGTGACGGGTGGCCGCCTGCGCTTCGGGGCCGGTCGGGTGGGGTCGTCGTCGGGGCTCTGGACGTCTGGCGGCACCACGATGGGCCGCAGCCTGGCCCAGAGAAGGAAACCGACCGCCACGGCGATCAGCGCGAGCCCGGTCCACAGGTTGGCGTTGATACCGCCGGTCTTCTCGGGCTCGTGCTCACCGAGCAGACCGGCGGCGGTCAGGATCACGCCGTACAACCCCATCAGCGCTCCGATGATGTTGCGGATGTCGAAGGCACCTGCTGCGTGTTCGGTGGACATCGTGGCCCCTCTCAGAAGGCGAAGTTGAGGACGACGACCATCGCGAGCGCGATACCGGCGAGCGGGAGTGTGCGCTGGTACCACGGCATGGCGGCCTCGTTCGGGTCGGTGCGGTCCTCACGGGGGGTCTCGGAGTACACGAGACCCCTGAGCTCGGAGGCCGGCTTGGGCTTGGTCACCAGCGAGACGAGCACGCTCAGCACGATGTCGACCACGAAGGCCACCGATGCGGCGAGGAACGCAGTCCCCTGGCCCGACAGCTCGAAGTAGCCGGCAGCCGCCAGGCGGTCGACCGCGATCGCCGACAAGGTGCCGGCCACCAGGCCCACCCAGCCGGCCGTCGGCGTCATCCGCTTCCAGAACATGCCGAGGATGAACGTCGCGAAGAGGGGGGCGTTGAAGAACCCGAACAAGGTCTGGAGGTAGTTCATGATGTTGTCGTAGCCGAGCGCGATCTGGGCGGTGAAGATCGCGATGACCGTCGCACCGACCGTGGCCAGCCTGCCGATCCGCAGGTAGTAGTCGTCGCTGTGGTCCTTGCGGATGTAGCGCTGCCACAGGTCGTAGGAGAAGACCGTGTTGAAGGCTGAGATGTTGGCCGCCATGCCGGCCATGAAGGCCGCCAGCAGGCCGGCGATCGCCAGCCCCAGCAGGCCGTTCGGCAGCACGTCGCGCATGAGCAGCAGCAGAGCATCGTTGTAGGCCACGCCGTCGCCCGAGGCACCGCCCTCGGGACTGCCGCCGTTCTTGAGGTCGATCATCTCCTGCACCAGGACGGCAGAGATCATGCCGGGCACGATCACGATGAAGGGAACGAACATCTTGGGGAAGGCACCGATGATCGGGGTCTTCCGGGCGGCGGAGATGGAGTTGGAGGCCATGGCGCGCTGGACCTCGACGAAGTTGGTCGTCCAGTAGCCGAAGGAGAGCACGAAGCCGAGGCCGAACACGATGCCGATGACCGACAGGAGTGGGGAGTCGAAGCCGGACAGTGCCTCGCCCGGCCAAGCGTTCAGCTGCTGTCCCGCTGAGGGTGCATCGGACGCGGACGACGCGCCCTCCGAGGCCGCGGTGATCTTGTCGGTCAAGCCGTCCCAGCCGCCGACGCGGTAGAGCCCGATGAGCGTCAGCGGCAGCAGGGAGGCGACGATCACGAAGAACTGCAGGACCTCGTTGTAGATCGCCGCGCTCAGTCCGCCAAGGGTGATGTACGAAAGCACGACCGCGCCCGCGACGATCAGGGAGACCCAGATCGGCCAGCCGAGCAGGGCCCGCACGATCCCGGCCAGGAGGGCGAGGTTCACGCCGGCGATGAGCAGCTGGGCGACGGCGAAGCTGATCGCGTTGACCAGGTGGGCTCCGGTACCGAACCGGCGGAACATGAACTCCGGCACCGACCGGACCTTGGAGCCGTAGTAGAACGGCATCATCACGACGCCGAGGAAGAGCATCGCC
>CADCUK010000214.1 GCA_902805865.1 uncultured Nocardioidaceae bacterium | reverse complement strand
CCCCCTTCTGGTGCACGGCGACGCGGCCTTCGCGGGCCAGGGCGTCGTGGCCGAGACGCTGAACCTGTCCCAGCTCCGCGGCTACCGCACCGGCGGCACGATCCACGTCGTCGTCAACAACCAGGTCGGCTTCACGACCTCGCCGTCGTCGTCGCGCTCGTCGCTCTACTGCACCGACGTGGCCCGGATGGTCCAGGCGCCGATCTTCCACGTCAACGGCGACGACCCGGAGGCGTGCATCCGCGTCGCGCAGCTGGCGTTCGAGTACCGCCAGGCGTTCAACAAGGACGTCGTCATCGACCTCGTCTGCTACCGGCGGCGTGGCCACAACGAGGGCGACGACCCGTCGTACACCCAGCCCCTCATGTACGACCTCATCGAGCAGAAGCGGTCGGTCCGCAAGCTCTACACCGAGTCCCTCATCGGTCGTGGCGACATCACGATCGAGGAGGCCGAGCAGGTGCTGCGCGACTACCAGCAGCAGCTCGAGCGGGTCTTCCGCGAGGTGCGGGAGGCCGACACGCAGCCGGACGAGTGGACGACGGTGCCGGAGTACCCGGACAAGCCCGCCAACAAGGCGTCGACGGCGATCAGCCGCGAGGTGCTCAAGCGCGTCGCCGACGCGCACGTGAACGCTCCCGAGGGCTTCACCGTGCACCCGAAGGTGCTTCCGCAGCTGCAGCGGCGCGCGGCGGCGATCACCGACGGGCCGATCGACTGGGGCACCGGCGAGATCCTCGCGTTCGCGTCCCTGCTGCTCGACGGCCGCCCGGTGCGCCTCGCCGGTCAGGACTCGCGTCGCGGCACGTTCGTCCAGCGCTTCGCCACGATCATCGACAGGCACAACGCCGACGAGTGGACCCCGCTGTCCAACCTCAGCGAGGAGCAGGCGAAGTTCTACGCGTACGACTCGCTGCTCTCGGAGTACGCCGCACTCGGGTTCGAGTACGGCTACTCGGTCGCCCGACCCGAGGCGCTGGTGCTCTGGGAGGCGCAGTTCGGTGACTTCGTCAACGGCGCGCAGACGATCATCGACGAGTACATCACCGCTGGTGAGACCAAGTGGGGTCAGCAGTCCGGTGTCGTGCTCCTCCTGCCGCACGGCTACGAGGGACAGGGGCCGGACCACTCGTCCGCGCGGATCGAGCGCTTCCTGACGATGGCAGCCAACGACGCGTTCGTGGTGGCCCAGCCGTCGACGCCGGCCAGCCACTTCCACCTGCTGCGCCAGCACTCGCTCGGCGAGGAGCACCGGCCGCTGATCATCTTCACCCCGAAGTCGATGCTCAAGCGCAAGGAGGCGGCTTCCAGCCCGGACGACTTCACCTCGGGGACCTTCCGGCCGCTCATCACCGACGAGAGCGTCGACCCCGACGCCGTGGAGAAGGTCGTCCTCTGCTCGGGCCGCATCACCTGGGACCTCATGGTCGAGCGCAAGAAGGTCGAGGGCGACAAGCCGACGACCCCGATCCTGCGCGTCGAGCAGCTGTACCCGCGGCCGACGCAGGAGATCAAGGCCGAGCTCGAGAAGTACCCGAACCTCAAGGAGGTCCGCTGGGTGCAGGACGAGCCGCAGAACATGGGGCCGTGGCCGCAGATGGCGCTGCGCGTGGCCCCCGAGCTGCCCGTGCCGCTGAAGCCGGTGACCCGTGCCGACTCCACCTCGCCCGCCGTCGGCCAGCACAGCCGGCACGTCGAGGAGCAGAAGACGCTCATGCGCGAGGCGTTCGCGGCTGTGGAGCCGGCGTTCGGCGACAACCACTGATCCGCGGATGTACTTCACCGACCGGGGCATCGAGGAGCTCCTGAGCCGGCGGGGCGACGAGGAGCTCAGCGTCGCCTGGCTCGCTGATCGGCTCCAGGAGTTCGTCGACCTCAACCCCGAGTTCGAGGTGCCGGTCGAGCGGCTTGCGACCTGGCTCGCCCGCCTCGACGACGAGGACTGACGAGGCGGCACTCGCGCCGGTTGAACCGGCCCGCCTCAGGCGCAGCTGACGCAGGTCCTTGCCGTCGGCCTGGCCTGCAGCCGCTCGTCGGGGATCCGTCGCCCGCAGCGCTCGCAGACGCCGTAGGTGCCGGCCACCAACCGGTCGAGGGCTGCCTCGATCTCGGCGAGCCGCTGCTCCGCCTGCTTGGCGAGCGAGTCCACCTGCGACCGCTCAAAGGCGATCGTGGCGCCTTCGGGGTCGTGCTCGTCGTCGGCGTTGGAGTCCTTCGACGCCGCGACGATGCCTTCGAAGTCCCCGCGGAGCCTGGCGAGCCGGTCGAGGGCGACGCGCCTCTCGTTCTCGAGGAGCGCGCGTGGATCGGTCACCGGGTGAAGACGACCTTCCCGAAGACGTCGCCACCGGCCATCGCCTCGAACCCCTCGGGGGCCTTCTCCATGGGCAGCGCACGGTCGATGAGCGGACGCACCCCGGTGGCGTCGAGCATCTGCACGAGCGACGCCAGCTCGACGCGATTGCCCATGGTCGAGCCGATCACGCGCAGCTGCAGGAAGAAGATCCGGGTGAGCTCTGCGTCGTCCAGCTTCGGTCCGCTCGTCGTACCACTGATCACGATCGCGCCGCCGGGCCTCAGCGACCGGATCGAGTGCGACCACGTGGCGCGTCCGACGGTCTCCATGACCGCATCCACCTTGCCGGGCAGCTTGGCGTTGCTGTCGAAGACCTCGTGCGCGCCGAGCTCCAGGGCCCGGCTCCGCTTGGCCTCGTCGCGACTGGTCGCCCACACGCGCAGGCCGCCGGCACGAGCGAGAGCGATCAAGGCCGTGGCCACGCCACCCCCGGCGCCCTGCACCAGGACGGAGTCACCGGCCTTCAGCCCGCCCTGCGTGAACAACATGCGGTAGGCGGTCAGCCAGGCTGTCGGGAGGCACGCGGCTTCCTCAAAGGATAGTGACGCGGGCTTGGGCACCACGTTGCGGCGGGGTACGACGACCGCATCCGCGAACGTGCCCTGATGACGCTCGCTCAGGAGCGACCGGCGCGGGTCGAGCGTCTCGTCCCCGGTCCATGAGGGGTCGGAGACCACCGCGTGCACGACCACCTCGTTGCCGTCCTCGTCGAGCCCGGCCGCGTCGCAGCCGAGGATCATCGGCAGGGCCTCCTGCTTCAGCCCGACACCGCGCAGCGACCAGAGATCGTGGTGGTTGAGCGAGGCGGCCTTGACGCGCACCGTGGTCCAGCCGTCGGGAGCCTGCGGGTCCGGTCGTTCGCCGAGCACGAGGCCGGACAACGGGTCTTCGGTCGAGAAGCTCTCGGCGTATACGGCGAACATGGATCCGAGCCTATCCAGCCCTGCGCGAGCGCCGGTTCGGGGTCGCGCGAGTGCCCACTCAACTCCGCGTGAGCGCCCACTCAACCTCGCGCGAGCGCCCACTCAACCCCGCGC
>CADCUK010000213.1 GCA_902805865.1 uncultured Nocardioidaceae bacterium | reverse complement strand
TGCAGGACGAGCCCCGGCACGTCGGTGGCGCGGAAGAGCAGGTCGGGACCGAAAGGCACCTCGCGGTCACCGATTCGCATCGAGCTTCCTCGACGGTCGTCACCGGGTGCGTACCAGCGCCGCTCGTAGAACTCCCGGTAGGTCGGGACGTAGGACTTCGGTGAGACGCCGAGGATCTCCCCCCGGTGGATGACGACCGCGCAGTTGTAGACGCGGTTCCCGTCGGCGAGCGGCGCCCCGACCACGAGGACCGGCCGCAGCTCCCGAGACGCTTCCGCGATCGTCTCGATCGCGGTGCGGACCGCTTCGAGCACCGGATCCTGGAGCACCAGGTCCTCGATCGCGTAGCCGCTGAGGCACAGCTCTGGGAAGATCGCGACAGCGACGCCTTCGTCGTGGCACCCCCGTGCCTCGGTGAGGACGGCGTCGGCGTTGCCGGCGGGGTCGGCTATGGACACCGGCAGGGTGCAGGCAGCGACTCGTGCGAACCCATGGGCGTAGGCGGAGGTGAAATCCACGCATGGATCATGTCACCGACCCTCCGGCAGGAAACCTGAGCACCGACCGGCTGGTCCTCGGCACCTGGAGCGATCGGGACGCTGAGGGTCTCTACGAGCTGTCCAACGACCGCCAGGTCATGCGGCACTTCCACCGGACGCCGACCTGGGAGCAGATCGAGGAGATGGTCGACCGGCACCGGGAGAACCTCGAAGCCGGACGCCCCGGCCTGTACGCCGTCCGCGTCGCCGAGTCCGAGGAATTCATCGGCTTCGTCGGGCTCGCCACCCCGAGGTTCGACGCTTCGTTCATGCCGTGCGTGGAGATCGGCTGGCGGCTGAAGCGCGATGCCTGGGGGCACGGCTACGCGACCGAGGCCGCCCGAGCCGTGCTGGCCCACGGCTTCGGGACGCTCCGCCTTGAGGAGATCGTCTCGTTCACCGCGGTCGAGAACACCCCCTCGATCGCGGTCATGAAGCGGCTCGGGATGCACACGGACCCGGCCGAGGACTTCGACCACCCGTCCGTCCCGGAGGGTCATCCCGTGCGGCGCCACGTGCTCTACCGGCTGACCGCGCGCGAGTGGCGCACGGCACATCCCGGCGTCCACTCCGAGGTCTAGATTGACCCCATGAGCGAGCAGCCCGCGCCGTACGGCGGCGTTCCGTCCGCCGACCAGCCCTCGACGTCACCGGCACGCAGACGGGTCCGCACCCACCACCTCCGCGAGATGAAGGAGCGGGGCGAGAAGTGGGCGATGCTCACCTCCTACGACATGTACACCGCGGCGACGTTCGACGAGGCCGGCATCCCCGTCCTCCTGGTCGGCGACTCGGCGTCGAACAACGTCTACGGCAACGAGACGTCGCTCCCGGTGACCGTCGACGAGCTAATCCCGCTGGTCCGCGCAGTGACCCGTTCTGTCAAGCACGCCCTCGTGGTCGCCGACCTGCCCTTCGGCTCGTACCAGGCCTCACCCGAGCAGGCGTTCCACACCTCGGTGCGGTTCATGAAGGAGGCGAACGCCCACTGCGTGAAGCTGGAGGGCGGCGCCGAGATGGCACCGCAGGTCGAGCTGCTCACCCGGGGCGGCATCCCCGTCATGGCGCACATCGGGTTCACGCCGCAGTCGGAGCACAACCTCGGCGGCTACCGGGTGCAGGGACGCGGCGACGCAGCCGATCGAGTGCTCGCCGACGCCCGTGCCATGCAGGAAGCCGGCGCCTTCGCGGTCGTCATGGAGATGGTCCCCGGCGACGTCGCCGCCCAGGTCACCAAGGAGCTCGCGATCCCGACCATCGGGATCGGCGCAGGCAACCAGTGCGACGCGCAGGTGCTCGTCTGGCAGGACATGCTGGGGCTGCGCACCGGTCGGCTGCCGCGGTTCGTGAAGCAGTACGCCGACCTCCACGGCGTCATGCTGGGCGCCGCCGAGGCGTTCGCCGCGGACGTGGCTGCCGGGACCTTCCCGGGACCCGAGCACACGTTCTAGGCGCTCCAGCCGAGGAAGGCCCCGCCCGCTGCGACCGCTGCGATCCACACGGCCAGCAGCACGAAGGGCAGCGCCGCGACCCGCCACGGGTGGGTCATGAACCAGCGGGTCCCGACGACGAAGGCGACCAGCCACACGACGGTCATCAAGGCGACGGCCCACCACGGCGCCACCAGGCCGGAGGCCAGGATGACGAACAGCACGCAGGCCATCCCGATCATCCCGATGAACGAGCCGATCAGGTGGCGCGCGTCGGCCGGGCGATCGTCAACCGGTTCGGACACTGCGGCTCCTGGGTTTCGTCGGGCGGACATCAGGGAGGATGGCAGACAGCTACCACTCCCGGGAGGGGACATGGGCGATCCGGAGCTCGAGGCGGCCAAGAAGGCCATCGCCGACGACGCAGGTGCCGACCGTGGCAACGACGTCACGGGCGAGGCCGCCGACGACAAGACGCCGTCCGCGGACGGCGCACGCAAGGGCGAGACACCCTCGACCGACAGCGTCAACCAGGCGAACGTCGCAGGGGTCAACCCCGAGAAGGGCTGAGGCTCACCCGTCCTGCGGCGGCGGGTCGTCGTTCCACGCGGGGTCGTTGTCCCAGGTCTCGTTGCGCTCGGCGACCTTGTCCAGCGCTCGGCCGGCTTCCTCAGCCGTGTCGTAGGGGCCCAAACGGTCCGCACTGCGACAGCCGTCCGCTCCCTCCACCGCGTGGTGCTTGAGGCAGAACCAGTACTGCTCGGCCATGATGCTCCCTTCGCTCGGTGGGCTCGAACCTATACGTGCACCATCGGCGGCACGGCCTCCGAGCCGTCGGCCGCGCGTTGCACCGGAAGCGTGACCGTGAAGCGGGTGCCGCCCTCGGCTCTCCTGCTGACGGTGATGGTGCCCGCATGAGCCTCGACGAGGGCCTTGGCCACCGACAACCCCAGACCGGTGCCGTTGATGTCGTGGTCCTTGGCGCTGCTGGCTCGGTACATGCGGTCGAAGACGTGCTCGAGCTCGCCGTCGGGTATGCCGATACCTCCGTCGCAGACGGCGATCGTGGCGGTGCCGTCGCAGCCCCGGGCCGAGACCTCGACGTGCCCGCCGGGCAGCGAGTACTTGATCGCGTTGGACAGCAGGTTGTCGAGGATCTGACGGAGCCTGACCGGATCCGCTGCGACGGTCATCTCGGTGACGTCGACGTCGATCGTCAGCCGGGCTGCCTCCGCTGCCGGACGGTGCTCCTCCACCACCTGGGCGACGGCATCGTGCAGCGCGACCGGTCGCGCATCGATGGTGGCCAGTCCTGCGCTGAACTTCGCCAGGTCGAAGATGTCCTCCACCAGCAGCACGATCTGACGGGAACGGTTGGCCATCACCTCGAGGTGGCGGCGTTGCCCGTCGTTGAGGTCGTCCTCCTGGAGCAG
>CADCUK010000212.1 GCA_902805865.1 uncultured Nocardioidaceae bacterium | reverse complement strand
ATTCACATCGTTGTTCACACCCTGTGCGGCAACGCGCGAACCGTGTTGGTCAACTGACCAGTTCGGTCCCAGTTTGGTCTCGATGAAACGAATTTCCTCGTGCTTGCTTTAACACGCCCTTTGATCGATCTAACCTCGGTAGCAGCCGAGTGACACGGCTCACCTACCTGAAGATCCAGACTGACGAACGGCCCTTGCTGAGATGGACACAACGATGTGTACGCACTCCCCCCGATGCCCTGACGCGACCGACCCGCGCGCCTGCAGCGCCCACGTCGAGGCCGACCACTCCGAGCAGGGGTGGTGCCGTCTCTGCAACGGCGTGATCCTCTTCGACGACGGTCTGTACCTGGCACCCGACGGTCACGTCGAGCAGGTCCCGCTCCTCACCGCCTGAAGCTCACCGCCTGGGACGGCGGCAGCTGCCGAGCCGGAGGCCCGGCAGCCGTCTCGTCCTCCGCCTAGGAGCGCGCGCCCTGCGCCGCACCCTGGGCACGCTGGGCGACGCCGACGATCTGGTCGTACCGTTCCCGCCCGGCGCGAGCGCCGAGGACGTACCCAGCGCTTCCGAACACCAGGATCGTCAGCCGCCGCATGAGCTTGTTCCAGAACTTCTGCACCGCCTCGACGCCGTCGACGACCTCGCTCGCGCCCTCGGCAGCGACGGCAGCGACCTTGCGGGCACCCTCCGCAGCCAGTCCTGCGGCGTCCTGCGCGACGTCGGCCGCCCGGGCGGCGGCCTCCCGGACGACCGGCTCCGTGGCCGACGCGGTCCGCTCGGCGACCGAGACCGTCCGCTTGGCCGCACGACCACCGAGGCCGGCAGCAGCAGCGCCGAGAGCGGCGGTGGCCTCGGCCAGCTTCTCGTCGGCGGTCTTCGGCTTCGGTCGCGCCCAGGACCAGGCGTAGCGCAGCACTGCGAGGGCGGCGGTGACGGCAGCCACCAGACCGACGATCGTCGGCACGGAGGGCGACTCGAGCGGGTGACCGATCACCGAGGACTGCTCGCCAGAGGTGCCGACCCGCTCCGAGGTCCCGTTGGGACTGTCGCCCGCCGCGCCGGTGTGGTTGATCGAAGTGCTGGTGTCGGGCAGGTCGTCGCTCATGGAAATCCCTCTCGGTCGGCTGTCGATCCCACCGTGCCCATGCCGGGCGCTCCTATGCACCGGATGTGACGGTGGCCATAACCCCGTCGTACCACGGGCGTTGGACCTCCTGAACAGCCTCTTCGGAAGGTGGACCTATGTCCCCACGCACCACGCTCGGCGCAGCCGCCGCAGCTCTCATCGGCTTCACGCTCCTGCCTGCCGGCGCCGCTTCGGCGCACCAGGGCGGAGACGTGCCCACCAACACCCGCGGCGTCGAAGTGGCGGCCGAGGGCGAGGGCAAGGCGATGAAGCACATCGCCAACCTGCAGTACAACAAGACCGGTGAGGCCCAGAACGGCTCCGACATCGAGTTCATGCGGCTCGGCAAGCGCAAGTTCGCACTCGCCGGCACGCTGCGCGAGGGACTCCAGATCATCAACATCACCGACCCGCGGAACCCGCGGAGGGTGGCGGTCTACGACTGCCAGATCACCCAGGGCGACATCCAGGTGTGGCGGAACGCCGGGCGCATCCTGGCCAGCTACACCGCCGACGGGACCGTCGGCGACCAGGGGGCGGCGTCGCGCTGCGGCAAGGACCTGGACCTCGAGGCCACTGACTCCGGCACGGTCATCGTCGACCTGACCAACCCGCGCGAGCCGGCCACGGTGAGCTTCCTGCCGGTCAAGGAGGGGTCGCACAACATGACGATCCACCCGAGCGGCAAGTACCTCTACAACTCCAACTCCGACCTCCTCACCGGCGGGCCCGACCCGAACATCGCGATCTTCGACATCAGCGACCCGCGGAAGCCGGAGCTCGTCCAGAACTACCCGCTGCCCTTCACGCCGACCTCGCTCGGCTCGGAGTCGCACGACGTGACGTTCAGCAAGAACGGTGAGCGGGCCTACTCCGCCGCGCTGTCGCAGACCCTGGTCCTCGACACCTCGAACCCGCGTAAGCCGAGGCGGGTGGCGAACATCGTCGACCCGGCGATCAACGTGGTGCACCAGGCGGACCCGGTCACCCTCACCAAGCCGAACGGCAGGACCCGCCAGGTCCTCGTCATCACCGACGAGCGCGCCGGCGCCGTCGGGAGCGCGGAGTGCCCCGGTGGTGGTCTGCACATCTACGACATCACGGGGAAGAAGGAGCAGGACCCCGAGAAGATGGGGACCTGGTACATCCCCGCAACGACGGTCCAGGAAGGCACCACCTGCACCTCGCACGTGCTCCGCATCTACCCGCGCCAGCAGATGATGACGATCGCTTGGTACGCCCAGGGCGTCCGAGTCCTCGACATCTCCGGCCTCGCGACCTTCAAGGGCTCTCCTGAAGAGATGGCCTTCGGCGAGGGCGTGGGCATGAAGGAGATCGGCAACTACGTCATGCCGGACGCCGACACCTGGTCGTTCAAGACCAACAAGATCAAGCGGAACGGCTCGTTCTTCGGCTACGGCAACGACCTGGTGCGCGGCTTCGACGTCTACCGCTTCAACGGCAAGACCATCGGTGACGTGCCGCCGCTGAAGCCTCGTGACCTCGCCCGGGGCGCTGTCAGCGCCGACCGGGACATCGCGTGGGAGGGCAGCGCTGCGGTCATCGTGCCGACGCTGCTGGTGGCGGCTGCTCTGCGGCGCCGCGCCAGCTCGGTCCGGTCCGAGGTGCAGGAGTCGCCGGCCGGCTGACCGGCCCGATCCGACAGGAGGGCGTGACCTGCAGCTGCAGGTCACGCCCTCCTTCTGTCTGCCGGAGCTAGTAGAGCGTCGAGCAGAACGCCTTGAGCTGGTCGGGACGGTCGGTCATGATCCCGTCGTAGTTCATCCGGATCGCGTGTTCCCACACCGTGGTGGTGTTGGCGCGGGTGTGGAGGACCTCCAGCCCGGCCTGGTGGTAGGCGTCGACCCGCTCGGTCGTCATGCTCGAGTACGGCGTCATCAGGGCGTCATGGCCGGCCCAGTGCGACGGTTCGTAGTAGGTCGGCGACTTGGGCTCGGTGCGGAACGCCGGCCAGTTGGCCTCGACGTAGTCCCAGTAGTTGACGAAGTAGACGTTGTCGGTCAACCCCGCCGCGATCAGCTGATCGGCCATCTTCGGGACCGCGGTCTTCTGCTTCGGCTCGAGGTAGACGCGGGTGGTGGGGTACTTCGTCCACGCCGCTACTGCCTCCTCGAACGTCGGCAGCGGTGAGCCTGCCTTGTCGTAGCGGAGCGCACGGACCTGGGCGGTGGTCATCTTGTCGATGAGCCCCGTGCCGTTGGTCAGCTTGCTGACGTCGCGGTCATGGAAGATCCACAGCTGACCCTCCGCGTCGTGCCACACGTCGGTCTCGATCGTGTAACCCCTCGCGTGCGCCTCGTCGAACGACCTCACGGTGTTCTGGTCGATCGTCCTGCTGAAGTGGTAGCCGCGATGCGCCTGGATCTCCAGCTCGGCGCACGGCGTGAGGGCCTGCGCCGGTCCTGCCGGGACGCTCACCAGTGTCGAGGCGAGCACCGCGGTTGCCGCCATGATGGTCTTTCGCACGAGGATCCTCGTTCCGTTCCGTGTTGCCCGAGCCGATGCTGGACTCGCGTGACGGGAGGCACCAGGCGACGGCCGTCGTCGCGGACGACCGTCCCGGCTGCCACCCCTCCCTCTAGGGAATCAAATCCACTGGCCGTTGACCAGGGTCCGGACCCGCTCATCCGAAGGAACCGAGACCGACGTGGCCGGCCACGGCGAGGTCGGGTGGCCGCGCCGGCTTGCGGCATACTGGCGGCCGGGTCGGGCACGCGCCGGACATCCCCTCGCCCGCGGGGTCCGGATCGTCGGGTCGTGTCAGTCCGCCCCGGGCCTCTAGCTCAATCGGCAGAGCAGCGGACTTTTAATCCGCGGGTTGTGGGTTCGACCCCCACGGGGCCCACCACGCCTCGATTTTCCATCAGAGGACCAGGCCCGGCCGCCTGGCAGGACTCCTCTCCTTTGACGGCTCAGGTCTGGCGTGTTCACTGGAGGGATGGAGCCCCATGACCCCGAGCGTCCCGGGATGGAGCTCCTCGAGACCAACGACGACCCCGGGGCGTTCGAGCGGTTCACGACCGCGGCCTGGCAACGCCTAGGCGTGCGCATCGCAGTCGGCGTTGCGGTCGCGCTGGCCGCCGGCGTCGGGATCTGGACCACGATCGCCGGTGACGACGCTTCACCGGCGGCGTCGCCCGCCGGTGCCGAGTCCCTGCCGGCGCCGGCGACCACGCCTCGGGACCCGGACTACTACGAGCCCCCGCCCTGGGTCGTCTCCCGCGAGATCGACTGGGAGGTCCTCGGCCGGCTCAAGGTCGATCTGGAGAGCCCCGTCTACGTGGTGACGTTCACCGCGGTGAACCGGTCGGACGAGACGCGCAGGCCCAACCTGAAGGCGGTCGGCCGCTTCGTCGACGACCCGGGCTTCCGCTTCACCGCGACCTGCACCGGCTTCGACAACCCCGAGACCGAGGAGCTCCGTCCGCTGCTGACCGGGGTCGGTCCGGGCGAGCAGGTCGAGGTCAGGTGCATCGACACCATGGAGTACTCCGGCAACCGGCCCGACCTCGACCCGCGGACCCTGCAGATCCAGGGGTTGCCGTACGACGGCGTGGGCGGTGGACCCACGGTCCTCTACGGAGTCCCAGGGACCACCACCTAGGACCGAGCGTCAGACGGCGCCGGGTCCTCCGAGGAAGCGCCGCTCGTCCGTGAGGTGGTCCGGCGTGACGGCCGAACCTGCTTCGGTACGGCGTGCCACCAGCTGCTCCTTGGCGGAGAGGGCGTCCGGGGCGGTGTGCGGGTCGATGCTCTCGTGGTCACGGGCCCGGACAGCGAGGCGGATCTGCTCGAGGTTGTTGCGCAGCAGGTCGTTGATCAGCTCGTCGGTCCGCGGGTCGCTGAGCATCTCGATGAGGACCCGCAGCGTCGTCTCGGTCACCTCGCCCACGATCGTGCCGTAGCCGGGCAGCCGGCTGATCAGCCGCACGTTCGGGTCCTGGCTGACCTTCTCGGTGACCAGCGCCTTGAGCTCGTCGTGGTTCTCCACGAGGGCGTCGGAGATGTTCTTCGTGTAGTGGCCGGTCTTGATGACCGCGGACACCTCGTCGAGGACCACGATCGTGAGCGGGCGCTTCACCAGCCGCAGCGCACCCTCGGCGAGCGCGGAGACCCGGCGCACGACCCACGGCCGGTGCATCCCCATCCGCACCAGCACCGCGCCGGCGACCAGGCTCAGCACCGAGGCGCCCAGCACGATGGCCAGCGTCAGCAGCACCAGCTGCCAGCCGCTCAGCCCGTCCATCCACTCGGTCACCTCACCATCATCCCTTGACGGTTCGCATCCATCGTGTTCACTGGATCGATGGAGCCCGACGATCGTCCCGAGGTGGAGGTGCTCGACACCGAGCGCCCTCCCAGCGCGGTCCAGCAGTGGGTCGAGGCGAGACTCCGGCACCCGGCAGCCAAGGCGGCGGTGGCGGTCGTCGCTGCGCTCGTGCTGCTGGGCGCGTGGTCGGTGCTCCCGGAGGACGAGCCGAAGGCGGAGGCGGATGCCGAAGCGGTTGCTGCCGCGGACACACCGCCCGGTCTGCGCCCGCCACCGGCCCGCGGCCGGGAGTCCGGGACCGGCAGCTGGCAGGTCGCCGACGACCTCGCGATCCGCACCGGCCCCCGCGGCCACAGCGTGACGTTCACGGCGACGAACCGGGGCGCCGAGCCGCAGGATCCCGGGCAGCTCGAGGTCACCGGCGCGTTCGTCGACCGCGTCGGCCTCGTCTACCGCGCCGCCTGTTCGGCAGCCGTGCGACGTGCACGCGGCTACCGGACCATCCAGGGGGACGTCGGTCCGACGAAGACCGTGCTGGTGCGCTGCACCGACGTCACGAAGTACGGCGGCAGGACGGCCTGGATCGACCCCTCCTCGGTCACCGTGCGCCTGATCCCGTGCGAGTCCGACGCGTCGTCGCTGCCCATGTGAACCCACGGCCGTAACGCTCGTACACCTTGGCGCGTTGGTCCGGCATGTGCGACGACCACCGGCACCAGGGGCTCGACCGGCGTACGCTCCTGCGCTCGGCCGGCGCGGCCACCGCCGCGTCGGTGACGTTCTCCGCGCCGATGGTCTTCACCCCCGCGGCGGCGGATCGTCGATCCGAGGTCAGCACGACGAAGAGCTACAGCGGGCACTTCAGCGGCATCAACACCCCTGACTGGCACTACGTCCCTGTCGACGTGCCGCGCGGCGCGCGCGAGATCGAGGTCTCCTACGACTACGAGTCCCAGCCCACGCCCGTCGGGGTCACCGCGAACGTGATCGACATCGGCATGTTCGACCCCTCGGGCCACGAGCTCGGCAACGCAGAGGGGTTCCGCGGGTGGTCCGGCGGCGCCCGTCGGTCCTTCCGGATCTCCCGCACATCGGCCACCCCTGGTTACCTCCCCGGGCCTATCACCCCCGGCCGGTGGCACGTCGCCCTCGGTCCGTTCACCGTCGTGCCGCCGGGCGTCGACTGGACGCTCACGGTCACCCTGCACTTCGGCAAGCCGGGGCCGAAGTTCGAGGCCGTCCCTGCACCCCGCTCGGTCCCTGGCTCGGGACCGGGCTGGTACCGCGGCGACCTGCACCTGCACACCGTGCACTCGGACGGCCGGCGCACCCCGGCCCAGATGGTGACGGCGGCACGTGAGGCGGGGCTGGACTTCTTCGTCTCCACCGAGCACAACACGAGCTCGGCCAGCCTCTACTGGGGCCGGCACACGACCGACGACCTGCTCGTGGTCAACGGCGAGGAGGTCACCACCCGGGACGGGCACTGGCTCGCGGTCGGGCTGCCGGCCGGCACCTGGATCGACTGGCGCTACCGCTCCACCGACCAGGCGCTTCCCCGGTTCCTCGAGCAGGTGCGTGGCCTCGGCGGCCTTGCCGTGATCGCCCACCCGTCCGTGCCGATCCCGGCTACCGGCTGGACCCAGGGGCCCCTCGAGCAGGCCGACGCGATCGAGGTCTGGAACGGCCCGTGGACCCTCGACGACGAAGGCACCCTCGCGCGGTGGCACGAGCTGCTCGTGGCCGGCACCTTCGTGCCCGTCGTGGGCGCCTCTGACTCGCACCGGCCGGACCAGCCGGTGGGCCTGCCCCAGACGGTCGCGCGCGCCGACGACCTCAGCGTGGGTGCGCTCGTGGCGGCTCTCAGGGCCGGACGGGCGTGGCTGGCGGAGTCCGCGGCGGTGGCTCTCGACCTGACGGTGACGGGTCCGCAGGGAACCGCCACCTGCGGTGACCAGCTCACCGCAGCCCCGACCGAGACCGTGGCCGTCCACCTCGCGGCCAGCGGCGTTCCCGGTTGCGTCGCCACGCTGATCGGTCCTCTCGGGCCACTCGCCTCGGCCCGGGCCGCCGAGGACGGGACCGTGACGGTCGACCAGACGTTCCCCGCGGCGGCGGTGCCGTTCGTCCGCGCAGAGGTACGGCGGCCGGCCTCCTCGCCCGACGACGTCCCGACCGACCCCGCGAACGACTCGGCGGGGACGACGATGGTGGCGATGACGAACCCCTTGTTCGTCAGGGCGGCCGGCTGAGCGCCCGGGCGACACAGGGAGGAACTAGACACATCGGGTCATGGGGGACGCGGTCCCGATCCGCTACCTTCGAGCGGTGAGGCGCACTCGGGCGACTCCCCAGGAGGGCCGGTGTGACCAACCAGCAGTCGTGGCACCTGCGAGAGCTGTTGTGGCCGACCGTCCTGCTCGCCACGGTCGTCGGCCTGGACATCGCGCTGGGCCCGGACGTCCCGCTCAACGGCTCGTACGCCCTGGCCGCCGTGCTGGCCGCCGCCCTCACCTCGCCCCGCCGGACGGCGGTCATGGGTGGGCTGGCCGTCGTCCTCTCGGTGGCTTCAGCGACCTGGAACGACAGCTTCCTGACCACCGGCTGGTCGGTCCGCCTGATGCTGTGCACCGGACTGGCCGTCCTGGCCTTCGTGCTGGCGCGGATCAGGGACACCAAGGAGGCGGCGCTGCGGCACATGACGGTCGTCGCGAACACTGCCCAGCGCGCCCTGCTCCGCGCGATCCCGCGCGAGGTCGGTCCGCTCGCCGTGGCCACCCGCTACGTCTCGGCGACGCACGAGGCGCTCGTCGGGGGTGACCTCTACGAGGTCGCCGCCAGCCCGTACGGCGTGCGGGTGCTCGTCGGGGACGTGCGCGGCAAGGGGCTCGACGCCGTCCAGCTGGCCGGCACCGTGCTCGGCGCCTTCCGCAAGTCCGCCTACGAGGAGCCGTCCCTGCCGGCGCTGGCCTCCGACCTCGACGCGGTGGTGACTGCCGTCGGAGGTGACGAGGACTTCGTGACCGCGCTGGTCGCGGAGTTCCACGACGACGGCACCGCGACCTTCGTCAACTTGGCACATCATGAGCCCGTCCTGGTCACCGCCGACGGGGCTCCGTCGTTCGTCGCCACCGGAGAGCCGGTCCCGCCGCTGGGCATGGGGCCCACGGCCGAGTCGGTCACCACCAGCTGGCCGGTGGGTGCGCGCATGCTCTTCTACACCGACGGTCTCGTGGAGGCCCGGGACCGCAGCGGCATCTTCTTCGACCTTCCCGGCAACGCGTCCGCGCTCATGCAGGGCGACCTCGAGGAGGCGCTCGACCGGCTGCTGGGAGCGCTGAGGGAGCACGGCGGGGCCACCGTGCGTGACGACGTCGCGCTCCTGCTGCTGGAGCACCGTCCGGGATGAGGCGTCGGGGCCCCGCTGGGCAAGGAGCTGCAGCCACTGGTCTAGGACCACCCACCCGGACCCCGCCAGGGTGCGAACCCTCTGTGACAGACGCACCCAGCCGATCGCACCGAGAAGACGCCATGACCTGCGAACACTCCCCCCGCTGCCCCGAAGCCACCGACGCCGACTGCTGCACCGCGCACGTGCTCGTCGACCACTCCGAGCAGGGCTGGTGCAAGCTCTGCAACGGACTGATCCTCTTCGACGACGGCCTGTACATCGACGCCGCAGGACAGGTCGCGTCGGTCCCGCCGTACGCGCGCTGAGCCCCTGGTCACACGGCCTTCCGGAAAACGAGAACACGTTCTAGTCTGGAGGACCGCGAGTCCCAGGGGAGCCATGTACGACTTCGAAGGCACGCAGCACGACGGCCGGTCCGCCGGCGGCACGCCGCTCCCCCGGCCGCCCATGCTCCTGACGGCTCTCGAGGCCGCGCGGGTCAGCATCGAGTACCCCGCCTCGGTCGTCCTCGACGCGGTCATCCCCCGGCGTGACGTCGGCGGTGGCCATCCGGTCCTCGTCCTGCCCGGCTTCTACGCCACCGACGGGCTGACCAGCCGGCTGCGCTCCCACCTCCGCAAGGCCGGCTACGCGCCGCACGGCTGGGGCCTCGGCCGCAACTTCGGCCTCACCGACGCGGTGGTGGACGGGCTGCCGGCACGACTCGACGAGCTGCACGAGCGGCACGGGCAGCGGCTGAGCGTCGTCGGCTGGAGCTTCGGCGGGCTGCTCGCCCGGTGGCTGGCGCACGAGCGGCCCGACGCCGTACGACGGGTGATCTGCCTCGGGTCGCCGTGGCGGCCGGAGGGGGAGGTCACCAGGACCACCGCGATGTTCGAGCGGGCCGCCGACAAGCACGGGCTGTCCCCGCGAGCCCGGGAGATCGTCAACACCCTGCGTGAACCGCTGGACGTGCCGTGCACGGCGATCTACTCCAAGACCGACGGGATCCTCAACTGGCACAGCTGCGCACTGGACCCTGCAGCGGACGGGAGCCCGACCAGCGAGAACATCGCGGTGCCGAGCAGCCACGTCGGACTGGTCTCCAACCCGCTCGCGCTGGCGGTGCTCGCGGACCGGCTGGCCCAGGACCCCGACGCCCCGGAGCCGTTCGAGTGGGGCCGGTGCCTGAAGCGGTTCGCGCTCGGGGCGGAATCCGGCGAGACCGCGGCCGCGCGGAGCGCGACATGAGCGAGCAGCGGCTGAAGCTGCGCGACGGCGCGTACGTCGCCCGGCTGCTGCCCTTCATGCGGCTCGCGGTCAAGCTGTGGTTCCGCTCCGAGGTGCACGGCATGGAGAAGGTGCCCGACGGCGGCGCGCTGATCGTGTCCAACCACTCCGGCGGCATGGTGGCGATGGACGTGCCGATCATCGCGGTCGCGTTCCACGACCAGTTCGGGGTGGACCGACCGTTGTACGTGCTCGCCCACGACATGCTCTTCATGGGTCAGGGCAAGGACATCTTCCCGCGGGCCGGGTTCCTCCCCGCGACCCGCGAGAACGCCGAGGCCGTGCTGCGCTCCGGGGGCGTGACGATCGTCTTCCCCGGTGGTGACTACGACGTCTTCCGGCCGACGACGTCTGCGAACCGCATCGACTTCAACGGCCGCACCGGCTACGTCCGCACGGCGATCGAGACCGGTGCGCCGATCGTGCCGGTCGTCAGCATCGGCGGGCAGGAGGCCTACCTGTTCTTCAACCGCGGCGAGCAGCTGGCCAGGCTGCTGCGGCTCGAGAAGCTCCTGCGCACGCGGTACATGCCCCTCACGTTCGGCTTCCCGTTCGGCTTCACCTTCGGCATCCCGCCGAACCTGCCGCTGCCCACCAAGATCGAGACCCGGGTGCTCGACCCGATCCATGTCACCAAGGAGTTCGGTGACGACCCCGACGTCGCCGAGGTCGACCGCGCGGTGAGGGAGCGCATGCAGAACGCGCTCGACGAGATGGCGCGGGCCCGCCGCTTCCCGGTGCTGGGCTGATGGGGTGATGGGCTGATGGGCTCGCTCGTGCAGCGCGTGCGGCACCTGCTGTGGGTGGTCCGGGTGCTGGTCCGCGCCGGGATGCTTGCGCCGATGCGGCCGGACAAGTACCTCCGCCAGTGGGCCGTCATCCGCCGACAGGGCACCACCCCGATGACCGGCATCGGCCTCTCCGCCGTACGTCTGCCGCACGGGACCGCGCTCGTCGACGAGCGGGGCACGCTGACGTGGGCCGAGCTCGACGCCCGCAGCGACGCGCTGGCCACCGGCCTCGCCGAGCTCCTCGACGGTGCCGAGGGTGCTGACCCCGGACACCCGGGCACGATCGGCATCCTGTGCCGCAACCACCGCGGCATCGTCGAGGCACTCGCCGCCTCGGCCCGCGCCGGTGCCGACGCGCTGCTGCTGAACACCGGCTTCTCCGCACCCCAGCTGTGCGACGTGCTCGCGCGCGAAGAGGCCCGGGTCATCGTGTACGACGCCGAGTTCGCCGACCTCGTCGAGCAGGCCCGGCAGCAGATCGACGAGCTGGTGCCCCTCGTCGCCTGGACCGACGACGAGCCCTCCGAGGGCACGCTGGAGTCGCTGATCGAGGCCAACCGCGGCTCCCGTCCGTCGCAGCCGCCGACCCCCGGACGCATCGTTCTGCTGACCTCCGGCACCACCGGGACCCCGAAGGGCGCCCGCCGCTCCGGCGGCGGAGGAGCCGGCGCTCTCGCAGCGATGTTCGACCGGATCCCGTGGCGTGCGGAGCGCACGGTCGTGGTCGCCGCGCCGATGTTCCACGCCTGGGGCTTCGGCCAGCTCGCGATCGCCGCGACGATGGCGTGCACGGTGGTGATGCGCCGCCGCTTCGACCCCGAGCAGACGCTGGCGCTGGTCGACGAGCACGCCGCCACCGGGCTCGCGGTCGTGCCGGTGATGCTCGAGCGGATCATCGACCTGCCGTCCGAGACGCTCAGCCGCTACTCCCTGCAGTCGCTGCGGTTCTGCACCGCCAGCGGCTCCAAGATGCGCCCCGACGCAGTCACCCGCTTCATGGACCGGTTCGGCGACGTCGTCTACAACAGCTACAACGCCACCGAGGCCGGCCTCATCAGCACCGCGACGCCCGCCGACCTGCGGGCCGCGCCCGAGACCGCCGGCCGGCCGGTGGCCGGCACCCGGCTGCGCATCCTCGACGACGACCTCCACGAAGTCAGCACGGGCGAGGTCGGCCGCATCGGCGTCCTCAGCGACTCGCAGTTCGAGGGGTACACCTCCGGCGACTCCAAGGACTTCCACGAGGACTACATGCTCAGCGGCGACGTCGGTCGCCTCGACGACGCGGGCCGTCTCTTCGTGGTCGGCCGCGACGACGAGATGATCGTGTCCGGTGGTGAGAACGTGTACCCCCTCGAGGTCGAGGAGGCGTTGAACGAGCACCCCGCGGTCCTCGAGGCAGCGGTCGTCGGTGTCGACGACGAGTCCTACGGCCAGCGGCTCGCGGCGTACGTCGTGCTGAAGCCTGGCGAGCAGGCGACCGACGACGACCTCAAGCAGCACGTGAAGTCGCAGCTGGCGGGCTACAAGGTCCCCCGTGACGTGACGCTGCTAGACGAGCTCCCCCGCAACGACTCCGGCAAGGTCATGAAGCGCGAGCTGCCGACGTGAAGCGGATGGAGGGCGTCGACGCCGGCTACCTGTACATGGAGACCCCCTCCATGCACATGCACACGCTCAAGATCGCGATCATCGAGCCCGACGAGCCGTTCACCCACGAACGGTTCTCCGAGGAGCTCGTCGGACGGTTGAACCGGCTGCCCCCGCTGCAACGCCGGGTCCTGCCGGTGCCGTTCGCCTTGAACCACCCGTTGTGGATCGCCGACCGCGAGGTCGACCTCTCCCGGCACATCGTCGGCCACCGGCTGCCGGCGCCCGGAGGGATGGCCGAGCTCGAGACGCTGATCGGTGAGATCGCCGGCACGCCGCTCGACCGGTCGTTGCCGTTGTGGGAGATGCACGTCTGCGAGGGGATGCCGGACAACCAGGTCGCGGTGGTCGTGAAGATGCACCACTCGCTGGCCGACGGTGTCGCCGCCAACGCGCTGCTCGGCAACGTCACCGACCAGCCCCCGGACGACGGGATCATCGACCAGGACCCGACGCCGGGGCTGGAGCCCACGCCCTCCCGTGGGCAGCAGGTGCGACTCGCCCTCACCGACGCGATCCGCCAGACCCTCACGTTGCCGGCTCTGCTGTGGAGGACCGGCAACGCCCTCGTGGCGCTCGTCAAGCACAAGCGGCAGTCGCAGGTCGCCGTACCCCGTCCGGTCCTGGACGTGCCCCGCACCTCCCTCAACGGACCGCTCACCCCACGCCGCAGCTTCGCCACTGCCACGCTGCCGATGGCCGAGCTCAAGCAGGTGCGCCAGGCGCACGGCGTCACGCTCAACGACGTGGTGCTGGCGGTCGTCTCCGGTGCCCTCCGCCGCTGGCTGGCCGAGCGCGGCGAACAGCCCTCGGCCTCGCTCGTCGCCGGAGTCCCGGTCGGGACGGACCTTGCCGGCGCACCGGTGCGGCTCGGTGGCAACCGGGTCTCGAACCTCTTCACCTCGCTCGCCACCGACGTGGACGACCCGCTGGAGCGGCTGCGCACGATCTCCCGCACCGCGACCGAGGCCAAGGCGGTGCAGCGCGCGCTCGGCCCGACCATGCTGATCGACTGGGTGCAGTTCACCCCGCCCGCGCCGTTCAGCGCGGTGCTGCGGCGCTACTCCTCGTCGGGCGCCGCCGCCCGGCACGCGCCGCCGTTCAACGTGATCGTCTCGAACGTCCGCGGTCCCGGTGAGCCCGTGACGATCGCCGGCGCCGCGCTGCGCGACCTCTACAGCGTCGGTCCGATCCTCGAGGGCATCGGGCTCAACGTCACCGCCTGGTCGTACGTCGACCGCCTCAACGTCTCCCTCCTCAGCTGTCCCGACCTGGTGGCCGACCTCGGCCCGGTCGTCGCCCAGCTGCGCCCTGCTCTGGACGAGCTCCTCGAGATGAAGGACTTCGCACAATGACCCTCTCCACGGCCGGAACGGTGCTCCGCCGAGGCGCCAGAGCCGGTGCCCGTGTGGTCCTGGCCGGCGCCAAGGCAGGCGCCTTCCGGGTGCTGCCCTCGCCACCGGACATCCAGAGCGTCCCCGAGGGCCGCGTCGTCGACCTGCCCGGCC
>CADCUK010000211.1 GCA_902805865.1 uncultured Nocardioidaceae bacterium | reverse complement strand
GGGGGCCCGACATGACTGTCGTCGGGGTCGAGGGTGTCGGTGATCCCGCGGAGGTCGTAGACGTCGGCCCCCTGGGCGAGCGCGTGCCGGATCATCTCCCACTGCACGGCGTTGGAGCCCCGCACGTCGCGCTTCTCGGTCGACGAGGCGCCGTAGGAGTACCAGACGTGGCTGCCGACCTGGATCAGGATCGTGCTGGCCACGAGGTCACCCTCGTGCTCGGCGGTGAAGAGCGCGATCCGGTCGGGGTCCTCGGCGAGCAGCGCCCGGAACATCGTGGTGAAGTACGACAACGGGCGCGGGGTGAAGTGGTCGCGCTGCGCGGTGTGGATGTAGAGGTCGTGGAACCGCTTGAGCTCCTGCTCGAGCCGGTCGGCGGGGACCCGCTGCGACTCGACACCCTCCTTCAAAGCCTTCTTGATGTTGCGCCGCCACTGCTGGTTCATCCCCTTGAGCAGCTCGTCCTCGGTGCGGGCGGTGCCGTCGGGGTGGCGCAGCGGGATCTGGAAGTTGTACTGCGGCTGGCCTGCGGCGAAGCCGCCCTCGACCGCCTGCAGCTGCCAGCCGAGCTCGGTCAGCTCAGCGACGACCCGTGCACCCCGCGCCTCGCGCCGGGTCGGGGGTACGTCGTCCAGCCGCCGCACCGTGTCGTCGGCGACCCCCGCCTTCACCGCCGCGGCGTCCCAGTGCCGGCAGATGACCGGCGGGCCCATGCGGATCCCGAACGCGCCCTGGCCGGCCAGGTGCTCGGTCATCGGTGCCAGCCACGCGGAGAGCGGGTCGGCGTCCCAGTCGATGACCGGGCCCTCGGGGAGGTAGGCGAGGTAGCGCCTGACCTTCGGAAGCTGCCGGTAGAGGACGAGCCCCACCCCGACCAGCTCCGCGTCGGTGCTCGAGCCGCGCACCCACCCGATCGACTCGCGCCGCCAGTCACTCTTGACCTCGCCCCACGCCGGGACCTGCAGGAAGCTGGCGCTGCGCCGCGACTCCAGGAACGCCAGGTGCTCGTCCGCCGTGATCGTGCGGACGGTCAGGGCGCTCTGTGGGGAGGTCACGATGTTCGAGCCTACGGTCAGAGTCGTGAGCGCAGCCACTCGAAGTCGGCCTTGTGCCGCTCGGGGCCGCCCGGCGTCTCGGCGATGACCGGGGCGCCGGCGGACCTGATCACCTCCACGAAGGCGTCCGGGTCGACCTGGCCCTCGCCGAAGTTCGTGTGCCGGTCGGCGCCGGAGTCAAACGCGTCCCGGCTGTCGTTGGCGTGCACCAGGTCGATCCGGCCGGTGAGCGACAGCAGCCGCTCGACGGCGCTGTCCAGCGCGATGCCGCCCGCATGGGCGTGGCAGGTGTCCAGGCAGAACCCGACCATGTCGGCGCCGTCGGCCTTGGCGACCGCCTCGAAGACCCGGCCGATCCGCTCCGCCTGGCGGGCCATCGCGTTGCCGCCGCCGGCGGTGTTCTCGATCAGCAACGGGATCTTCAGGTCGGTGGCGTCGATCGCCTTGCGCCAGTTGTCGAACCCCTTCTCCGGGTCGTCGTCGGCGTTCACGTGGCCGCCGTGCACGATCAGCCCCTTGGCCCCGATCGACGCGGCCGCGTCCATGTGCTGCTGCAGCAGCTTGCGGCTGGGGATCCGGATCCGGTTGTTCGTCGTGGCGACGTTGATGATGTAGGGAGCATGGACGTAGAGCTCGACGCCGGCGTCCTCGGCTGCCGTCCGCAGCGCATCGGCGCCTCCGGCGTACCGGATCTCAGGGCCCTTGTAGCTCTGCGGGTCGCCGAGGAAGAACTGCACGAGCGTGGAGTCGCGGGCCAGCGCCTCGCCGACCGGGTCGGTCTGCTCGACGTGGGCGCCGATCCTCAGGTCCTGCGGGCTGCTCGTGGAACCGCTCATGGAGCCAGGCTACGGGCGGCCTCCGACGGGACCGAACCCCGTCCGACCCCCTGTGGACGACGATTTCGGGAGGCCGCCCGGCGCTGTTAGCCTTGACCGTCCGCTCGACGGCCGTCACCGATGGCAGCCCGAGGCGGACAGGCGCACCTCCCGAGGCGCGCCGCACGCAACAGCCCTCCTGCCACGGAACGACCGTGGCCGCCTGAGTCCGAAGGAGGTGGAGACTGCTATGCGTACCTATGAAGTGATGGTCATCCTCGACCCGAGCCTCGACGAGCGCACCGTGGCCCCGTCCCTCGACACCTACTTGAACGTCGTCCGCCAGGACGGCGGGCAGGTCGAGAGTGTCGACGTGTGGGGCAAGCGCCGACTCGCCTACGAGATCGACAAGAACGCCGAGGGCATCTACGCCGTCATCGACCTGCGGGCCGAGCCGGCGACGGTGAAGGAGCTCGACCGTCAGCTCACGCTGAACGAGTCGGTGCTGCGCACCAAGGTCATCCGGCCGGACGTTCGCTGACCGGTCCGACCAGCTCGACCTGACAGCCCGTCGCCGCTTGTCGGTCCGCCGGGCTACGTTCACCCACGGCAGAACGATCGGGACCCGGGTCACCACCCGAGTCCCATGACGATGGAGTCAACCCATGGCAGGCGAAACACCGATCACCGTGATCGGCAACCTCACCGCTGACCCCGAGCTCCGCTTCACCCCCTCGGGTGCGGCTGTCGCGAACTTCACCGTGGCCTCGACGCCGCGGACGTTCGACCGGCAGACGAACGAGTGGAAGGACGGCGAGGCGCTCTTCCTCAACTGCTCGGTGTGGCGGCAGGCGGCCGAGAACGCCGCCGAGTCGCTCGTCCGCGGCATGCGGGTGATCGTCTCCGGCCGGCTCAAGGCCCGCAGCTACGAGACCCGCGAGGGCGAGAAGCGCACGGTCTTCGAGATCGACGTCGACGAGGTCGGCCCCAGCCTGAAGTACGCCACCGCCAAGGTCAGCAAGACCACCCGGTCCGGCAGCGGCGGCGGTGCCGGCGCTGGTGGCGGGGGTGGCTACGGCGGCGGTGACGACCCGTGGTCGTCCGGCGGTCAGCAGGGCGGCAGCTCGGGTGGCTCGGGTGGCTCGGGGGGTTCCGGTGGCGGTGGCTGGGGTGGACAGCAGTCCGCTCCGTCGTCAGCGCCGCAGAGCGACCCCTGGGCGTCCAGCGGTCCGGCCGGCAACGACGAGCCCCCGTTCTGACCAGGTGATCTGACCGGGTGACCCGCAGGGTCACCTGACCCGCTCCAAGGCCCAGCCGATACCGGGCCCAGGAGCACCAACCGAAACCATTCCGGACCCGTCATCGGCAGGGTCCGGGCTCACAGAAGGAGCACCACAATGGCGAAGCCGGTTCTGCGCAAGCCCAAGAAGAAGGTTTGCCAGTTCTGCAAGGACAAGACCGCGTACGTCGACTACAAGGACACGACGTTGCTGCGCAAGTTCATCTCCGACCGCGGCAAGATCCGCGCGCGTCGGGTGACGGGCAACTGCGTGCAGCACCAGCGAGACGTGGCCATCGCGGTCAAGAACGCCCGCGAGGTCGCCCTGCTGCCCTACACGTCGACCGCGCGCTGACAAGGAGACCGACTGATGAAGCTCATCCTGACCCACGAGGTCACCGGTCTCGGCGCCCCTGGCGACATCGTCGAGGTGAAGGACGGCTACGGCCGCAACTTCCTGATCCCGCGTGGTTTCGCGATCCGTTGGACCCGCGGCGGCGAGAAGCAGATCGACTCGATCAAGAACGCCCGCAGCGCGCGTGCGGTCCACGACCTCGACAAGGCCAAGCAGATCAAGGCCTCGCTCGAGGGCTCGGCCGTCGACGTGCCGGTCCGCGCCGGTGAGGGTGGCCGTCTCTTCGGCGCCGTCACCGTCGCCGACATCGCGGACGCGATCAACAAGAAGGTCGGCGGCTCGTCCGTCGACAAGCGCAAGGTCATGGTCGGCAACCCGATCAAGTCCCTGGGCGAGCACCAGGTCACCGTGAAGGTGCACGACGAGCTCGACGCGACCGTCAAGCTCAACGTCGTACCCGCCTGACCAGAACGCTCAGCGCCTCCGGCGTCTCGAGCAGCAAGCAAGGAGCCGTCCCCGGTCACCGGGGGCGGCTTCGCTGCGTCCAGGGGGTACGGCGTGGCGACGCTCAGCCGTCGAGCGTGGCCTGGAGGCCGGGGGCGACCAGGCGGACGAGCTCCTCGACCGGCATCGAGGCGACCGGCTCCATCCGGGTCACGTAGCGCAGGACCGCGATGCCACCGAGCTGGGCGGCGAGCAGCTCGAGCTTCGCCGCCGCCGTGTCCAGCCGCCGGGACCGGAGCATCGGCGTGAACACCATCCGGCTGAGCACCGCGACGAGCAGCCGGCCGCCGACTGCGCTGTCGGCGCTGCCGCGCAGGAGCCTCATCATCCGCGGTCCGGTGCGCGGACTCTCGCAGAGCTCGAAGAACCGCCGCGCGATGCGCTCGCCGGTCCGCGCCGATCGTGGAGCCGGTGCGTCGAGCCCCGCGAGAACCTTCGGGCGGGAGCCGGCTTGCGCGATCACCGCCTCATCACACCAGCGGTGGGTGCGCCGCGGACGACGGACACGCTCAGCGGCGGCCCGAGAAGCCCGATGGCCGCACGTTCACTCCCCGCGGGCGCGCCGCGCCCGGGCACGACGCCTGACCTCCTCGGCGTTGAACCCCTGGTCCTTGGTGCGACGGGAGCTGCTGCCGCCGGACTCGCCGACCGGGCGCGGCTCGGCCTGGGTCGGCCGGCTCGGACGGAGCGGCCGCTCGGGCTTTCCGTCGCCGACGCCGTCGTCACCGCCGTCACCGGCTGCCCAGACGGAGAAGACCAGGACGGTGTTCGCAAGCACCGCCGCCACCGCCGACGGGAGCGTCATCCACTCGAGCTCGGCGAAGTACACCAGCCCCGGCAGCGCGCCCACGAGGACGAAGACCACCCGCAGCCAGCGGAAGCGGGTCGCCAGGGACTCCTCGGTGACGTCGGCCAACGAGTCGCACACGAGGAAGCAGAAGGCGATCGTCGGCAGGCTGAAGAGCCACCCCAGCGTCGGAGCGATGGTGTCCACCGAGTCGGGCGGCAGCGTCAGCACCGACACCACCAGGCACACCCACGCAGCGGCCGAGACACCGGCGTAGGCCGGCAGCCGCTCCTTGACGGGCACCAGTCCGATGAGCACGAGGATCCATCCGAGCGGGTCCGGGACCCAGTCCCATCCGCCGGAGCCGACGTCCAGGAAGACGATGACCAGGCCCGTCGCGACCGTCTGCAACGAGCTCACAGCGGCCCAGCCTAGTGCGCCGCTCCGCTCGTCGGCGTCGAGCCGGCCACCATCCAGACGTCGCTCCGGGCGCGGTGGAGGAGCACGGCGGCCCGCCCGCCGATGAACACGGCACCGAAGGCCACCCACAGCCAGACGAGGGACGCGGCGGCGCCGTCGACGAGCTCGACGGTGAGCAGCGCGACAGGGATGAAGGCCGCGGTCACCGCGACCCCGCCGGCGGCGAGGTAGCGCCCGTCGCCGGCTCCGATGAGCACGCCGTCCAGCACGAAGACGACTCCCGCCAGCGGCTGGAACAGCGCCGCGACCAGCAGCACGCGGCCGAGCAGCTCGACGACCTCGGGATCGTCGGTGAACAGCGGCCCCAGGACCGGCGCGGTCAGCGCGAGCAGGACCCCGGTGACCCCGCCGGAGACCCACCCGATCTGGATCATCCGGTCGGTGGTCCTGCGCGTGCGGGCGAGGTCGCCCGCCCCCAGCGCGGTGCCGGTGATGGCCTGGGCAGCGATCGCCACGGCATCCAGGGCGTAGGCGAGGAACGTCCAGACCGTGCTCGCGAGCTGGTGGGTGGCGACGGCGGTGGCACCGAGTCCGGCCGAGCACCACGTCATCGCGACCAGGCTCGCCTGCAGGCTGAGCGTGCGCACCAGCAGCGGTCCCCCGGCGTGCGCCGAGCGGCGTACGCCGGGCAGGTCGGGACGCAGCGAGGCACCCTCCCGCCGCGCGAGCCGGACGACGACCGACACCAGCGCCACCGCGGCGCCCAGCTGCGCCAGGTCGGTGCCCAGGGCGGAGCCCGCGATGCCGAGGTCGAAGCCGTAGACGAGCAGGACGTTGAGGATGATGTTGGCCAGGCTGGCCGCCACGGCGACGTACAACGGAGTGCGGGTGTCGTGCAGCCCGCGGAGCACCCCGGTGGCGGCGAGGACCAGCAGCATCGGCATGAGTCCCAGCCAGGCGAGGCCGAGGTACGTCGACGCGGCGTCCGCGACGCCGGCCTCGACGTCGAAGAGGCCGATCAACGGGTCGGTCGAGACGTAGCCCACCACGGTGACCACCGCCCCGATCAGGGCCGCGAGCCAGAGGCCGTCCACTCCCTGGGCGAGCGCCTCCGGGCGCCGGCCGGCGCCGACCTGTCGGGCCACCGCGGCCGTGGTCCCGTAGGCGAGGAAGATGCACAGGCCGACCACCACGCGCAGGACGACCGAGGCGATGCCGAGCCCCGCGAGCTACGTCGTGCCGAGGTGGCCGACGACCGCGGCGTCGCCGAGGAGGAACAGCGGCTCGGCGACCAGCGCCAGGAACGCCGGGACTGCGAGGCCGACGATCTGTCGGTCGATGGCGCGGGTCTCCGCGCTCCGGCGGAGCGGCACGCCCGAAATCTACTCGGGCGGTGCAGGACTCGTCCGGACGGCCTATTGCGCGGCCGAGGGTCCCCCCTGTAGTGCGCAAGGTCCTGTGTACAACTCGGGGCCTGTTGTGGATTACGGCGCGTCGCGCGCCGCTCGGCGTGTCCCTGGACCGGCTCAGGGGACGGCGAACAGCCGGTGACCAGAAGTTGTACGGACTTTCTTTTGTGCACACCCGTGGAACGCGTTTTCGCAGGTCAGGACGGGTGTGAGGCTCAAGCGTCCGGCTCTGTCCACAGGTGTGTGAACAGGCTGTGCACAGCCTTCCCGGCGTGTTCCACATCTGTCCCCAGGTTATCCACAAGTACCTGTGCACTTAGGGCTTGGGGGAGTGGTCGTCGCGGGGCTACGGTCACCTTCTTCGCGCTACGGGAGTCCGTCTCTCCGCGTCCGACCGGGCGCCGTTCTCCGCATTGTCGGTGGTGATCCCTACCGTCCTTGGTAGTGACAGAAAGGGCAAACGGATGAGCGTGACCGAGCAGTCCGGCGGTCCGGGTGCGGCCTTCGGGGCCGAGCCCTGGGACGCGGGCTACGACGCCGGCTTCGGCTCGTCGTCCGCCTCGTCGTCCGCTGGGTCGGGTGGCCACGGCATGGACCGGATGCCCCCGCAGGACCACGACGCGGAGCAGTCCGTGCTCGGCTCGATGCTGCTCTCCAAGGACGCCATCGCCGACGTGATCGAGACGATCCGCGGCACCGACTTCTACCGGCCGGCCCACGAGACGGTCTTCGACGCAATGATCGACCTCTACGGTCGCGGGGAGCCGGTGGACCCGGTCACGACGGCGGCCGAGCTGAGCCGTCGTGGTGAGCTGGTGCGGGTCGGCGGCGCGCCGTACCTGCACACGCTGTCGGCGTCGGTGCCGATCGCGGCGAACGCCTCCTACTACGCCGAGATCGTCCGCGAGAAGGCGATCCTGCGGCGGCTCGTCGGCGCCGGCACGAAGATCGTGCAGATGGGCTACGCCGGGGAGGGCGACGTCGACGACGTCGTCGACGCCGCGCAGCAGGAGGTCTACCAGGTCACCGACAAGCGGACCTCGGAGGACTACGCACCCCTGAGCGCGATCATGGAGGCCACCCTCGACGAGATCGAGGCGATCTCCAACCGCGGCGGGGAGATGACCGGGGTCCCGACCGGCTTCGCCGACCTCGACGACCTCACCAACGGGCTGCACGGCGGTCAGATGATCATCGTGGCCGCCCGTCCCGCCGTCGGGAAGTCGACGCTGGCCCTCGACCTCTGCCGGGCCGCGAGCATCCACCACAACCAGACCTCGGTCATCTTCAGCCTCGAGATGACGCGCAACGAGATCACCATGCGGCTGCTCTCCGCGGAGGCGAAGATCCCGCTCAACCACATGCGCAACGGCCACATGTCCGACGACGACTGGCAGAAGCTGGCCCGCAAGATGGGCGAGGTCTCCGCCGCGCCCCTGTTCATCGACGACAGCCCGAACATGACGATGATGGAGATCCGCGCCAAGGCCCGCCGGCTCAAGCAGCGCCACGACCTCAGGCTGATCGTCATCGACTACCTGCAGCTGATGACGTCGGGCAAGAAGGTCGAGTCCCGCCAGCTCGAGGTCTCGGAGTTCTCCCGGCAGATCAAGCTGCTGGCCAAGGAGCTCAACGTCCCGGTGATCGCGCTGTCGCAGCTCAACCGTGGTCCGGAGCAGCGCTCCGACAAGCGCCCGATGCTGTCCGACCTGCGTGAGTCCGGCTCGATCGAGCAGGACGCCGACATGGTGATCCTGCTGCACCGCGAGGACGTCTACGAGAAGGAGTCGACCCGCCCCGGCGAGGCCGACCTCATCGTGGCCAAGCACCGCAACGGCCCGACCCGGGACGTCGTCGTGGCGTTCCAGGGCCACTACTCGCGCTTCGTCGACATGGCGCACGGCTGACGTTCGACCCGTTCGGCCAGGCGTCCTCACGTGCTGGCGCAGTTCACAGCAGGCCGAGTCCGGCTGCGTGCCGGCGTACGGCGTCGGTGTCCGCGGCGAGCACGAACGGCACGTCCTCGGCCCAGCCGCTCGACACCTTCTCGACGCGACCGTCCCCCGGGTCGAGCCGCACCTCGCGGATGTAGACCGCCAGGACCCGGCCCGGGTACGCACGGACGATGTCGGCGTAGATCTCGGGATCCTTCTCCCCGGAGTCGCCCACCAGGACGAAGGGGAGCCGCGGGTGGAGGTCGAGGATCTCGCGGATGCGAGCGTGCTTCTGCTCGCCACCGGCCGAGGTGCCCAGGAGATCTCGGAGCAGCACCGGCCCCAGCGGGAAGTCGCGATGACGGAGGAAGGCGACCAGGAAGGCGTGCAGGTTCCAAGGGCTCGACGAGACGTAGAAGACCGGGTTCCCGCCGGTGGCGAGATCCCGGTAGAGCTCGGCCGCCCCGGGAAACGGGGTGCGGGTGAGGGCAGATCCCGTGATCGTCTTGTGCACCATCTGGGCGACGCGCTGCACGCCGGTCTGCAGGATGGTGTCGTCGATGTCGGAGAGGACGCCGAACCGGGCCGAACCGTCCGGGACCCTGACCTCGAGCTCCGCAGCGGGCGCTTCGCCGAGCCCGCGGTAGTCCCGTGCAAGCTCGACCCGGCCCTTGGTCCACGGGCTCACCAGCCGGCTCGGATCGGGGTGCAGGAGCAGCCGGAAGTAGCCCTCGGTGTCGGTGACCACCTCGGCGGTCGTGCCCGCGACCTCCACCCGCAGCGGCACGCCGGGGAGCTCGTCGGTGACGAAGTCACGCAACGTGCGCCGCACGGCTGCACCGACCCCTTCGCCCTCCACCGCCTCGGGACTCGGTGCGTTGTCGAGGACCCGGCCACGCACGAGCACCCCGTCGGCGCTCCCGTGACCGATGTAGGTGTCGATCCGGAAGTGGGCGGGTGCGCCGCGCCTGCCTCGGAGGCGGGCCGCGTCCCAAGCACGTTCGAGGGTGACGACCCAGCGGCGCGCGCTCATGGACGCCACGGTATGCGCAGCCCCGGGATACTCGGCCCATGAGAGTGCTGATCCTCGGAGGGACGGTGTTCCTCGGCCGCGCTCTGGTGCAGGCCGCCACGGCGCAGGGCCACGACGTCGCGATCCTCTCCCGCGGCCGCAGCGGCCCCGACCCCGACGGGGTCGAGGTGTTCCGAGGGGACCGCGACCAGTCTGACGGGTTGCGGGGCCTGGACGGACAGACGTTCGACGTGGTCGTGGACACCACGAGCCAGGACGTCGACCGGGTGCGCCGTGCGGTCGAGGCGCTGGGCTCCAGGACGGGCCGGTACGTCTTCACCAGCACGGTCTCGGTCTACCGGAGCTTCGCGGAGACCGGGATGACCGAGGCAGCGCCCACCTTCGAACCCCGGTGGCCGGGCACGTCGACGCCGGTCGACGCCGTCGAGGAGTACGGCGCGTCGAACGTGGCGTGCGAGCGCGTGGTGCTCGACACGATGGGTGACCGGGGGCTGGTGGTCCGCCCGGGGCTCATCGTCGGTGACCACGACCCCAGCGACCGGTTCGGCTACTGGCCGGCCCGCATGCTGCGCGAGGGTCCGGTGCTCGCACCGGGCGGGCCTGGACGCCCCGTCCAGGTCGTCGACGTCCGGGACCTCGCGGAGTTCGTGGTGGGTGCGGCGTCGGCTCACGCGTCGGGCACCTACAACGCCGTCGGGCCGGCCGATCCGCTCACGATGGGCGAGCTGCTCCACGCCTGCCAGGAGCACGTCGGCTCCAGCGCCGAGCTGGTGTGGGTGGAGGACGACTTCCTGACCGAGCGCGAAGTGCAGCCGTACCTCGACCTGCCGCTCTGGATCCCGGACGACCCCGACGACGTGGGCTTCTCGGCGGTGGACGCGAGCAGGGCCGTGTCGGCGGGGCTGGCCTACCGGTCGCTCGCCGACACGATCGAGGCCGCGCTGCGCACCGAACGGCACCGCGGCCTCGACCGGGACCGGCGTGCCGGGCTCAGTCCGGCGCGGGAGCGCGAGCTGCTCGAGGCGTGGCAGGCCCGCTGAGCTCGTCGGCGGGCCCGTCCAGGACCGCGGCGATCATCCGGTGGCCCTGGGCCTCGAACTCGTCGTCGCCCACCTGGTGGGCCCAGCACGCAGTGCCGATCGCCTCGCGGACCAGGTCGCGGTGCCAGGTCTCGGGGTCCCGTGGGTCGCCGCCGTAGCCGGCGAGGAACGCCGCCTCCAGCCCGGGGTCGCGGAGGAAGTCCTGGGAGGCCAGCCGCACCAGGTCGCTGGTGGCCGGTCGGAGCAACGCGCGCCCGAGGTCGATGATCCTGAGCACCCCTTCGTGGACCAGCCAGTTCCTCGGCTGCCAGTCGCCGTGCGTGGGGACCAGCGTCGTCGACGGCGCCGGCCAGGACGTGATCTCGTCCCGCAGCCGCTCCTCGGTCCGGGCCGGGATGCGGTGCGGGCCGTCGAGCCAGGCCAGCGCCTTCCGGTTGACGGCGTCCTCGTGGCCGTCGTCGGTCACCGAGCACTGGCCGTGCAGGACGGCCAGGAGCTCGCCGGCCTGGCGGTGGACGGCCGGGTCGTCGGCGTACGAGCTGCCGAGCACGAGCGTGCCGGGCAGGTACGTCGTCACCAGGAGCCTCGCCTCCACGTCGTGGTGCAGCAGGACCGGCGCCCGCCCTCGGCCCACCCACGGGCCGAGCCAGCTCAGGTGCGCGTGGATCTCGCGTTCCATGTGGTGGTCGGTCACGCCCCCGCCTTGACGATGAACCGCTCGTCGTCCCGCACCAGCTCGAGGACCGCACGCTCGACCTGTCCCCAGCTGTGGTCGCGCACGACCTGCGCCCCAGGCAGCCACCGGTCCAGCAGCTCCTGCTGGCGCGGCGACAGCTGGTAGGGGTGGTCGCTCACAGCCGGGATGCTACGACCCCGACCACGCCGCTCCGCGAGGGCAGGACGTAGTTCAGGACGTGGGCGAGGACCAAGGTCCTGCCGAGCCGCACCGCAGGCCTTTCGGCCGGATCCGGTGCCGAAGGGCACTCCTGCGGACTCTGCGCGCCGTCGCAGGATGACGTCCTGGGCGTTTCACACGGGGGAGGCCCCAATGCAGGAGCACAGCAGACCCGATCGCGCGCTTCGCGGCGCCCGACACCCGCTGGCCATGGTGTACGGCGGTGGCGGGGTCTTCGGCATCGCCTACACCTCGGGTGTCGCCCAGGGGCTCGCCGACCGCGGTCTCCCGGTCCGCACCGCGCCGGCGCTGGGCACCTCGGCAGGGTCGTGGACCGCGTCCGCGGTCGCCCTCGGGCTGACCTACGACGACTTCGACGGCCTCACCGCACCACCGGTGCCCACGCGGCGCCCCGGCATCCTGGCCGACATCGCCCGGGAGCTCTTCGGCGAGGCCAGCCACGACCTGGTCTCGGTGTCCGCGGTCTGCGTGCGCAGCCGCCGCCGGCACATCCTGGACGGGGGCCGCTACCCGCTCGCCGACCTGGTCGCCGCCTCGTCCGCCGTACCGGGGCTGCTGCCGCCGCACCGCATCGACGGTCGGCTCTACATCGACGGCGGCATGTGGTCCGCGACCTCCCTGGACGCGGCGGGAGAGGCCGCACACGTCATCGTCGTCGCGCCGCTCGCCGGCACGGTGATGGGACCCATGGGGCGTGCTGCCGGGTTCCTCCTCGAGCGCGAGCTGGACCGGTGGCGCAAGCGCCACCCCGACAGCACCGTGACGATGATCCGCCCGGACCGGGCGATGGCCCGGGTCGCCGGGCTGCACCCGTTGGCGCTGTTCGACGACGTCCGGGCCAGGGACGTGTTCCCGATGGCCTACGAGCAGGGGCTGCACATCGGGGAGCAGCTCCGGGTGGCCACCGTGGGGGCGGGCACCGCGGCCTGACGGTCAGCGGGTGACCGCGGCCTCGATCCGCTCGAGGGTGCGCTCCATGTTGCGTCGGGTGAGTCCGCCGAGCCGCTTCCGGATCAGCGTGCGGGTCAGCGGCCTCTCGGTGCTCGTGTCCCACGTCTCGCGGACCAGGGTGGCGTCGTCGACGGGCTCGAGCTCGTAGCGCCACGTCCGTCCCGTGAACACCTTGTCCAGCGGGGACGGCGCCAGCGTCTGCCAGGCGATGAGCCGGTTCTCCTCGTACTCGCGCACCACGTTGCGGGTGGCGTAGGGGAGACCCCACTTCATGCTCATGCCGAAGGAGTCACCCAGCGCGACCTTCCGCCCGCTGCGCAACGAGCGGCGCACGGTCCCCGAGCCGTCGAACTCGCTGTGCCGCTCGGGGTGGGCCAGCAGGTCGAAGATCACCTCCGGGTCGGCCGGGATCAACCGCTCGACGGTGACGGCCTCGGGGTGGGTGCGGCTGGACGTCTCGTTCGACATGCGCTTCCTCTCACTGCTGGGTGTTCACGGCTGGATCACTGCACGGGTCACTGCTGGGGGCACTGCTCGGTCACTGGTCCAGCAGGCTCCGGAAGGAGGGGCTGGACCAGCCTGTCCCCGAGTGTGCGGGTACGGCGGGCAGCGGCTGCCCGCCGTGGACCACCGACCCGTCGGCGTCGGAGTAGACGAGCCACGTCTCGGCGGGCCGCTGGCCACGTGCCGGCTCGTCCCAGTCGCAGACGCCGTCGGGGAACACGGCCTGCAGCCGGGCCCACTGACCGTCGGTGAAGACGACCGGGACCGGCGTCTCCTGCCCGGCGACCTTCATGAAGTAGGAGTCGCGGTCCAGCGGCTGGAGGCGGCAGGCGACGTTGTGGTTGGCGCTGGGGCCACCCGCGACCTGGCGCGGGGTGCCGTAGTGGGTCTGGAACTCCTTGCGGCGGCACACGTCGCCGGCACCGGGGAAGTCCTCCACGTCGACACCCGGCGCGAGCTCGCACCGGTCGGTGATGCCGGCCGGCCGGTCCTCGACCACCTTCCGGCTCAGCGGCACGTTGCGCCCGTCGGCCTCGACTGCCGTGAGCCACCGGTCCATCTCGAACAGTGCTTCCTTGGCCCAGTCGATGTTGCCGATCAGCGGGGCCGGTCCGAACCACATCACCCGGTTGTCGGTGTGCCCCTGGTCGGCCTTCAGCCGCTCCTCGGTCCAGAACGCGTGGCTGTAGTCGTGCGCGGCACCCGGGTCGGGTCCGCCGTGGTTGATGATCGCGACCTCGTCGAGGTGGTTGGCCTGGTTGATCAGCCCGGTCCGGTAGGCGTTCCGGATCGAGGCGGGGTCGCCGGCGATGCGCTCGCCGACCAGGTCGGCGTTCATGTCGAGCCCGCCGACCTTCTCGTTGAGGTCGACGAACTGCGAGGGCGTGATCTTGTCGTTGAGCAGGGCGTCGAGGCCGTACTGCACGCCCACGTTCGAGAACGGCAGCCCCGCGAAGCCGTGGCCGGCGGCCTGCTCCCACTCGCTCCAGACCGACTCGGGACGCCGCCCGAGCAGGTTGACCATGATGTCGAGGATCGAGCAACGGACG
>CADCUK010000210.1 GCA_902805865.1 uncultured Nocardioidaceae bacterium | reverse complement strand
ACCGCCGTCGCGGCCTTACGCGGTCGTCGCTACCGGTGCACGGACCAGCCGCGACCGGCCAGGGCGTGCTGCAGGTGCTCGGCCCGGTCCGTGGCCACGGTGAGCTCGACCAGCCCCACCGGACGGCCGGGGTCGTGGTCGATGCGCACGTCCTCGACGTTGACGCCGATGTCCCCGACGTCGCTGAACAACCGTGCCAGCTCCCCCGGGTGGTCCGGTACGGCGACAAACACACCGGTCTCCGCCACGGCCGGGCCACCGTGCTTGCCGGGGATGGCGGCGGTCCCGGCCACTCCGCGACCCAGGATGTCGCCGAGGTCGTGGCGGGAACCGTCCTCCAGCGCCTCCAGCAGCCCGTCGAGGTCGGAGCGGACCTCACGCAGCAGCCCGGTCAGCGCTGTCGCGTTGGCGGTGAGGATCTGCTCCCAGAGCCGGGGATCGCCGGCCGCGATGCGTGTCACGTCGCGGACCCCCTGCCCGGACAGCACCAGGTGCTCCGGCGGCGCCCCGGCCAGCGCACCGGCGACGAGCGCCGCGACCACGTGCGGGAGGTGCGAGGTCCGGGCCACCGCCTCGTCGTGCTCCTCCGGGCTGAACCGGAACGGGGTGGCCCCGCAGGCCTCGACCAGGGCGGTCACCACCGCCACCGCTTCCTCGGAGGACCCGGCGTGCGGCGCGACTGCCCAGGGGCGGCCGTCGAAGAGGACCGACGAGGCGGCCAGGGGGCCGGACCGCTCGCTGCCTGCCATCGGGTGGCTGCCGACGTAGCGGGCAAGCGCGGCGTCGGGGACCGCCGAGCGCACCTCCGCCAGCGGAGCCCCCTTGACGCTGCCGACGTCGGTGACGACCGCGCGGGTGTCGGTCAGCGCCGCCGCGATCGCCGGGCCCAGGTGGTCCGGCGGCACCGCGACGACCACAAGCTGCAGCTCTGCCGGGTGCTTCGCCGCCGACCCCGCGCCCAGTCCGGACGCCGTGCGGACGTTCTCCTCGTTGACGTCGGTCAGGAACACCTCGACGCCTCGGGCCCGCAACGCCAGCCCGACCGACGTACCCAGCAGGCCGGCGCCGACCACCAGGACCGGACCGGTCAGGTCGTCGGTCAGCGGGGCGCCCGTCACGAGGGCGCCTCGTCCGGGACCTCGCGCACCTTGGTCAGGTCACGGCGCAGGTTGGCGGCCCCGTGCAGGTACACATGCGTGACCTCGGACCGGCTCAAGTGAGTCTCGACGTGGGCCAGCATCCTCACCACCCGGGGCATCGAGCCGTCGATCTCCAGCTCCCTGGCGCAGATCAGCGGGACGTCGTCGAAGCCGAGCCGCCGGGCGGCGTACGCGGGGAACTCCGAGGTGAGGTCGCTGGTCGCGGTGAAGATGATGCTGATGAAGTCCTCGACCTCCAGGTCGTTGCTGCGCATCACGTCGGTGACCATCTCGGCGACGCGCTCGAGCATGTGCTCGCGGCTGTCGTCCTCGAGCTGGGTCGCACCCCGGATCGCCCGCACCCGCACGCTGCCTCCTCGAACCGACGACGGAACTCCGACCAGCCCCACCGTGGGCCGTCCCAACCCTAGTGCGGTGCCGCCCGCGGCGTCCGGCGGCGGCCCTCCGGCGGCTCCGCCAGCGGCTCGGCAGCGGCTCAGCGGCGGCCCGGTGGCGACCCGAGGGAGCTCCAAGCCGGAGCCAAGCCTGCTCCAAGTTCCACCGCGCACTGTGGTCACACCGACCAGGAGGACGACAGATGATCAGCAAGAACGAGCTCGCGGGGTTCCTCGCGATGCGCGCCGGCTTCCGCAACGAGCTCGGCCGGCTGGCGGACGCCGCCGCGTCGCCGCGCGACCGCGCGCACGAGGAGCTGCTGGAGGCCCACTCGACCGCGAGGAACAGGTCGCTCTGCCGTTGGTGCTCGCGCACTACACACCGGAGATGGTCGAGCGTGACCGGCGCACGGCGCTGGCGCAGATCGGCCGCCGCCGGATGGCGCTCGTCTTCGGATGGGTCGCGTCCTGCCTCGAGGACGACCAGCTCGCGGTGACGCTCGCCGAGCACCCCCGCCTGGTGCAGTACCTCTTCAGCCGGTTCTGGTGGCCCGACTACCAGCGGCGGATGACCGAGCTGTACGGCGCGGCGGTCCAGCCGCTCAGTGCCACCCTCGCCGCGGGTGTCGCGGCCTGAAGGTCACAGCTTGGCGGCGTCGAGGAGGGTGCCGAGCTCGTCCCCGGTCAGCTCACGCAGCTCACCCGGCGCCAGTCCCCGCAGCACGACGGGCCCGATCGCGGTCCGGGTGAGCCGGCGCACGGGGTGGCCCACCTCGTCGAGAAGCCGTCTGACGATGCGGTTGCGGCCCTCGTGGATGACCAGCTCCACGATCGAGCGGTCCCCCTTGGCCGAGCGGCTGGTCGAGACGACCCGGCACGAGTGCACCTCGACCGGCCCGTCGTCGAGCTCCACCCCGGCTCGCAGGCGGCGTACCGTCGCTTTGTCCACGACCCCGTCGACCTCGGCGACGTACGTCTTCTCCAGCTCGTACGACGGGTGGGCGACCCGTTGGGCGAAGTCGCCGTCGTTGGTGAGCAGGATGAGCCCCTCGGTGTCGGTGTCGAGCCGGCCGACGTGGAAGAGCCGTTCGGGCCGCTCGGTCAGCAGGTCGCCCAGGGTGCGGCGGCCCTGGGGGTCCGACATCGTCGAGACCACGCCGCGCGGCTTGTTCAGCACCAGGTAGACGTTCGGGCTGACCGGTGGCAGCCGTCTGCCGCCCACACGGATCACGGCCGTGCGCGGGTCCACCTTGGTGCCGAGCCGGGTGACGACCTCGCCGTCCACCTCGACCTGGCCGTCGAGCATCAGCTCCTCGCACTTGCGGCGGCTCGCGACGCCGGACTGCGCCAGCAGCTTCTGGAGCCGGACCAGCCCCTCGTCGTCGACCTGGATGTCCTGCGGACCGAGGGCGTGGGTCATGCGGAGTCGGCCACGTCCGTCGTCCCGGCGGCAAGCCCACCGCTGAAGTCGTCCATGTCGTCCATGTCGGTGAGGTCCGGCAGGAGCGGCGCCAGCTCGGGCAGCTCGGCCAGCGAGGTGACCCCGATGCGCTCGAGGAAGTAGCCGGTGGTCCGGTAGAGCGTCGCCGTGGTCTCCGGGTCGTGACCGGCCTCCTCGATGAGCCCGCGGGAGACCAGCGTGCGCATCACCCCGTCGACGTTCACGCCTCGGATCGCCGAGACGCGAGCACGGCTGACCGGCTGCCGGTAGGCGACCACCGCCAGCGTCTCCAGCGCCGCCTGGGTGAGCCGCGCCTGCTGACCCTCGAGGACGAACTTCTCCACGACCACGGCGAACTCGTCGCGGGTGTAGAAGCGCCACCCGCCGGCCACGTTGCGCAGGTCGAAGCCACGCCCCTGCTCGGCGTACTCCGCCGCCAGCCCGGCCAGCGCCTGACGGACCTCCTCGGGCGGGTAGCCGACCGCGGACGCCAGCGTCATGTGGTCGAGCGGCTGGTCGGCGACCATCAGCACCGCCTCGAGCGCGGGCCGCAGCTCGACGAGCGGCACCTCCAGCGTCTCGTCGAGGCCGCCCTCCGTCATGTCCTCGGTCATGCCTTCGGTCACGTCTTCAGTCACGTTCTCGGTCATGCGCGCTCCTCCTCGTCCGCCGTCCCATCATCTCCGGCGTCCGTGGTGCCGTCCTCCGGCGGGGGTGCGCCGTCGAACTCGTCCTGGATGTCGATCGCGCCGTCCTCGGCCCCGGTCCACCGGACGGTCAGCTCACCGAGCGGGGTGACCTGGTCGAAGGCGACCGCGCCCTCACGGAACAACTCGAGCAAGGACAGGAAGCGCGCGACCTTGGTCAACGTGTCCTCCGCGTCGGCGCACAGCGAGCGGAAGCTCGTCGTGCCGAGCCGGCGCAGCCGGTCCACCACCAGCGCGGCCTGCTCGCGGACGCTCACCGTGGGTGCGTGGAGGTGCTCGAAGGAGACCTCCTCCACCGGCTTCGGAGCCAGCGCCTTGGCGGCGAGCGCAGCGAAGTCCTCGAGCCCCAGCCCGATGAGCACCTCGGGAAGCAGCGTCGCGTAGCGCTCCTCGAGCCCGACCGCGCGGGGGTGCCGCTTCGCCTCCTCGGCCAGCCGGTCCTCGAAGACCGCCGCGACCTGCTTGAACGCGCGGTACTGCAGCAGCCTCGCGAACAGCAGGTCCCGCGCCTCGAGCAGCGCCAGGTCCTCCTCGTCCTCGACCTCCGCCTGCGGGAGCAGCCGGGCGGCCTTGAGGTCCAGCAGCGTCGCGGCCACCAGCAGGAACGACGACGTCTGCTCGAGGTCCCACTGGTCGTCACCGTCCGGTGGCCGGGCCTGCCGGGCCCGGATGTGCGCGATGAACTCGTCGGTGACCTTCGACAGCGCGACCTCGGTGATGTCGAGCTTGTGCTTGGCGATGAGGCTCAGCAGCAGGTCGAACGGACCCTCGAAGTTGTCCAGCTGCAGGTGGAACTCCGCAGACCCGGACGGCTCCCCCGCCGGCCCGTCGGGGGTCGGCTCCACCTCGGCGCTGTCGAGCTCGGGCGCCACGGTGGCGGTCATGCCTCGTTCAGCCGCTTGACCAGCGCGCTCTCCGCGCCGTTCGCGTCGAGGTCGGCCAACGCCATCGCCACGGCGGCACGCACCAGCCGACCCCGGTCGACGGCGAGCCCGTGGGCGCGGCGCAGCTCGAGGCGGGCGTGCTCCACGTCGAGCAGCTCGTCGGCGGTCACGTAGACGGTCATCTTCTCGTCGTGCTTGACCCGCCCGCTCGCCGTACGCCCGGGCGCCTTGGCAGGCGCCTTGGCGGGCAGCTCGACGACCGGCGACGGCTCAGCGGCTTCGTCTGCCTGGTCCGGGACGGCCGTCGGCCGGAAGATGTCGTCCGGCAGCCTCACACGTCGAGACACCGGGCGAGCACCTCCTTGGCCAGGTTGCGGTAGGCCTCGGCGCCCGGCGATGCCGACGCGTACGTCGTGATCGGCTCGCCGGCGACGGTGCTGTCGGAGAACTTCACCGTGCGACGGATCACGGTGTGGAAGACGTCGTCGCCCCAGGCGTCGACGAGCCGCTCCATGACCTCGCGGCCGTGCAGGGTGCGGCCGTCGAACATCGTGCCGAGGACGCCGTCGATCCGGAGCTTCGGGTTGAGCCGCTCCTTGACCTTCTCGATCGTCGTGTTGAGCAGGGCCACCCCGCGCAGCGCGAAGTACTCGCACTCCAGCGGCACGATGACGCCGTCGGAGGCGGTGAGCGCGTTGACGGTGAGCAGGCCCAGCGACGGCTGGCAGTCGATGAGGATGACGTCGTAGTCGTTCTTCGCCGCCTCCAGGATCCGGGACAGCGTCTGCTCGCGCGCCACCTCGTGCACCAGCTGCACCTCGGCTGCGGACAGGTCGATGTTCGACGGCAGGAGGTCCATGCCGGGCACCTCGGTCGGCACGATGACGTCCTCGATCGCCACGTCCCGCTGCATCAGCAGGTTGTAGACGGTCATGTCCATCGTGTGCGGGTTCATCCCCAGGCCGACCGACAGGGAGCCCTGGGGGTCGAAGTCGACGAGCAGCACCTTGCGGCCGTACTCCGCCAGCGAGGCACCGAGGTTGATCGTCGTCGTGGTCTTGCCGACGCCACCCTTCTGGTTGCACATCGAGATGATCCGGGCGTTGCCGTGGATGCCGATCTGGCGCGGCTCGGGCAGCGTCGGCCAGGGCCGTCCCGTCGGTCCGAGCACGGTCTCCTGAGCAGGCGCGGCTTCCCCACCGGACTGCTCGACAGCTTGCTCGACAGCTTGCTCGACGGGGCCGTCACGGCGCGGGAACGGGATCGGCTCAGCCGTCTGCGCCGGCGCCGTCCCGGTCACCGGCGGGGCCACGCTCGGCATCGGAGGTCGCATCAGCGGAGGCATCTCGGTCGCACTGGACCCGGAGCTCCAGGAGGCGTACTCGTTCACGGGGTCTCTCTCTCGTCAGGCCGCTCGGACCCCTCCAATTAATCCCGCGGGCACGCCTGGACGAGACAGGCGCGCCGTACATTTGTCGACTTTCCGGCAGTCGTCGAGCGACCACTCCGCTCGGCGTCCTAGCCGAGGCGCGCCGGCGTCCCGGACGCGCTCCGCCCCCTGCGCTGGGCACCGATCCGGGACGGGCCGAGCTTGAGCACCTCACGCGCCCAGGCCTCGTCCCCGACCCAGGCCTCAGGCAGGGCGATGGACTCCAGCGCCTCGAAGATGACGCCGGTCTCGTCGGTCGAGGGGATCACGCTCGGTCGGTAGACGTCGTGGGGACCCCGCTGCTCCGGGAGCCCCGACAACGGCTGGACGGCGATGTCGAGCGCGTTCAGCGACCGGACGGTGACGTCGTTGAAACCGCCGAAGATGAGCGTCGTCGCGCCCCGCGGCCGCACCCGCTCCACGAGCCGGAACAGCGCCAGGTAGCCGAGGTGGGCGACGCGGACGCCGGACGGGAGCAGCCGCCGCTCGCCGATCCGGAAGTTCGTCTCGATGCTGAACGACAGCTCGCGTGTGGACCGGTCGTAGCGGCGGAAGAAGTCGTTGACGGTGTAGGAGGCGCTGTCGGCGATGAGCTCGTCGATGATGACGAACCCGCTGCCGGCCGGGACTCCCCCGTTCCCCTTGCGGATCAGGGGCCCGGACATCCGCGACGCGTGCAGCACCCGCTCCTCCGCGACGTCGACGATCGCCGAGAACATGCACTGCTGCTCGACCTGGTCGTTGAGCAGGTCGGGCACCTCCGGGAAGACCGCTGCCTCGTGGGCTCGCACGAAGTCGGCGGCCGGGGAGTCGTACCTGATCCACACGTTGACGAGGCCGTCCGTGCTGGGCTCGACCCCCCGCACGGCCTCGGTGATGGCCGGGCTGGTGGCCGGCAGGAGCAGCTCCTCCTTCACACCGGTCATCTCAGACCCCTGCGCCGTCGAGCGTCACGATCCCCCACACGCCGCTCTCGACGTAGACCGCCTGCCCCGCCTGACGGTGCACGTACCAGGTCCCCGTCTCCTGGGCTTCCCAGAACTCGCAGTCGGCGACCGGGAAGGGCAGAGCCGGCTCGTGGAGGAGCGCGTCCCGCGCCGTCGCGGTCCGGACCCAGGCCGTCGCCGAGAGTCGGCGGAGCCGGTCGAACTCGCGCAGTGACAGGTCCACCACCATCGCCTGCTCGTCGATCTTGAGCCGGCGCAGCCCCATGCGGGTCAGGGCGCGGAGCCAGGGGTCGAGCGGCAGTCCGCCGTCCTGCTGCAGGTCGACGTAGCCGAGGAAGCCGGTCTCGTCGCGCGTCTTGAAGCTGCCGTAGCCCAACGGCCGGTAGGTCCCGACGACGTGGTCGATCCCCCGGCTCCTCGCGCTGGTCCGCACCGCGTCGAGCAGCTGCCCGGCGACGCCGGAGCCACGCGAACGCCTGGCGATGCTCATCGACATCGTGACCAACGTGTTCCCGTGGGTCACGTAGGTGTCCTTGTAGTCCTGTCGTTCGCCTGCTGTCGCATGCCAGCTCGTCAGGAATGCGGGATCGCCGTCCCACTGGATCCGGTTGGTGCTCAGCGCGCCGACCAGGCCGTCCTGGTCGTAGGCGAAGAACTGCTCCTCGGGGAACGCGCGGACGTGCTCGGTGAGGACCTGCCGGCTGAAGCGGAGCCAGGGCGCCCAGCTCTGGGCCTCCAGCCGCTCGTAGTGCAGGATCGACGGCCTCGCGTCGGCAGCCGAGACCACCCGGAGCCCGGCGAGCGTCGTCGCGCGCGCGACCGCCTCCTGGGTCACGAGGGCACCTCGATCGTGCGCCCAGCGCTCGACCGCGCACCAACACCATCTCGAGTGAACAAGGCAGCTCCCGACCCGGAGAGGGTCAGAAATGGTCTTCTGGAGGGGGCACCCTGTCCGTGATCGGGACGTTAGTGGGCGTCTACACACATTTCCGGAGAACGACGTAGTCAGTCGGGGCTATTTGTTGTCACCACGATAACAAAAGGGACAATTCACCCCAAAGCACGCGGATGTGCGGTCGCGTAGACCTCGCGGAGGCTGTCCACGGTCACCAGTGTGTAGACCTGTGTGGTGGTGACCGACGCGTGGCCGAGCAGCTCCTGCACCACCCGGACGTCGGCCCCTCCGTCGATGAGGTGGGTCGCGAACGAGTGACGGAGCGTGTGCGGCGAGACCTCGGCAGTCACGCCGGCGCGGTCGGCGGCGCGGACCAGCACCGTCCAGGCGCTCTGCCGCGACAGCCGGCCCCCGCGGGCGTTGAGGAACAGTGCAGGGTTGCCGGCACCCGAGGCCGACAACGCTGGTCGGCCGCGCACGAGGTAGGCGCCCAGCGCCTCACCGGCGAGCGAGCCGAAGGGGACCACCCGCTCCTTGCTGCCCTTGCCGCGGAGCAGCACCGCGGCCGTGTCGAGGTCGAGGTCGTCGACGTCGAGCCCGACCGCCTCCGAGATCCGCGCGCCGGAGGCGTACAACAGCTCCAGCATCGCTCGGTCGCGCAGCGCCAACGCCGTCCCCGGGGCGCTGGCCGCGTCCAGGATCCGCTCGATGTCGGCCAGCGGCAGCGCCTTGGGCAGCCGCTTCGCCGGGGTCGGAGGCCGTACGGCGGCAGCCGGGTCAGCCTGCGCGAGCCCGTCGCGCACCGCGAACTTGTGGAAGCCGCGGACCGCCACGACCGCCCTGCCGGCGCTGGCCGCCGAGAGCGGTGGGTGGTCGGCGTTGCCCTCACGCAGGTGGACGAGGAACTCCGAGACGACGTTCTCCTCCACACCGCTGAGGTCGTCGACGCCTCGGGCAGTGAGGAAGACCAGGTAGCGGCGCAGGTCGCGCCGGTAGGACTTCAGGGTGTTGTCCGCGAGCCCACGCTCGACGACGAGATGGTCGAGGTAGGTGCGGAGCGCCCGTTGGACCGCCGTGGGTCCGACGGGCGCCGTCGCGGCCGCGCTCAGCCGAGCACCTCGTCGAGCGGGACCGCGTCCATCTCGTGGGCGTGCCCGACCGGGGCGTTGGTGAGCTTGCCGGCGTGGGTGTTGAGCCCGAGCGCCAGCGCTTGGTCGTCGCGGCAGGCCTGCTGCCACCCCTTGTCGGCCAGCGCGACCGCGTAGCGCATGGTCACGTTGGTCAACGCGTACGTCGAGGTGTGCGGGACCGCGCCGGGCATGTTCGCCACGCAGTAGAAGACCGAGTCGTGGACCGGATAGGTCGGGTCGGCGTGGGTGGTGGGGCGCGAGTCCTCGAAGCAGCCGCCCTGGTCGATGGAGATGTCGACGAGCACCGAGCCGGGCTTCATCCGCGAGACCAGCTCGTTGGAGACCAGCGTCGGGGCCTTGGCTCCGGGCACGAGCACCGCGCCGATGACCATGTCCGCGTCGATCACGGCCCGCTCGATCTCGTAGCGGTTCGAGGCGACCGTCTGCATGTGCCCCTGGTAGATCATGTCGGCCTGCCGCAGCCGGTCGATGTTGAGGTCCAGCAGCAGCACCTCGGCCTGCATCCCGAGGGCGATCGCTGCGGCGTTCATCCCGGACACCCCGGCGCCGATGACGACCACCTTGGCGGCGTACACACCCGAGACGCCGCCCATCAGCACGCCGCGGCCACCCTGGGCACGCATCAACGTGTGCGCCCCGACCTGCGGGGCCAGCCGTCCGGCGACCTCGGACATCGGGGCGAGCAGCGGCAGCGCGCCGCTGGGGAGCTGGACGGTCTCGTAGGCGATCGCGGTGACCCCGCGGTCCATCAGCTCGTGGGTCAGCGGCCGGTCGGCTGCGAGGTGGAGGTAGGTGAAGAGCACCTGTCCCTCCCGCATCCGGGAGTACTCCTCCTTGACGGGCTCCTTCACCTTGAGCACCATCTCGGCCCGCTCCCAGACCTCGTCGGCGGTGTCGAGCATGGTGGCACCGGCCTCGACGTACTGGTCGTCCGGGATCGACGAACCGACTCCTGCGTCGGTCTCGACGAAGACCTCGTGCCCGTGCACGACCAGCTCGTGCGCACCGGCGGGCGTCATCGCGACCCGGTACTCGTGGTTCTTGACTTCCTTCGGCACACCGACGCGCATGTGGTCCCGGCTCCCTCTCGTGATCACCGCCACATCGTCGGGGCGGCTCCGCCGAGTCTAGACCTGAGCGCTCCGCCCGTAGGTGAGGGCGTAGGTCAGCACCGCGGTGGCCAAGGGCCCGTCCGTCGCGCGCTTCTCGAGCACCGCGCGCACGAGGTCGTCGACCGGCACCCAGTGGAGGGTCATGTCGGCCTCCTCGTGCTCGAGCTCGAAGTCCCCGCGCCCCACCGACCTCAGGTCGCGGGCCAGGTAGATGTCGATCCGCTCGGAGCTGAAACCCGGCGAGTTGTGGATGCCATTGAGGTGCACCCACTCGCCGGCCTCGAGGCCGCCCTCCTCGAGCAGCTCGCGTCGGGCCGCCTCGAGCGGGTCCTCCCCCGGCTTGTCGAGCAGCCCGGCCGGCAGCTCGACGAAGCGCAGCCCTGCCGGGTGCCGGTACTGCTTGAGCACCAGCGCACGCCCATCGTCGTCCACGGCGAGGATGACGACCGCGCCCGGATGCTCGAGGACCAGCCGCTGGAAGGGCTCGCCCCCGGACGGATGGGAGACGGTGTCCATCCGCAGGGCGAACGGAGCCGCTCCACGGTAGATGTACTCCCGCCCCAGGACGGGCCAGTCCTCGGGGTGGTCTCGCAACCACCCCGAGGACTGGGCGTCCGTGCTGTCGTTCAGCGCTCAGCCCTTCCGGCGGCACTCTCCAAGGTCGATGCGCTTGACCTCGCCGCGGTCGATGAAGACCCGGCGGGTCTGCAGGACCTTGCCGCCCTTCTCGCAGGTGAGCGTGTACTTCTCGCGCTTGCCCTCGGTCTGCTTGGTGACCGCATCGAAGTGAGACTAGGTGAGCGTGTAGGTCGGCGAGACCGAGGCGAAGTTGATCACCCGGATCACGTAGGTGCCGGCCTCGGCGTTCGGGATCTCCACCTTCTCCTTGTCGCCCACGAAGTTGCCGGAGGAGCCGACCTCGGTCAGCGACCCGTCGGCGTTCTTTCGGTAGACCTCGAGGTCCATGTCGTCCGGGGTCGGCCAGTCGAGCTCGGTCCGCCACAGGTCGGCGCCCTGCTCCAGCACGTACTCGTGGTCCTTGTGTCCCGACGGCTCCGGGGTCATGCCTTCGATGACCTCCTTCTCGAAGGGCTCGTCACTGAGGTCCTGGTAGGTCCTCGACTCGACGACCGGGCGGGTCGAGGGGTTGACGATCCAGCTGAAGGTGCCGTCGCGGCGGACCTTGATCGGCGTGTCCAGTCCGTCCTTGAACGAACCCTCCCAGGTCGGGCTCCGGAACTCCTTCGACAGCCGGATCGTGGCGCCCTTGGGAGCGCGGCCGGTGAGCACGCCGCTGAACCGTCGGTCCACCGCGTGCTCGAGGGCGACCAGGTAGGCCTCACGGTTGCCCTTGCCCTCGTAGTCACCTGCACCCAGGTACTCGTCCACCACCTCGGGGTACGGCGGATGGAACTCGTTGGCGCCGATCTCGAAGGTGTAGCCGAAGCCACCCGTGGCGTTGTAGGTGTAGTCCTCGGTGGTGCCAGTCGTGTCGTAGAGCTGCCAGCCGTGGATGTTCTGGTAGCCGTTCTGCGCGGTCATCTTGGCGCCCAGCCTCTTCAGCGCACCCTCGTCCGGAGCGTCGCCGACGGGCAGGCCGTCCTGCCCGATGGTGCTGGGGGCCACGCCGTTGGGCCGGAGAACCAGGTTCGAGAACGTGTGGTTGGAGATCACCATCGTCACCTGGCGGTCCGTGACCAGGTCCTTGATGTTCTTCGTCTCGGGCTCGGAGAACGCCTTCGCACCGCGGTAGGTCGGGTCCGCGAACAGGTCCGAGGCACCCGGACCGCCCCAGAACCCGCCGTAGTTGCGATTGAGGTCGGTGCCGACGCCATAGCCGCCGGGGCTGTTCGAGGAGAACGCGCGGCAGGTGCCGTCCGGGGTGTCCTCGCCGTCCCTGACGCGGCAGTTCTTGCGCTTGTAGGCGTTGCCGGGGGTGGCAAGGATCGAGGTCGACCCGCCGAGGGGGTCATTGGGGTTCAGCGCCCGGAGGTCGACGAACTCACCGTCTGTGCGGGACAGGTCGAACCCGTCGGGGTTCACCACCGGCACCACGATGACCCGCGCCCGCTTCAGCAGCTGCGTGATCCGGTCGTCGGTGCCGAAGCTCTGGGCCAGGTCGATGGCGAACTCCATCGCCAGCTCGCCGGAGGGCCACTCGCGAGCGTGGTGCAGTCCCATCAGCAGGAACGTGGGCTCACCCCGGTTGGGCTTGTCGACGCCCTGCGAGATCTCGACGCCGTGCACCGTCTTGCCGTCGAGGGTCTTGCGCTTCAGGGCGAACCGTTCGACCAGGCCGGGGTGCTCGTCGGCAAGGGCCTTCATGTCCGCCTCGTAGTCCTTGAGCGTGCGGTAGGTCTCCTGGCCGGACGGCAGCGGGGACCCGTCGACGCTCGCGGCGTACGCCTCGTTGAGCTCGGCGACCTCCATGCTGCGGCGGATGAGGTTCTCGATCTCCACCGTGTAGGTGAAGCCACGCTCCGTCAGGAGGTCGAGCTCCTCCTGGCTGTGCGCCACCACCTCGACGTACTTGTGACCGGCGTGCTCGGTGAGGTCGAGACCGAGCTTCTGCAGCCGGGTCTTGGCGCCGCGGGACGGCGTCTTCACCTTGATCAGCTGCGGCTTGAACGTCGGCTCGTCGGTGGCCTGGGCGGAGCCCGACAGGGTAACCGTCGGGAAGAGAAGTGCAGTGGCAGCGGCGCCGGCGATGGCCAGCGTGCGCAAGCGCGCAGAACGTGCGGGCATGGGATGAGCTCCAGAGGTGGGTGAGGCGCGGTGACCTGGTAACGAATGATGCGTCCTTGAGTCACGCAGGTCCAGCGTCACGCGCTGTCGGCTCGCCGGAGCGCAGCGTCGCCGACCGGGATCTCCAGCTCCTTCTGCCGCGCGATCGCGGCACCGACGAGGCCCGCGAAGAGCGGGTGCGGCCGGGTGGGACGGGAGCGGAGCTCCGGGTGCGCCTGCGTGGAGACGTAGTACGGGTGCACCTCGCGCGGCAGCTCGACGAACTCCACGAGCCCGTTCTCGGGGCCGACGCCGGAGAACACCAGGCCGGCCTCCTCGAGCTGGTCGCGGTAGCCGTTGTTGACCTCGTAGCGGTGCCGGTGGCGCTCGTGCACCGCGGTCTCGCCGTAGGCCCCGGCGATGACGCTCCCGGACCGGAGGTCGGCGGGGTACAGCCCCAACCGCATCGTCCCGCCCAGGTCTCCGGCACCCTCGACGAACTGGTGCTGCTCCTCCATCGTGGCGATGACCGGCTCGGGGCAGTCCGGGTCGAACTCGGTCGAGCCGGCCTTCTCGAGGCCGACCACGTTGCGGGCGTACTCGATCACCATGCACTGCAGTCCCAGGCAGATGCCCAGCGTCGGGATGCCGTGGCTGCGGGCGTACTGGAGCGCGCCGATCTTGCCGTCGATGCCCCGGACGCCGAACCCACCGGGCACCAGGACGGCGTCGACCTCGGCGAGGTGCCGGGCCGCCCCTTCCCTGGTCTGGCACTCGTCGGACGGGACCCAGACGATCTTCACCTTGGCCTCGTGGGCGAACCCGCCGGCGCGGAGCGCCTCGGCGACCGAGAGGTAGGCGTCGGGCAGGTCGATGTACTTGCCGACGAGCGCCACGGTCACCTGCTCGTTGGGGTGGTGCACCCGGCGAAGCAGGTCGTCCCAGGTCGTCCAGTCGACGTCGCGGAACGGCAGGTTGAGCCGGCGTACGACGTAGGCGTCGAGCCCTTCACGGTGCAGGACCTTCGGGATGTCGTAGATCGACGGGGCGTCGACCGCCGCCACGACCGCCTCGGCGTCGACGTCGCACATCAGCGAGATCTTGCGCTTGAGGCCGTCGGAGACGTCGCGGTCGGCCCGGATCACGATCGCGTCGGGCTGGATGCCGATCGAGCGCAGCGCGGCGACCGAGTGCTGGGTCGGCTTGGTCTTCAGCTCGCCGGACGGACCGATGTA
>CADCUK010000209.1 GCA_902805865.1 uncultured Nocardioidaceae bacterium | reverse complement strand
CAGCACGAGCGGTGGGGGTTGCCGGCGGAGAAGATCGACGGGACCTGGAACCTCGTGCTCAACCGCATCCGTGGCTTCGGTGGCGTGGGGATCGTCAGCCACGAGCTCCTCGCCGCGGCCACCCCCGAGCAGGTCGCCCGGGTGGCGCGGGACACCGAGGAGTTCGAGCTGCACGTGGTCGTCACGGCACGCGACCTGTCCCGGCAGGCCACCGCCCTGTGGCAGGAAGAGGTGAAGAACGGCCGCCGCTGGTCCTTCGAGGAGTTCAGCCAGTCGCTGTTCGGCGCCGACGGCGAGGAGCTGGGCGGCAGCGGCTTCTGGCGTTCCCAGCACCTGGCCGCAGTGCTCGCACGGTGGGCCGTCGTCGTGCCGCCCGAGCGGATGCACGTGGTCGTCGTGCCCCGCAGCAGCGGGGACCCGCTGGAGCTGTGGCGCCGGTTCGCCGACGCGATCGGCCTGGATCCGGACTCGCTCGACCTCGACCTCCGGCCGCGGGCCAACGAGTCCCTCGGTGCCGCGCAGGTGGCGCTCCTGCGCCAGGTGGTCACCGCACTCGACGGCCGGCTCGGCCAGCCGCACTACGCGCACGTGGTCAAGCGGTTCTTCGCGCAGACCCAGCTCAGCACGATCAGCTCACCCCGCCCGGTCACGCCGCCCGAGCTCTGCGACCGGCTGGACGGGGTCGCGCGCCAGTGGGTGGAGGACATCGAGGAGAAGCGGTACGCCGTCCACGGCGACCTCGTCGAGCTCGTCCCGAGTGCCGGCCCGGCTCCCGAGAGCACCGCCCACCCGGACGAGATCAGCGCGGAGGAGCTGCTGCAGGGGCTGCCGGAGGTCATTGCCGAGATGCTCGTCGAGATCGCGGTGCTGCGAGGTCAGGTCCCGGGACCGAAGAGGCTTCCTGCGCTCCGGCGCACGGAGGACGGGTGCCTCGAGCCGGTTCCGTCCGAAGGTCAAGAGGTCGACGTCGTCAACGGCGTCGAGGCCTCGCTCGACCCGGTCGAGACCGAGACCGAGACCGAGCCCGAACCCGAGCCCGAACCCGAGTCCGATCCTGACCCGGGTCCTGGACCGAGGTCGACCGAGCCCGGGCACGGCGTGCCGCAGGGCTGAGCCGAACGCCTACTCGCCCTGGGCTTCCTCGGTGCGGCCGAGCGCGTCCTCGGCCTCCTGGGCGGCGCCACCGTCGGCAGGCTCCAGCAGAGCGTGGGCCACGATCATCGGGTGGTCGGTGGTGCGGTGCACGAGCGCGCTCTCGTCGGCGAGGTAGCTCAGCCACGTGACGCTGCTCCCGAAGATCCAGTCGATCCGGGCGGGTGACGGGGGGCGACAGGCACCGCCGTCGTTGGTGCCCCCGTTGGCGGACTCGAGAGGCGTGCTGCCCACGATCGAGCAGAACACCTCCTCCCGCTCGTTGAAGTCGCCGGTGAAGAGGACCGGGATCCCGTCGGCCTCGATGAGGTCGTTCGCGAGCTGGATCTCGATCTGGGTCGCCCGGTCCCGCCACCGCTCGGCAGGGCCCTGCGCATCCGCAGGGTTGTGGAAGTTGCCGACCCAGATCTGGGCGTCGTTGGAGCGGTTCTGCAGCCGCACGATCGGCATCTTGCGGATGTTGCCGCCGAAGTAGGGGATGTCCACGACGCGGGAGTCGACCGCCTCCCAGCGGGTGACGTCCCAGGCGATCGAGTTGACCGACTCCCGCTCCGACATCGACGCACCGGGGAACAGCGCGTACCGGTCGCCGGCCATGCTCTGGAAGACCGCGCGCTGGTTGTTCTGCAGCTCCTGGAAGCCGACGATCTCGACACCGTGCCGCTGCAGGAGCGGAGCCACGTTCCGCGCCCGGACGGGCCCCGAGGCGAACCGTGAGCGGGAGCCGTTGGCGGTATGGGTGCTGCCGAGGACGTTGAACGAGCTGATCACGAACTCGACGGGTTGGGCGACCGGCTCCGGCGGCACCGGGTCACCGGGGAAGACGATCGGCGAGCCGCCGGGCCGCTCGCCGACGATCTTGGTGCCCTCGGGCTGCTCCTGGTCCTTCTTGCCCGGGCGCCTCTTGGGCTCCTTCTCCTTCTCGGGAAGCGCCTCGTCGTCCTCCTCGGTCTCGCCCTCGAAGTCCTCGGAGGTGACCGTTCCCGCCTCGAGGTCGCTCTCGACGGCCGGCTCGACCGGTGGCGGACCCTCGTTGCCGAACGCGCCCAGCGCCAGCCCACCGCCGGCGGCGACGACCCCGGCCATAGCCACGCCCGCTACCCAGTCGACGGCGCGCAGGTTCCACTTCACAGGGCGAGGATACGGGAACCAGCCACCGCCGGCTTATAGACTGCCGACCGTCCACCGGGGACCGGTGTGACCGCGCGAGGACTGGAGGAGACATGGGGGCCCGCACGGACCGCGCACCCGTCGCCCTCGATGCCCTCACCGTCACCGACGAGGGACTCTCGTTCACGCTCCGCCGCGAGCACGACGTGGTCGTCGACGTGCTCCTCGACGGTCGGCGGATCTGGTCGTTCTGGTCCGTGCGCGACACCGAGCCGGCCCGCCCGGGACGCCGGTGGGTGGCCTGGCCCCCACCGCTCCACCGCTTCCTCGACGGCACCACGACGCTCCAGCTGGTCGAGCACGTCACCGGCGAGGTGCTGGCCACGACCGAGGCGGTCCTCGGTGGCGGGACGGGCCGGATCGCGGTCGTCGACAAGGACGGACGTCCGTTGGGGCTGGACAAGTCACTGACGCTCTCGCGGCTCTTCGACTCCCGTGACGCCGAGCAGGTCGCGCCGCTGCTCGACTCCATCGAGACCGTGGTGTCGGCGCTGCAGCAGGCCGGAGTGGAGCCGTTCCTGGCGTACGGAAGCCTGCTCGGCGCCGTGCGGGAAGGCGGACTGATCGGCCACGACTCCGACGCCGACCTCGGCTACGTGAGTGGTTGGTCGGAGCCCGTCGACGCGATCCTCGAGTCGTTCCGCCTCCAGCGCCGCCTCGTCGAGATGGGCTACTGGGTGGTCCGCTACAGCGGCATGGCCTTCCGCGTGAACCTGCGGGAGGCCGACGGAGCCCTGCGCGGCCTGGACGTCTTCGGCGGGATCCTGCGGGACGGCCACCTCTACCTCATGGGTGAGGTCGGTGCGCCGTTCAGCGCCGACTGGGTGAGGCCGCCCGGCGAGGTGACCCTCGAGGGGCGCGTCTACCCGGGTCCCGCAGAGCCCGAACGGCTCCTCGAGGCCACCTACGGTCCGCACTGGCGGACCCCGGACCCGGCCTTCAAGTTCGAGACCAGCGAGGCGACGCGCCGCCGGCTGGACGGCTGGTTCCGCGGCACCCGCGGCGGCCGCGCCCTGCACTGGGACAAGGCCCAGCCGGCCGTGCTGCGCAAGGGGCTCGGTCCCAGCGCCTTCCTGCGATGGATACGCCGGCTCGAGCGCGAGGACCACCGGCAGATCGGCACCTACGTCGACCTCGGCTGCGGCGCGGGCGTCGACACCTTCACGATGGCGCGTCAGGGCATCCCCTCGTGGGGACTCGACTTCCGGCCCAGCCACTTCAAGGTGGTCGCGCACCGGGCGGTCAGGCGCGAGCTGCCGGCGACCTACCGCTGGACGAACTTCAACGAGCTCCGCTCGGTGCTGCCGACCGGCGCGGAGATCGCGCGCTCGCCGGCCCCCCGGGTGGTGACGGCCAGGCATCTCGTGGACGCCGTCGACGGCACCGCACGCGACCTGGTCCTGCGGTTCGCCGCGATGGTGTGCCGCGGTGGTGGCCGGTTCTACCTGCAGACGCTCCGGGCGACCGAGACCGACCCGGTCACCGGGGAGGACAACTTGAGGCCGGTGGACATCGCCGAGCTCGTGACCGACATCGAGGCCCGGGGTGGACGGATCGTCCACCGCCAGGACGTCGTCGAGCCCCCGGCCGGACCCAAGCACGTCGACGTGACGGGGCGGGCCGGCAGCAACGAACTGACCAGGTTGGGAGTGGCATGGGACTGAGAGACAGCGCCGAGCGGGTGCGCCGGCTGGCCGAGCTGGAGGAGCGGGTCGCCGAGCTGGAGGCGGAGGTCCAGGAGTGCCGTCAGGTCAACCTGCGGCTGGCCGAGCTGACCGACGTGGTCACCGAGCTGCTCCTCCCCGTGGCCCAGCGGGACGAGGGACGGATCGACGAGGTGCTGCGCCGCTACCACGACAGCGTCGGCGTGCCGCCCAGTTGAGCGAGCCGAGAAGCCAGGTGACCAGCGATCCGACCAGCTCGTCGAGCGACCCCGGGCGGGTCCGGCGGGCGTTCCTGCACATCGGCCTGCCGAAGACCGGGACGACGTACCTCCAGCACGCGCTGTGGAGCAACAAGGACGCGCTCCGCGACGCCGGGATGCTGCTCCCCGGGCGGCACCGCCGCCGGCACCTCCTCGCCTCGCTCGACGTCCGGGAGGACCCGAAGCTCGCCCGCCGGCCCGGTGACGTGGCTGCGCCCTGGCAGGACCTCGTCGACGAGTGCCGCGACTGGGACGGGGACGTGGTCATCAGCCACGAGTTCTTCGGTGCAGCCTCGTCCGAGCAGGTGGCGCGGGTCGTCGGCACGCTCGAGGGGTTCGAGGTGCACGTCGTGGTGACGGCGCGGTCGATGACCGACCTCGGCCTCTCGCGGTGGCAGGAGTGGGTGAAGTCCGGCGGCAAGCTCGGCGTCGACGAGTACCCGCAGAAGCAGGGGTACGACCCGGTCGACGAGTGGGGCTGGGGGAGCTTCGACCTCGCCTCGGTGCTCGAGCGGTGGAGTGCCGTCGTACCTCCTGCGCAGGTGCACGTGCTCCCGGTCGACCCCCGAGGCGCCCCGACCGACCTCTGGCACCGCTTCGCGGAGCTCGTCGGGCTCGACGGCTCGCAGTTCCCGGTCCCGGAGATGCCGAAGAACCGGTCCCTCGGCGTGGTCGAGGTCGAGCTGCTCCGCCGCGTCAACCCGCTGCTGACCGACTTCACCTCGGCCGGCGACCGGGGCCACTGGATCCGCGGCTACCTCGGCGAGGGCGAGGTCCTGCCGGCGGGACGTGAGAAGTTCCGCGCCGGCGAGGCCAAGCACCGCGAGCTGACCGAGCGCGCCGGCAGGGCGCTCGAGATGCTGGAGAACGGCGGGTACGACGTCCGGGGCGACCTGTCGCTCCTCGAGCCGTCGCCGCTGGGTGACCTACGCCACCCCGGAGAAGTTCGCGACACGGAGCTGCTCGACGCGGCGTTGGTGACCATTGGGAACATGCTTCGTGACGTACGATCATTGACTCGTGAGCGCGACAGAGCGCTTCATGAACGCGACGACCTGGCTCGGCGGTGCGAAGAGCTGAGTGAGAGGGCCGGCTCCGGAGGAATCCGGGGCGCCCACAGGTTGCGCTCGCTGCGCGCGGCAGTGACCAGATATCGAGCCAGGAAACTGGGGGAGCACACATGAACGTCAAGGCAGCCCTTGCGGCACTCACGGTGGTGGCAGCGGGGCTCTACGCGACTCCGGTGGTGGCCGAGGAGGGCCCCGGCCCCCGGGTGCAGCGCGTCCAGGAGCGCAAGCAGGACCGCAAGCAGGACAGCGCCCAGGAGCGCAAGAGGGAGCGGGTCCAGGAGCGCAAGCGCGAGCGCATCCGGGAGCGACGAAGGTCCTACCGCCCTCCGGAGGGGGCGTTCTTCAACAGCCCCATCGGCAACTCGGAGGCCCAGCGCCGCATCGAGCGGGTCGTCCAGGCGTCCATCCGGAACGCCCGCAAGGACTCCACGATCCGCATCGCGCTCTTCTCGTTCGACCGCAGGCCCATCGCCCAGGACCTCATCGACGCTCACAAGCGCGGTGTGAACGTCCGGGTCCTCCTCAACGACCACCAGGTCACCCGGGCGATGCGAATGATGAACCGCGCCTTCGGTCACAACATCAACCGCAGGTCCTGGATCCGCCGGTGCAACGAAGGCTGCCGGGCGCACTCGGAGAACCTGCACAGCAAGTTCTACCTGTTCTCGAAGACCGGCGCCGCTGAGAAGACGACGATGGTCGGCTCGGTGAACCTCACGACGAACGCGCTGATCCACCAGTGGAACGACGGCCTCGTCGTCAAGAGCGACGCGGTCTACGACCGCTTCGTCAAGGTGTTCGACGAGTACAGCCGCGACAGGAACGTCAGGCGGCCCTACGAGGTCTACAACATCGGTCGTCGCTACCAGCTGCAGCTGCTGCCGTACATCAACGCGAGCCGCAGGAACGACCCGATCATGAAGATCCTCAACAAGGTGCGCTGCATGGGCGCGACCAACGGGACCGGTATCGGCGGTCGCACGATGATCCGGGTCGACATGCACCGCTGGGCCGGCGGACGAGGCGCCTACCTAGCCGACAAGATCGTCGACCTCTGGGCGGCAGGGTGCAACGTGAAGGTCATGCACGGGTCCGCCTCGGAGGAGGTGCGTCGTGAGATCACGCGGAGCACCCACCGCGGCCGGGTGCCGATCCGCTCCAACGGCTTCGACGACAGCGGCGACGGCATGATCGACCGGTACACGCACCACAAGTACCTGTTGATCTCGGGCCACTACGGCAAGGACCTCAACGAGCGCCGGATCTACACCGGGTCCAGCAACTGGGCGCCCAGCGGTGTCCGCGGCGACGAGGTCATCTTCCGGGTCCGTGGTCCGCGTCTGCTCACGCAGTACAAGAACAACTTCGACTTCATCTGGGACAACGGCTCGCGGCCGATCCCCTACGGCCGGCAGCGGATGGCGATGGCCGAGCCGAAGATCGGCGGACCCGCCTGGGAGAACGACTGATGGGAGGCGACCGTCGGGCGCCCGACGCACCGCAACCGGGTGCCACGCGTCCGACGGTCGCCGCCATCACCATGGTCCGCAACGAGCGGGCCATGCTCCCGCGCTGGGTGCGCCACTACGCCGCCCAGTGCGGGGGTCCGGAGCACCTGCTCGTCATCGACGACAACAGCACCGACGGCTCGACGGACGGGCTGCCCTGCCCGGTCATCCGGATCCCCCCGCTCACCAAGGGCCACTTCGAGCCGTCCCGGCTCAGCCTGCTCAGCAAGTTCGCGGCCGGGCTGCTCGAGGCGTACGACGCGGTGGTCTTCACCGACGCCGACGAGTTCCTGGTGGCCGAGCCGCAGAAGTACGCCACGCTCGTCGACCTGGTGGCCGATCGGCCCGACGAGCCGGTGCTCGGCGCGATGGGGATCAACCTCGTCCACCACCTCGGCCACGAGGCTGCGCTCGACCCCTCTCTGCCGCTCCTCGCCCAGCGCCGGCTGGCCAAGTTCATCCCGCTGATGTGCAAGCCCGCCGTCAAGCGGGTCCCCGCGCCGTGGACGGCCGCGTCGCACGGCGTGAAGGGAACGCCGTACCGGATCGACCCGGACCTCTACATGTTCCACGCGAAGTTCAGCGACCGGGACGCGTTGCGGGCCGCAGCCGACCACCGTCGCGAGATGGTCGACATGGACGGGCGGGCCCACCGGACGAACTGGAAGTTCGGGGGCGACGCGATGGTCGAGCTGTTGGAGTCGATCGTCGCCGACGTCCGGGTCGAGGAGCTCAGGCCGTTCTCGCCACCGGACCGGCTGCTGGCGAAGATCGTGCGGCAGGAGGGGCAGACCTACCGGGCTCGCGGCGACCGCCAGGTGCCGGCGATGCGCAAGCGCCCGTTCGTCCGGGTCCCCAAGCGCTTCGAAGGCCTCGTCTGACGGCTCGGCGGGGTCAGGACCAGCCGTGGACCTTGCGGAGGAGGCGGGCGTCGTCGCGGACCAGCTTGTCCAGCGAGCGGGGCGGGCGGCCGCCGGTGCCCGCGCGTTCGCTCAGGTAGTGCCAGGCGGCCTCCGCCGCCGCGACCGCCTCCTCGGTGGGCACCGGGACCGGCTTGCGGTCGTAGCCGTCCAGCGACTCGGGGACCGGCAGGTCGTCGAGCGCCCCGTGCAGGACGAATCCACTCCGGTCGATGCTGTCCCGGAGCTGCTGGTTGAGCTGACGGGCGTACTCAGCGCCACGCAGGTCGAGTGCCGGCCGTGACTCGATGTCGCGCCGCTCGGCGAGCACCTCACGGGCCAGCTGGCGCATCCCCTTGCGGTACCGCCCGCCGGGGATGCCGTCCAGGTGCCTGTTGAGCCGGCGGAGCAGGTCGCAGGAGCCGTACCCGAGCGAGGTGTTCGGCGCGGCGACCCCGAAGTCCACCGTGGGCGGGGCGACGCCGACCGCGTCGAAGAAGCGGGTCCACAGCTCGTCCTGAGGTGCCTCGCGGCCGGGGACGGTGACGACGTGCACCTCCTTGACCCGCCGGAACGCCGCCCAGCGGCGGAGCGTGCTGTCGACGTCCTGGGCGCGGTGGAAGGTCCGGTAGGCGTCGTTGCGACGAGGCAGCCCGCCGATCCGGGGCTCGATCTGCCTCAGGTAGGTGCCCCAGTCAGCGATGCCGTTGTTGCGGCAGTAGGTCTGCCACTGCGCCGGGGCGACCAGGAACTGGTCCCGGACCGTCATCACCACCTCGACGCGCATCCCCTTCAACGGCTGGAGCAGGTGCGTGATCTGGCGGTCGTCGGCGAAGCTGAGGAACTCCATCGACACCACGGAGGTGTCCTGCTCGGCCTCGCGGGCTGCCTGGACCAGCCGGCGCCACCGGGCGTAGCGGCGACCTCGCTCCTTGGGCCCCTTCAGGGCCGAGCTGACCGCACGGGTCTGGTAGGCGAACCGGTTGCCGGTGAAGTCGACACCGGCGCCGGCGAGCACGGCGCTGTTGCGCTCCAAGGTCGTCTGCAGGAAGGTCGTCCCGGTCTTCATAGCGCCGATGTGGAGGACGATCCGGTCGCTCACTGCACTCCCTCCGCGCGAAAACGCGCTCAACCTAGCACGCAGCGACTCGCCGGGAGCTCGATCCGCGCGCCTCCCACCAGGATTGGCAATTTGGGGGTAGTGGGACTGGTGTGACTCGTGAGAGCGTTGGGGCCGATTTCGTAATTCTCCTGTCAGGCCCCATTACCACTGCTAGCGTCCCAAATCGGCGCTCGACACGGTGGAAAACGGTCGGGCTGGAGCCCCATGAAGCATCTGACAGGAGACTCGTCGTGAGCACCATCTCTGCAGGCCGGTCAGGCACCTCCCGGTGGGCCACGGTGGCCATCGTGCTGCTGGTGTCGGCCCTCACCGCGGCCTTGGTCGCCACCAACTCGTGGCGCCTCGCGCCCGACGGCACGGGCGGCAAGGGCGTCGTCGTCGACGATGCCTTCGTTCTCTCGTCGGACTCGGGAGCCCCGCTGCCGACGTTCCGTACGGCGAGCTTCAACCTGCTCGGCTACGGGCACACCAAGAATGGTGATCGGCCCCGGTTCGAGGACGGCATCACGCGGACCGGCTACGCGGTCAAGGCGCTCGACCGGTTCGGCATCCAGGTGGCCGGCTTCCAGGAGTTCCAGGAGCAGCAGCACGAGCGGTTCTTCGAGATCGTCGGCAGCTCGTGGGAGGTCTACCCGGGCGACCAGCTCTCCAGCGCTGCCATGCACAACTCGATCGCCTGGCGGACGGCGCACTGGGAGCTCGTCGAGGCGCGGTCCGTCCCGATCGTCTACGCCTACGGCGCGTGGATCAAGATGCCGTTCGTGCTGCTGCGTCACAAGGACTCGGGCCGGCTCGTCTGGTTCGCGAACTTCCACAACGCATACGGCCGCACCGCGGAGGCGCAGCGCTACCGCGACCAGGCACGCAACCTCCAGATCGAGCTGGCGAACAAGCTCTGGGAGTCCGGCGTCCCGCTGGTGCTGACCGGTGACATGAACGAGCGGGAGACCTACTTCTGCCCGATGACGACACTGGCTCCGATGCGCTCGGCCGCCGGGGGTTCGATGGACAACGCTCCGTGCAGCCCGCCGTCCGACATGCGCATCGACCAGATCTTCGGCTCGCGCTTCGTGCAGTTCTCGAACTACAACGCGGCCCAGGGCCGACTCATCCGGAAGACCACCGACCACCCGCTCGTCTACGCTGACGTCTCAGTCCCCACCAGACGTCGTCCCTGACCCGGGGCGTCGGCGGCCCGCGGAGAAGGAGCCTTGGCGCACACCGTCGTCCTCCACATCGGAGCGATGAAGTCCGGCACGAGCTACATCCAGCGCAACCTCGGCGCGAACCGTGAGGTGCTCGCGGAGCAGGGATTCCTGTTCCCCGGCAAGGGCTGGCGGCAGCAGGTGCTCGGAGTCCTCGACGTGCTGGGCCAGACCCGGGACGGCGAGGTCGTGCCCGGGTCGCCCGGCGCCTGGCAGCGGCTCACCGACGAGATCGCCGCGTTCGACGGCACCGCGGTGATCTCCATGGAGTTCCTCGGGCCGACGCCGGTGCCCGACATCGAACGGGTGGTCGCGAGCCTGGCGCCGGCCGAGGTGAAGGTCGTCATGACCGTGCGGGACCTGGGCCGCAACATCCCTGCCATGTGGCAGGAGGGGCTCAAGAACGGGACGTCGTGGGGGTGGACGGAGTACCTCCGCGACATCGAGTCCCCCGGCGACGAGGAGTCGGTGCACGCCAAGAAGTTCTGGCGGCACATGAACTTCCCGTTCATCGCACGCAAGTGGGCGCGGATCGTCGGGCAGGACAGCTTCACGCTGGTCACCGTGCCGCACCCGGGAGCCGACCCCCGGCTGCTCTGGGAGCGCTTCTGCTCCGTCGTCGGCCTCGACCCCGGACCGTTCGACACCTCCGGCAAGAGCAACGCCTCCCTGGGCGCGCCGTCCGCGCTCGTGCTGCGCGCGCTCAACGAGTCGCTGCCCGAGGGCTTCCCGCTGGCGAGGTACCAGAAGGTCGTCAAGCACTCGTTGGCCAAGAAGGGCATGACCGACCGGTCCGAGCTCGAGCAGCCGATCGGCTTCGAGGACGACTGGGTCACCAGGCGATCGGCCAAGCACATCGAGAAGCTCACGAAGCTGGGGCTCACCGTGGTCGGCGACCTCGAGGAGCTGAGACCCGTGCCACAGAAAGGTGTCGACCCCGCGAAGGTGCCGGTCGAGGACCAGCTGGAGGCGGCGGTGGCTGCCCTCAGCTACCTGGTCCGCATGTGGCCCACTCCATAGCGGCTCACGCGGTCGCCACGTAGTCTGCGCGCGGCGCCGGATTCCGGCCCGATCGCCTGCGTGCGCTCATCGCTCGCACCGTCGTACACCCTGGGAAGGACAGCACATGGGTCGCCTCTGCGAGACCGAAGGCCTCACCGACATCCAGGAGGAGATCCTGAAGACCGTCCGCGCCTTCGTGGACGAGAAGATCATCCCGGTGGCCACCGAGCTCGAGCACAAGGACGAGTACCCGACCGAGATCGTCGAGGGGCTCAAGGAGCTCGGTCTGTTCGGGCTGATGATCCCCGAGGAGTACGGCGGTCTGGGCGAGTCGCTCCTGACCTACGCGCTCACGGTCGAGGAGATCGCCCGCGGCTGGATGAGCGTCAGCGGCATCATCAACACCCACTTCATCGTCGCGTGGATGCTGCTCAAGCACGGCACCGACGAGCAGAAGCAGAAGTACCTCCCGCGGATGGCCACCGGTGAGGTGCGCGGCGCGTTCTCGATGTCCGAGCCGGGCTGCGGCTCCGACGTGGCGGCCATCAAGAGCAAGGCGGTCAAGAACGAGGACGGCAGCTACGCGATCACCGGTCAGAAGATGTGGCTGACCAACGGTGGGTCGTCGAACCTCGTGGCCGTGCTCGTGAAGACCGACGAGGGTGCCGACTCGGTCTACAAGAACATGACGACGTTCCTCGTGGAGAAGACCGAGGGGTTCGGCGAGACCGCGCAGGGCGTCACGGTGCCCGGCAAGATCGACAAGATGGGCTACAAGGGCGTCGACACGACCGAGATGATCTTCGAGGGTCACCAGATCTCGGCCGACCAGATCCTCGGCGGAGCGCCCGGCAAGGGCTTCTACCAGATGATGGACGGCGTCGAGGTCGGCCGCGTCAACGTCGCGGCCCGGGGCTGCGGTGTCGCGAACCGCGCCTTCGAGCTCGGTGTGCAGTACGCCCAGCAGCGCGAGACCTTCGGCAAGAAGATCGCCGAGCACCAGGCGGTGCTGTTCCGCCTCGCCGAGATGGGCACCAAGGTCGAGGCCGCGCACCAGATGATGGTCAAGGCCGCCAGGACCAAGGACGCCGGCATGCGCAACGACCTCGAGGCGGGGATGGCGAAGTACCTCGCCTCGGAATACTGCTCCCAGGTGGTCGAGGACTCGTTCCGCATCCACGGGGGCTACGGTTTCTCCAAGGAGTACGAGATCGAGCGGCTCTACCGGGAGGCGCCCATGCTCCTCATCGGTGAGGGAACCGCAGACATCCAGCGGATGATCATCGGCAGGCGACTTCTCGAGGACTACAAGCTGAGGGGCTGACGTTGGCAGGACTGCCGGAGATCGCCGCCATCACGGTGGTCCGCGACGAAGCGGTCATGCTCCCCAGGTGGGTCGCGCACTACAGCAAGCAGTGCGGCGGCCCCGAGCGGTTGGTCGTCATCGACGACAACAGCGCCGACGGCTCCACCGAGGACCTGCCGTGCCCGGTGATCCGCCTGCCGGACCGGCACCACCCGGACTGGGCGGCGGCCCGGCTGCGGATGGTCAACGCCCTGGCCACCAGCCTGCTGCAGGCGTTCGACGCGGTGGTCTTCGCCGACGCCGACGAGTTCCTGGTCGCCGACCCCACGAGGTACGCCGACCTCCGTGAGCTGGTGGCGGACCGTCCGGACGCAAAGGCGATCGGCGCGATCGGGATGAACGTCGTCCACCGCGTCGGCGTCGAGGCACCTCTCGACCCGGCCCGACCTGTCCTCCAGCAGCGCGGCACGGCGAAGTACATCCCGAAGATGTGCAAGCCGGCGATCAAGCGCGACAGCGGCCACTGGGCATCGGGCTCCCACGGGATCAAGATGCCCTACGCGGTCGACCCCGACCTGTACCTGTTCCACCTGAAGTTCGCGGACCGCGACCACCTCGTGGCCACGGCTGCGCACCGCCAGGGGCTGACCGAGGAGACCGGGCGCGGAGCGGACGCGAACTGGCGGCTCGGCGACGAGCTCGTCGAGGTGCTGGACGACATGGACGTCACCACCGACGAGGACAAGCTGCCTCCGTTCCGGGCGACGCCGGAGAAGCTGGCGCGGGCCGTCGAGCTGAAGCCGCCGGAGCTGTGGCACGCCGTCGGTGGCGGCCAGGTCCGTGCGATGCGCGACCGACCGCTGGTCCGCATCCCGGAGCGGTTCCGCGACACCGTCTGAGGCTCGGACGGGGCGGCAGCGACGCACCGTCTGGTTCGATGCGTCCATGGACCTGGTGACTGCATTCCGACTGCAGAGCGAGGCCTGCGCGGAGATCGGCTCGCCGATGTACGCCGACCTGCTGGCTCGTGCCGCGTCGGACATCGAGTCGGACGGACCCGTGCGCGAGGTGCTCCGGGGGCACGAGGAGCTGCCCGGCCCGTCGGCGCTGGCCCTCCGCCTGCTCGGGTCGGTGCACCGACTGGTCCTCGAACGACGCGCCGGCGAGCTGGCGACGTACTACCCCTCCGTCGGCGGGACGTGGGAGCCCGACGGTGGCTGGGCGGCGTTCCGGGAGCTCCTCCAGGAGGAGCCGGCGGCGGTGGCCGAGTGGCTCGACCGGGCGCCGCAGACCAACGAGGTTGGCCGAGCCACCGCGTTGTACGGCGGCCTCCTGCAGCTGCCGTGGGACCTCCCGGTCCGGCTCCTCGAGATGGGAAGCTCGGCAGGGCTCAACCTGCGAGCCGACCGGTTCGCGTACGTCGACGACGCCGGCGTCGTGCACGGGGAGCCGAGGTCGCCGGTCCGGCTGGACCCCGGCTGGCGTGGCCGGCCGCTGACCGGGCAGGTCACGGTCGCCGAGCGCGCCGGCTGCGACGTCCGCCCCGTCGACCCGTCGACGACGGACGGCCGGACCCTGCTCACGGCGTACGTCTGGCCCGACCAGCGCGCCCGGCTGGAGCGGCTCCGCGGGGCGCTCGACGTGGCTGCCGAGGTGCCGGCCGAGGTGAGCCGGGAGAGCGCCGAGTCCTTCGTCGGACGGCTGGAGCTCGCC
>CADCUK010000208.1 GCA_902805865.1 uncultured Nocardioidaceae bacterium | reverse complement strand
GGTCACGCTCGAGCTGCTCGAGGAACACGCCGTCGGGGGTGATCTTGCCCAGCGCCTGCCGGTCGGCCGAGCACGACACCGCGATCGCCACCGGGCAGGAAGCGCCGTGGCGGGGGAGGCGCACGACCCGGACGTCGTGGCAGAAGTACTTGCCGCCGAACTGGGCGCCGATCCCGAACGACTGCGTCAGCTCGAAGACCTCCTCCTCGAGCTCGAGGTCGCGGAACCCATGTGCAGCCATGGATCCCGACGTCGGTAACCCGTCGAGGTAGTGCGCCGAGGCGTACTTCGCGGTCTTGAGCGCGAACTCCGCACTGGTGCCCCCGATCACCACCGCCAGGTGGTACGGCGGGCACGCCGCCGTGCCGAGCGAGCGGATCTTCTCGTCGAGGAACGCGAGCATGCGCTGGGGATTGAGGACCGCCTTGGTCTCCTGGAACAGGAACGACTTGTTGGCGGAGCCGCCGCCCTTGGCCATGAACAGGAACTTGTACTCCGGGTCCTGTGCCTGCCCCTCGGGAGAAGTGGCAGGCACGGCGTACAGCTCCACTTGTGCGGGGAGGTTCGTGCCGGTGTTCTTCTCGTCCCACATCGTCAGCGGCGCGAGCTGCGAGTAGCGGAGGTTCAGCCGCGTGTAGGCGTCGTACACGCCGCGGCTGATCCACTCGGCGTCGTCGGCGCCGGTGAGCACGCCCTCGGACTTCTTGCCCATGACGATCGCGGTGCCGGTGTCCTGGCACATCGGGAGCACCCCGCCCGCCGAGATGTTCACGTTCTTGAGCAGGTCGAGCGCGACGAACCGGTCGTTGCCCGACGACTCCGGGTCGTCGATGATCCGCCGGAGCTGGGCGAGGTGCGCGGGCCGGAGGTAGTGCGCGATGTCGTGCATCGCCTCCGCGGTGAGGGTCCTCAGCGCCGACGGCTCCACCGTCAGCAGCTTCCGTCCGTCCACCTCGACGCTGCCCACACCCTCGGTGCTGACCAACCGGTACGGCGTCCGGTCGTCGGCGAGGGGGAGCAGGTCGGAGTAGCGGAACTCGGGCTCGGCACTCATGGGGCGAAGCGTAGGGGACCGCCGAGGGGCTCGACGGCGGGGACCGCGGTGCGGGCGGTCACCCTCGGCTACACCGCCTCCTGTGCCTCGACCACGCCGGCCTCGTCGTGGTTCGGGATCTCCCCGGCGTTGTCGAGGTCGATGGTCAGGTTCTCGCCGGTCTCCGGGTCGAAGAGGTGCATCTTCGAGGTGTCGACCCAGATCTCGGCGTCGTCGCCCTCCTTGACCATGGAGGCCCCGTCGAGCGACACGACCAGCTGCGTGCGCAGCGACTCGCCGTCGAGGTCGCGCTCGAGCTGCTCGAGCTGCTTCTGCACCTCCGGCGGCGCCTCGAACGGGATGTAGGCGTAGGCCTCGTTGCCCAGCCACTCCACGACGTCGACCTGCGCGCGGAACGTCGAGCCCTTCTTCGACGGGTCGACGACCGACGCGTCCTCGAAGTGCTCCGGACGGATGCCGGCGATGAGCAGGTCCTTCTTCTTGCGTGAGGCCTTCTTCGCCTTGTCCTCGGGGATCTCGACGGTGCCGAACGGCAGCTTGACGGAGTTGCCCTTGACCGTCGCCGGCAGGAAGTTCATCGGCGGCGAGCCGATGAAGCCGGCGACGAAGAGGTTGCCAGGGTTGGTGTAGAGCTCGCGAGGCGACGCGAGCTGCTGGAGGAATCCCCGCTTGAGGACCGCGACCCGGTCCCCGAGCGTCATCGCCTCGGTCTGGTCGTGGGTGACGTAGACCGTGGTGATGCCGAGCTTCTTCTGCAGCCGCGAGATCTCGCTGCGCATCTGGCCACGCAGCTTCGCGTCGAGGTTGGACAGCGGCTCGTCGAAGAGGAAGGCATCCGCGTCACGGACGATCGCGCGGCCCATCGCGACGCGCTGCCGCTGACCACCGGACAGGTTGCCCGGCTTGCGGTCCAGGTGCTCGTCGAGCTCGAGCGTCTTCGACGCGCTGCGGACCTTCTCGTCGAGCTCCTTGCCGTCCGTGCCCGCGAGGCGGAGTGGGAACGCGATGTTCTCGTAGACGGTGAGGTGCGGGTAGAGCGCGTAGTTCTGGAACACCATCGCGAGGTTGCGGTCGCGCGGGGCGAGGTCGTTGACCTTCTTCTCCCCGATGACCATCTCGCCGGAGGTGATGTCCTCCAGGCCCACGATCATCCGCAGCAGCGTCGACTTCCCGCACCCGGACGGGCCGACGAGGATCACGAACTCGCCGTCGGCGACGTCGATGCTGACGTTGTTCACAGCAGGAAAACCGTCGCCGTACTTCTTGACGATGTTCTTCATCTCAATGGAAGCCATGACGCATCAACCCTTCACTGCGCCGGAGGTGAGGCCGGCGACGATCTTTCGCTGGAATATCAGGACGATGATGATGATCGGGATGGTGGAGACGACGGCACCGGCCGCAAGGAGCGAGGCGGGACGGTTGAACGGGTCGGCACCCACGAAGAACGACAGGGCTGCCGGGATCGGCCGCGCCCGTTCGGTCGAGGTGAGCGAGATGCCGAAGACGAAGTCGTTCCAGGCGAAGAAGAACGTCAGGATCGCCGCGGTGAAGACGCCGGGTGCGGCGAGCGGGACGATGACCTTGCGGAACGCCTGCCAGGAGGTGGCCCCGTCGACCTGGGCCGCCTGCTCGAGCTCCCAGGGGATCTCCCGGAAGAACGCCGACAGCGTCCAGATCGCCAGCGGCAACGTGAAGGACATGTAGGGGATGATCAGGCCGGGCCAGGTGTCGTAGAGCCCGATCGTGCGCCACATGTCGAACAGCGGCCCGACGAGCGAGACGACGGGGAACATCGCGATGGCCAGTGCCATCGTGAGCACCAGCTTCTTGCCGGGGAAGTCCAGCCGCGCGATGGCGTACGCCGCCAGGGTCGCGATGATCACCGAGAGCAGCGTCGCGATGAGGCTGATGCCGATCGAGTTGAAGATCGCGCGCCGGAACTGGTCGTTGGCCAGCACGTCCTGGTAGTTCTGCCAGCCGGCGCCGTCACCGTCCGCCGGGAAGAACCCAGGGCTGCCGTTGGTGATCGCGGTCTGGGACTTGAAGGAGAGCGAGATGATCCAGGCCACCGGCAGCAGGCACCAGATCAGGATCAGGATCGCTCCGATGACGGTGCCGACCCTTGTCGAGGCGTTGTTCCTCACGGCGTCATCCTTCCTGCCGCGCCGCGGCGAGGTCGACCTTGAACAGCTTCACGATCAAGTAGGCGATCAGCAGCACCGACAGGAACAGCAGCACGGACAGCGCCGAGCCGATGCCGAGCTGGAACTGCTCGATCGTCTGCCGGTAGGTGAGGAACGAGATCGACTCGGTGCCCACGGCGCCGGCGGTCATCACGAAGATGTTGTCGAAGATGCGGTAGGCGTCCAGCGCACGGAACAGCACCGCGACCATGATCGCTGCCCGCATGTTGGGCAGGATCACCTTCCACAACCGCTGCCACCACGTGGCGCCGTCGACCTTGGCCGCCTCGATCATGTCCTCCGAGACCTGCGCGAGCCCGGCCAGCAGCAGCAACGACATGAACGGTGTGGTCTTCCAGATCTCCGAGACCATGATCGCGACGATCGCGGGGGTGGACTCGGCGAACCAGTTGAACGTGGTGTCCAGCCCCGGTATCCAGCTGTTCACGAACCCGTTCTGGTAGCTGAACGCGAACTGCCAGGCGAACCCGGAGACCACCGTGATGATGCCGTAGGGGATGAGGATCGACGTCCTGATGATGCCGCGGGCGAAGATCACCCGGTGCATCACCATCGCGAAGATGAAGCCGATCACGAGCTCGACCGCGACGGTCACCACCATGTAGAGGACCGTCACCCCGGTGTCCCGCCAGAACAGCGGGTCGGAGAGCGCGGTCACGTAGTTCGACAGCCCGACGAACTCGCGGTCCTCGGGAGCCGTCAGCGAGTAGCTGAAGAGCGAGAGGTAGAGCGCGCGGAGCATCGGGAAGGCCGTGACGAGCAGCATCACGATGATCGCCGGCAGGACCAGGTTGCGACCGAGCGTGTTCTCCGCCTTGGAGCGTTCGCTCTCCGGCTTGCCCTTCTTCGGACCCTTCTTGACCTTCGTGTCTTCCTCGCCGGCCGTGGCGATGTAGGTGGAGCTCACAGGAGGGCCTTCCCTTCAAGAACGTCCGCCAGGAACTTCGCGGACTCCTCGGGTGTGGACTCGTCGACCCCGGTCGGGGCGTGCCACGTGCTCTGCAGGGCGGCGGAGATCGTGGCGTAGTAGGCGCTCTTCGGACGTGGCCCGCCGGTGTCGACGCTCTCCTGCCACAGCTTGAGCAGGTCGGCGGGGTAGGCCTTGGTGAGCTCTTCGTCGTCGTACGCCGAGCTGCGCGACGGCATGAGCCCCTCGTTGATCGCGAGCTGGACCTGGGCCTCGGGAGAGGTCACGCACTCGGCGGCCTCGAGGGCGAAGTCGCCGTTCTCGGAGTAGGCGCCGACGCCGATGTCGATGCCACCGATGGGCGGCCTCGACTCCTCGCCCTGGACCGTCTCGGGGTAGCGCGCCCACGCGAGGTCGTCGAGCTGCTCCTTGGTGAGGTCGCCGCTGTCGACCAGCGTCTTGTAGTTCTGGTAGACGAAGGTCCAGTTCACCATGAACTCGCCGGCTCCCTCGTACATCAGCCCGAGGCTCGTGCCTTCGTTCGAGGTGGTGAGGTCCGGCTGGGCCGCCTCCGACTCGGCGAGCTTCTGGATCACCCGGGCGGCGTGCCTGCCCGCATCGGAGCCGATCTCGATCTCGGCGTCCTTGCCGGCCTCGTTGTTCGAGATGATCTCGCCACCGGCCCCCATGACGAGGGCGTTGATCCAGACGACGTACGCCTCGTACTTGTTGCCCTGGACACCGACGGTGCCACCGCCCTCGGCGGCCGCCTCGATGACCTGGCCCCACGACACGGGCTTCGACATGTCCAGTCCGGCCTTCTCGGCCAGCGACTTGCGGTACCAGAGGACCTGGGTGTTCGCCCACTGCGGGAACGCGTAGACGCCGTCGTCCCACTTGACCGTCTCGGCCGCACCCTCGAGCACGTCCTCGTCGGTGGCCGTGGCGGCCACGTCCTCGGGCAGCTGCTCGAGCCACCCGGCGTTGGCGAACTCGGCGACGAAGACCGGGTCGAGGCTCATGAGGTCCGTGGAGGAGTCCTGCGCCGCCAACCGGCGCGCCAGCTGGGTGCGCTGGTCGGTGGCGCTGGCGGGCAGCAGCTGGATCTCGATGTCGTACTCGTCGGTGCTGCACTCCTCGGCCAGCGTGGTCAGCGTCTCCACGCCGTCGGGGTTGACGTACCAGTTCAACGACGGTTTCGCGGATGCGCTGCTGCAGGCGGTGAGCGCCGTGCAGACCAGGGCGACGGCTCCGAGGCCGGCGATCCTGCGCGTGGTCGGGCTTTTCCTTGATCGACCGCGAGGTGCCGCGGAGAGCCTCTTCATGACCGTCCTCCTGTGGTGTCCATCACGGCTAGTCATGTCCAGCGAACAGGTCCGGCAAACAGAGCGCAACCCCCCACCCCAGATCAGACGTGACGAAACAGTTCGGCTTCCGCACCGGCCCTGACCTCGGGTGTAGGTTCCTGTGCCGTGACAGGTCAGCCGGTCCACCTGCGCAACGGCGGCGTCAGTGTCCTGCTCGCTTCATCGCCGGCGGGCGTGCCCTCCTTGCTCCATTGGGGTCTGGACCTCGGGGAGCTCTCGGCTCCCGACCTCGAGGCGTACCTCACGCTGCTGGCCCCAGGTGTGTCGCACTCGGCGCTGGACCAGTCGCGGTCGTTGTCCGTGGTGCCCGAGAGCACGTCGGGGTTCACCGGCACGCCCGGCGTCGAAGGTCACCGGCCGGGCCGCCCGACGGCCACCTGGGCGGCGCGGTTCCTCAGCTGGAGCTGGACCGTCCCGGAGCAGTCGGGCGCCGAGCAGTCGGGCGCCGAGCAGTCGGCAACCCTGCGGTCGCAGGACGACGAGGTGGGGCTGGCGATCCAGTGGCACCTCGAGCTGACCCTCGAGGGACTGGTGCGTGTCCGCACCGAGCTCACCAACATCGGAGCGACGGACTACGAGCTGTCCGCGCTGCGCACCGTCCTTCCCGTGCCGGCCGAAGCCAGTGAGCTGCTCGACCTCACCGGACGGTGGAGCGGCGAGCGCGCGCCCCAGCGACACCCCTGGCCCCAGGGGACCTGGTCACGCAGCTCCCGGCACGGAAGGCCGGGCCACGACGCGACGTTGCTGCTCGTCGCAGGCACGCCGGGGTTCGGCTTCCGGTCCGGACGGGTGTGGGGGGTGCACGTCGCGTGGAGCGGTGACTCCACGACGTACGCCGAGCGCACGCCGGAGGGCGAGTGCCTGCTCGGCGGCGGCGAGCTGCTCGGCCCAGGTGAGGTGACGCTCGCGCCGGGGGAGACGTACGCCGCCCCGTGGCTGGTGGCCTCCTGCAGCGACGAGGGGCTCGACCCGCTCAGCGAACGCCTCCACGGCTGGGTACGGCGGCACTCCCCGCGGACGCGCAGCCCACGCCCCGTCGTCGTCAACACGTGGGAAGCCACCTACTTCGACCACGACCTCGGACGGCTGACCGCGCTGGCCGACGCCGCGGCGGAGGTCGGCGCCGAGCGCTTCGTCCTCGACGACGGCTGGTTCGCCGGCCGGCGGCACGACCGTGCCGGCCTGGGTGACTGGGTCGTGGACCGCGACGTCTGGCCCGACGGCCTCCACCCGCTGGTGGACCACGTGAAGGGGCGCGGCCTCGAGTTCGGCCTCTGGGTCGAGCCGGAGATGGTCAACGAGGACTCCGACCTCGCCCGCGCCCACCCCGACTGGTTGCTCCGCGGCCGCGGCGCGCTGCCCGACACCTGGCGCCACCAGCAGGTGCTCGACCTGCAGCACCCCGAGGCCTACGCCGCCCTCCGGTCCGCGCTGCTCGCGCTCCTCGACGAGTACGAGATCGACTTCCTGAAGTGGGACCACAACCGCGACCTGATCGACGTCGCCTCCGGCGGTCGACCGGCCGTGCACGGGCAGACCCTCGCGTTCTACCGGCTGCTCGACGAGCTGCGCGCCGCCCACCCCGGGCTGGAGATCGAGTCGTGCGCCTCGGGTGGGGCCAGGGTGGACCTCGAGGTCCTGACCCGCACCGACCGGGTCTGGGCCAGCGACACCCTCGACCCGCTGCTGCGGACCCGGATCCAGAGGTGGACGACCCTGCTCGTGCCGCCGGAGCTCACCGGAGCCCACGTCGGCGGCCCGGTGGCCCACACCACCGGCCGCACCGCACGGCTCGGGCTGCGCGGCGCCGTCGCGCTCCTCGGCCACTTCGGCATCGAGTGGGACCTGCTCGGCCTCGACGCCACCGACCGCGAGGCGCTGGCGGCCTGGGTGGCGCTGCACAAGGAGGTGCGGCACCTCGTGCTCGACGGCGTCCTGGTGCGGCCCGACCACCCGGACCCGGCGGTGACGGTCACCGGGGCAGTCGCGTCCGATCGGAGCGAAGGCGTCTTCGTCGTCGTGGTCACCGATCCCACTGCCACCCAGGTGCCGTCGCCGGTGCAGCTCGCCGGGTTGGAACCCGACCGCCGCTACCTGGTCCGCGCCGTCGACCCCTCGGCCGACCGGCACCCGATGGACCTCGGGACCTCGTGGATGACCGGTGACGGGGTCGTCAGCACCGGCGGGCTCCTCTGCCGCAGCGGGCTGCGGCTCCCGGTGACGGCCCCCGAGTCGGCGTACGTCCTGCGCGTGCGGGCCGTCGACGCCGACCAGCGCCACCCCTAGGGTGTGGAGCAGCCCACATCATGTGCGGCGGCCACTTCACAACGGATCGTCCGGCACGTTCCTGCCGGTGAAGGGAGCATCTGACATGGCAACAGTGAGGTTCGACAAGGCCCAACGCTGGTACCCGGGCGCCGACGTGCCTGCGGTCCCGGGGATCGACCTGGAGATCGGCGACGGCGAGTTCATGGTCCTGGTCGGACCTTCCGGCTGCGGCAAGTCCACGACGCTGCGCATGCTGGCGGGGCTGGAGGAGGTCAACTCCGGCAAGATCTTCATCGGCGACCGCGAGGTCACGAACACCCCGCCCAAGGACCGCGACATCGCGATGGTGTTCCAGAACTACGCGCTGTACCCGCACATGAGCGTCGCCGACAACATGGGCTTCGCGCTGAAGATGGCGAAGGTGCCCAAGGACGAGCAGCGCAAGCGGGTCGAGGAGGCCGCCCGGATCCTCGGTCTGACGGAGTACCTCGACCGCAAGCCGAAGGCGCTCTCCGGCGGTCAGCGCCAGCGGGTCGCGATGGGCCGTGCGATCGTGCGCTCCCCCCAGGTGTTCTGCATGGACGAGCCGCTGTCGAACCTCGACGCGAAGATGCGCGTGCAGACCCGCACCGACATCGCGAAGCTGCAGGCCGACCTCGGCGTCACCACCGTCTACGTCACCCACGACCAGGTCGAGGCGATGACGATGGGCGACCGGGTGGCGGTCATGGACAAGGGCTACCTGCAGCAGGTGGACACGCCTCTCAAGCTCTACGACAAGCCGGTCAACCTCTTCGTCGCGGGATTCATCGGCTCCCCGCAGATGAACCTCCTCGAGGGCACGGCTGCGGACGGCGACGTGCGGATCGGCAGCTACGCCGTTCCCGTCGACGCCACCGCCAGCAAGAAGATGAACGGGCGCGTCACGGTCGGGGTCCGACCGGAGAACTGGCGCCTCGTCGGCGACGGCGAGGGGCTGCCGGTGAAGGTGACCGTGGTCGAGGAGCTCGGTGCCGACAGCTACCTCTACGGGACCAGCGACGTCGAGGGACTGCCCTCCACGATCATCGTCCGCAGCAGCGGGCGGGGCCCGACGCGCAAGGGCGAGGTGCTGCACGTGACGACCGACCCCGGCCACGTCCACGTCTTCGACACCGACACGGGGGAGCGGCTGTCCGCGTGACCCCACCGCGCGACGACGCGGTGACCTCCCGTGCGCTCGACCGGCTCGGCGCGCTGGAGGGAGCCGCGTTCCTGGCTCGGCTCGACCTCGTCCAGGGCGACCTCGTCGAGGCCCTCACCGCCGTGTACGCCGACCGCGTCGACGTGTCGTCGTTCGCCGCAGACCTTGTGGGAGACGCGCTGGATGCCGCGGTCGCCCGCCCGCTCCCGCTGCGGGTGCTGGACCGCCGTCGTGAGGTCGACCCGGCCTGGTTCCTGCGCCAGGACATGGTCGGCTACGTCTGCTACGCCGACCGGTTCGCAGGAGACCTGCAAGGGGTGGCGAAACGAGTCGACTACCTCGGCGAGCTCGGCGTCGGCTACCTCCACCTCATGCCGCTGCTCCGTCCGCGCGAGGGCGAGAACGACGGCGGCTACGCGGTGCAGGACTACGACGCGGTGGATCCGCGGCTCGGCACGATGACCGATCTCGAGCAGCTCACCGGGCTGCTCCACGACAGGGACATCGCGCTCTGCGTGGACCTCGTCCTGAATCACACCGCGCGCGAGCACGAGTGGGCGCGCAAGGCGGCTGCGGGCGACCCGGCCTACCGCGACTTCTACTGGTTCTTCCGCGACCGGACGGAGCCCGACGCCTACGAGCGGACGCTCCCCGAGGTCTTCCCGGACATGGCGCCGGGCAGCTTCACCTACCTGCCCCCTGGCGAGGCCGACCCGGGCGACGAGTGGGTGTGGACCACGTTCCACGAGTTCCAGTGGGACCTCAACTGGACGAACCCTCGGGTCTTCCGGTCGATGCTCGGAGTCCTGCTCACGCTCGCGAACCACGGCGTCGACATCGTCCGGCTCGACGCAGCGCCGTTCCTGTGGAAGCGGCTCGGCACCGACTGCCAGAACCAGCCCGAGGCCCACCGCATCCTCCAGGCGCTCCGGGCGCTGGTGCGGCTGGCCATGCCGGGCGTCGCGCTCAAGGCCGAGGCGATCGTCGGCCCCGACCAGCTGGTGCCCTACCTCGGCGCGCACGAGCGGTTCCGCCCCGAGTGCGACCTCGCCTACGACAACCAGCTGATGGTGATGCTGTGGTCGGCGGTCGCCAGTCGCGACGTACGGCTCTCGGCGCACGCGCTGGCCCGACGCCCCCGACCGCCGGCGCAGGCGACGTGGGTCACGTACATCCGCAACCACGACGACATCGGCTGGGCGGTCGCCGACGAGGACGCCTGGGCGGTCGGGCTCGATCCGTTCCGGCACCGGCAGTTCCTGGCGTCGTACTTCTCGGGGCGGCACCCGGGCTCGTTCGCGGAGGGCGCCGACTTCCAGGCCAACCCGGCGACCGGGGACGCCCGCACGTCGGGGTCGGCCGCGTCGCTGCTCGGCCTCGAGGACGCCCTGGAGCGCGGTGACGCCGGGGCGGCGAGCGTCGCGCTGACCCGGCTCGAGACGTTGTACGCCGTCGCCTACTCGTTCGGCGGGATCCCGCTGGTCTACATGGGGGACGAGGTCGCGATGCGCAGCGACCCGGACTGGGCCGCCGTACCGTCGCACGCCGACGACAACCGGTGGCTGCACCGGCCCGCGATGGACTGGGCCGCTGCGGACCGGCGCGCGGATCCCTCGACGACCGAGGGCCGGGTCTTCTCAGCGCTGCAGAGGCTGGCCGCAGCACGTGCCTCGACCGAGGCGTTGCGCTCCGACGGCACCACGACCGTGCTGCACCCGCGGTCGCCGCACGTGCTGGCCTACGTGCGCACGCATCCTCGCGCCGCGCCGGTCCTCGGGCTGGCGTGCTTCAGCGACACCGAGGCGCTGGTCGAGCACGAGGTCCTCGAGCAGGCAGGCATCCACACCCCGGTGCTCCTGCACTCGACGACGGGACGGCTCGACCTGCGCGACGGGATGCTGTGGCTGCCGCCGTGGGGCTTCGCCTGGGTCACCACGCCTTGAGGGCGCTGGGTATTGCCCGCCGAGCTGTGGCGAGAGCCGGGAACGACTCGTAGGGCAAGAGTCAGGAGCCCTTCCGCGCCGCGCGGTCGGCGACCTCGGTGATCGCGTCGACGAGGATGTCGAAGATCCCGCTGGGCAGGTTGTGGCCCATGCCGGGCACGAGCACCAGCCGGGTTCCTGGGATCGCCGATGCGGTGGCCCGGCCGCCGGAGACGTGGACCATCTTGTCGTTGCGACCGTGCACGACCGTCGCGGGGACCTTCAGCTGTCGCAGCCCGGCGGTGCGATCCCGCTGGGTGACGACCGCCAGCATGTGCCGCATCGTGTCCTTGAAGTTGACGCCCCGCGACCAGGTCTCGTGGGCCCGCGCGCGGACGGCGTCGTCGTCCTCGGGGTAGCCGGGAGAGCCGATGATCTTGGAGAATTTCACCGACCCCTCGACGTACTCCTCCTCGGTGGAGATCGGACGGCGCAGCATCGCGGGCAGCAGCATCGGGTGCTGGAACCCCTTCTTGCGGTTGCCGGTCGTCGACATGATCGAGGTCAGCGAGAGGACCCGCTCCGGGTGGTCGATCGCGATCGACTGCGCGATCATGCCGCCCATCGAGACCCCCGCGACGTGCGCGGCCTCGATGTCGAGGTGGTCGAGCAGGGCGACCGCGTCCTGCGCCATGTCGCGCAGCGAGTAGGGCACGTCCACGCGGCGGCCGAGGAACGCCCTGACCAGCTCCCGCTGGCTGACCCGGTGCTGACGCAGCCTGGTCGACCGTCCGGTGTCGCGGTTGTCGTAGCGGATGACGAAGAACCCCTCGGCCGCCAGCCGCCGGCACAGGTCCACCGGCCACCAGGTCATCGGACCGCCGAGCCCCATCACCAGGAGCAGCGGCCGGTCCGACGGGTCGCCGAACGCCTGGTAGCAGAGGTCGATCCCGTGCGGGAGGTGCGCGGTCTGCTCCTCCGGCAACGAGGAGTCCGCGGACTCACGGCCCTCCTGGGAGGCGGCGGTGTCGGCTGGTGCGTCGGCGGCTGCGTCTCGGGACATGGCTCCCAGGATAGGCGCGACCGAATCGTTACTTGTAGTCACCACTGGAACGGGGCCCGAGGGGTACCGTCCGAGAATGGGACGCTCACCGATTGCGGACTTCCTCGTGCCGGAGGGGTTCGCCGGGCCGCGCGGGCTCCGAGCCCTCGCTCGCGAGGGCAGTGTCGTGCTGGAGGCGGTGAGACACCACCGGCACACCTCTGCCGAGAGGGCACGCCGGCGGTCGGCGCCGTACGCGCTGCGGACCAGTGGCCGGATCCCCGGCGACCCGGTGCTGCTGATCCCGGGGTTCCTGGCGGGCGACTACACGCTGGGGTCGATGGGCCGGCACCTCCGCCAGCTGGGCCACCGCACCTACCGCACCGGGATCCTCGCGAACGTCGGCTGCATCGACCGGGGCACCCAGACGCTCGAGCGACGCATCGAGGAGATCGTCGAGCGGCGCGAGCGCAAGGTGACGATCGTCGGGCACAGCCTCGGCGGGATGATGGGCCGCGGCCTGGCGGCGAGGCGTCCCGACCTGGTGGGCGGCCTGGTCACGCTGGGCAGCCCGATGCTGGCTCCTGGGGCAGCCCACGAGCTGCTCATCGCCCAGATCGCGCTGCTGCGCAGGCTGCAGGCCCTCGGGCTGGCGAACCTGATGGGTGAGGACTGCACGTCCGGGACCTGTGCGCTGAGGATGTGGGACGAGTCCCGCAAGCCGCTGGCCGACGGGTTCCCGTTCGTCTCGGTCTACTCCAAGCGCGACGGCATCGCGGACTGGCGGGCGTGCATCGATCCGGCCGGCCAGGCGCGCGAGGTGCGCACCAGCCATGTCGGGATGGCGCTCGACCCCGACGTGATCGACATCGTGGTCGAGACCCTGGCGCAGATCCAGGCGCGACCCCTCGCCATGCGCCGGCCCGGTTGGTCGGTGCCCACCAGCGACGTCGGCTGACCGCACCGCTCCGGCTCCAGGGGAGCTCAGGACAGTCGGGGCCAACCCGGCGGCAGCTCGCCGAGGCTGGGTGGGTCCGCCCCGGGACGCGACACCGTCACGGCCGCGGCTTCGTGCGCCGCGGAGAGGTACGCCTCAAGCCGGTCGTCGTGGAGCTCGTCGAGGCCGTGCTGGACCGCCACCGCGACCAGCGCAGCCATGAACGAGTCACCGGCACCGACGGTGTCCACGACGTCCACCGGCCGGGAGTGCACCTCCACCGACCCGGCGGGGCTGACGGCGAAGGCGCCCGTCCCGCCCGAGGTCACCACCAGCAGCCGGGTCCGGCCGCGGAGCAGCGACGATGCCGCCGCAGCGATCGTGGTGCCCGGCTGCAGGAACTCGAGGTCCTCGTCGCTGAGCTTCACCACATCCGCTGCCTCAGCCACCTCGAGCACCTCGTGCCACGCCTGCTCGGCGTCCGGGGTGATCGTCGGCCGGACGTTGGGGTCGAAGGTCACGAGGATCCCTGCGTCCACTGCCTGCTCCACCAGGGCGAGGACGGTGTCCCGTCCCGGCCGCAGCGCGGTGCCGAGGGAGCCGACGTGCAGCGCGGTGGCGTCGGGCGGCAGTGTCCGCGGTCCCAGCGTCCACCGCAGCTCGAAGGAGTACGTCGCCGCGCCCTGCTCGTCCAGCGTGGCGGTCGCGGTGCTGGTGGTCGCCCCGGGAACCACCGACGCGTCGTCGACCGTGACCCCGCTGCCCCGGACGTGCTCGAGCACCATGCGTCCGGCGTCGTCGTCGCCGATCTCGGTGACCAGCTGCGTCTCCAGGCCGAGACGAGCGAGGCCGACCGCGACGTTGAGCGGCGACCCACCGGGCGAACGGCGTGATTGCCCGGTCACGGGCACCACGACGTCGACGAGGGCCTCGCCGGCCACGACGAGTCTCACGGGTGACGGGTCAGTTCTCGAAGTTGATGCTCGCGTAGGACTTGAGCTTCTGCAGCTTGTGCTCAGAGACGATGTTGCGGATCGTGCCGCTGCGCGAGCGCATCACCAGCGAGTGGGTCGTGGCGCCGCCGGCGCGGTAGCGCACGCCCTGCATGAGCTCACCGTCGGTGATGCCGGTGGCGACGAAGAAGCAGTCCTCGGCGTTGACCAGGTCGTCGGTGCTGAGCACGGTGTCGGGGTCGAGGTCGTGCCCGGCGTCGAGGGCCCGCTGCCGCTCCTCG
>CADCUK010000207.1 GCA_902805865.1 uncultured Nocardioidaceae bacterium | reverse complement strand
CCATCGCCTACTGCCGGATCGGTGAGCGCTCGTCGCACACCTGGTTCGTGCTGCAGGAGCTGCTGGGCCAGCCGAACGTCAAGAACTACGACGGTTCGTGGACCGAGTACGGCTCTCTCGTCGGTGTGCCGATCGCCCTGGGCGACGAGCCCGGTTCGGTCGAGGGCGGTGCCGCGTGAGCAACGGTTGCGGCGCCCCCGAGCAGGGCACCACGCTGGCCGACACGGTCATCGCCAAGGAGGCTGTCGTCCAGGGCCGGGTTCTGAAGGACGGCCAGCCGGCCAGCCCGGCGTACGTCCGGCTGCTGGACCGCAGTGGTGAGTTCACCGCCGAGGTCCCGACGTCGGCCGCTGGTGAATTCCGGTTCTTCGCAGGACCGGGGGAGTGGACGGTCCGGGCCCTGGTGCCCGGCGCACCCTCAGCGGACCGTCAGGTCAGCGCCCAGGTCGGCTCGGTCGCGGAGGTCGACATCCAGATCGGCTGACCCCCGACACCCCAAGCGCGGCCCCGAGCAGCTTCTCCCCCGTAGCGGCTCGGGGCCGCTCGCTGTCCGACGCCCTTGTGCTATCAACTCGACCATGGCTCGGCTTCCCGACTTCGTCGTCATCGGCGCCTACAAGGCCGGGACCACCGCGGTCGACGAGATCTTGAGGCGGCACCCTGACATCCACATGGCGGCAATGAGGGAGCCGAACCACTTCGCCTTCGCCGGCGGTCGCAACCCGACGCATCCGGACGCGGCGCGCGCAGTACGGGACTACGAGAGCTACCTCTCGTTGTTCACGGACGCCCCGTCGGGTGCCGTCGTCGGCGAGGTGTCCCCTGCCTACATGAGCGTCCCCGGCACTGCTCAGCATCTGCACGATGCGTTGCCGGACGCGCGGCTCGTCGCGGTCCTCCGCAACCCGGTGGATCGCGCCTTCTCCGACTACCTGATGTACCTGCGGGACGGCAGGGAGCGTGCTCCTCTTCGCGACGCACTCACCGAGCAGGAGGTACGCCGAGAAGCGGGTTCGCCGACCGGTTACTACGTCCACACGGGGATGTACGCGCAGCAGCTGCGTCCGTTCATCGAGGCGTACGGGCGGGACCGGCTGCACGTGCTGCTCAGCGAAGAGCTGATCGGAGCCCGCGACGAGACGTTGGCAAGGCTGTTCGCGTTCCTTGGGGTGGATGCGGATGTCCGTGTCGAGGACAGCGGGCTGGTCAACGCCGGCGGCGTGCCGGACTCCCGCTGGACGTCGCTCCTGTGGCAGCTTCGTGTCCGGACTCCCGGATCGCTCAAACGGCTCGTCCCGGACGGCCCCAAACAGGCAGCGGACGCCTACCTCAGGCGCCGCCTCGTCCGCCGATCGATGAGTGACGACGAACGCGCGACCCTTGAGCGCATCTACGCGCCGGAGATCGAAGCCTTGGAGTCGTTGCTCGATCGGCCGTTGCCAAGCTGGCGGTCCGCGTGACCTACGGACGACGAGCAGGCATCGACGAACCACTCCGCGCATGGCACCCGCGCCGGGCGGCCTGGGGGGATCGGCCACCCGACGCGGGCTCAGCCACGCACAGCCACGTGGGTCGTGGGTGGCGGTCTACTGGGCGCCGAAGCGCTACGCGATGGCACCTGCGACGCTCTCTGCGCCCCGCAGCGGGTGCCCGACGCGGCCGGTGAGATAGCCGCCGGTCGTGACCGCGAGACCCGCGACGATTGCGCCGGCTCGCGCCAGCTGCCGGTGGTCGCGCTGCTCCGTTGCGTCGCGGACGCTGCGCCTGATCCCGGCGGGGAGCGTCTTGGAGACGTAACCCCGCTCCTCACTCAGTCCGTCACGGGAGCCGGCGAGCTGGGAGACGTGGGCCTTGCTGATGCCCTCAGCCCAGCACCGACGGCGGAAGTACGTCCAGCTCGCCCGCTGCGACGGGACGTGATGAAGGACGCGGGCGGCCGGTTGGTAGACGATCCGGCTGGTCGGTTCGGCCTGGGCGATCCGGATCGCGAGCTCGGTCTCCTCGCAGCCGAGGGGCACGGTGCCCACGCGGCCGAGTCCTTCGCGGAACCCGCCGACCGCCTGCACCTGCCTGCGCCGGAAGGACATGTTCGCCCCGATGGGGTTGCGGATCTGCTGCACCTCCGGCGTGACGCCGGAGTGCGTGCAGCCGACGACCCAGGCGAACTCGTCGGGGAACCACGGAGGTGGAGCCTGCTGCCACTCAGGGTGCACGGCACCGCCGACGCCCACGACGCTCCGGTCCGAGTACTGGTGGGCGTGACCTCTCAACCAACCCTTCTCGGCCCGCGCGTCGTCGTCGAGGAAGGCAACCACCTCGGCTCGAGCGGCAGCCACGCCCGTGTTGCGCGCGCCGGCCAGGCCCTGGGCGAAGCGGTTCTGCAGGACGAGCACGTCGTCGAGGCGCTCGACGACCCGATCGTGCAGCCGCCGGTTGTGGTCGACCACGACGATGACCTCGGCCGGGCCAGGGTCCTGCTCCTGCACCGAGGTGATGGCCCGCTCCAGCAGGGCCCAGCGGTCCTCGGTGTAGGCGCAGATGATGACCGCGACGTCGGTCGATTCCCGACCTGGGATCACGTCGTCGTGTCCACGGCCATCGGCCGGAGGGCGACAGCCGCCCGCTTGGCGCGTGGCGCGTAGCGAGCAGCCAGCATCGCCTTGACGACGCGTACGCCGTCGCGGCGGGCGACCAGGTGCGACTCGCCGGTGAGACGGGGCAGCTCGATGCTCGGGATCTCAGCCATCCGGAGTCCGTTCAGGGCCGCGTTGGCGAGGATCTGCGACTCGATCTCGAACCCGTCCGCGGTCAGCGCAAGCCTCGGCAGGCAGTCACGCCGGAAGGCGAGATAGCCGTAGCAGAGGTCGGTCCACGCCGTCCCGAAGAGCCGGTTGGCGAGGCTGCAGAGAGCCTTGTTGCCCGCCCAACGGACCAACGTGAGGTCGTGGGACCCTCCGCCGACCGCCAGTCGGGAACCTTTCACCAGGTCGAAGCCGATGTTGATCATCGAGACGAAGACCTCTACCTCGCACGGGTCCATGCTCCCGTCCGCGTCCATCATGACGATGACTTCGCCGGTCGCGGCCTCGAAGCCGGCCCGCAGCGCAGCGCCCTTGCCACGCGGCTCCTGCTCGATCACCCGGACGTCCGGACGGATCGCGCGGGCGAGCTCGACAGTGCCGTCCTCGCTCATGCCGTCCACGATCACGATGTCGTCGAACCGGGCGAGCTGGCGGAGGACGTGCTGGATGTTGCCTGCCTCGTTCCACGTCGGGATGACGACGCTCAGGGTGAGCGGTGGACGCGCAGCCGGCGCGGCGGCAACGACCGGGGTGGCGTCGACCTCTTCCACCGACGGCAAGACATCGTCGACCGGCAGTACTGCTCGGTCGAAGGTCCTGGTTGCGTGTGTTTCGCGGGTGCGGTCCGGGACCAACGTCCCGTTCGTGCCGTTCATCCCGTGTCCGTTTTCTCGAACCATCGGTCATTCCTCCCGGCAACGGTCGTCCCGGACCGTGAGCCGAGTGAGGGTCTGCAGCGCCCTTGACGGTGGCCGCAGCGTCCTACCAGCCAACGGATCGGCTGGTCGGACTGTTCCCCTCGAAGCTCTGGATCCCCCCGGATCGAACGTCGTCTAATTTGTCGCAGTCGCTGCCGACTGTGTCCCCAATGTGCAGCCCAGACGTCCCGAGCCACGCTCCCTAGAACGTCGCTCGGGACCAATTGCCCTGTCAAGGGTTAACGGACGGTGAATGGCTAGTGACCTAGGCGATTTAACGGAGTGGTCTGGTCCAGCCAACAAGGCATTACGTCCCCAACAGGTCGAAGCGGAAGAACACGACATACCCGAAGATCGCTGCCAGACCCAGCCCGAAATAGCGCGCGTAGAGGCCGAGATCCGTCACCTCGAACCCCCGGACCTCTTGCCTCACGAGATCCGCAAGCAGGAGGACCGCTGATGTGAGGCCGATCCCGAGGACGAGCAGAGTCGTCACGAGGTCGAGCTCCTGCCTATACACGCTGAGCTCCAGGCGCCTCGATCGTTCCGAGGGCGCTCCTGATCGGCCAGCTCGCGAGCAGGAGCGTCTCCACGGCGACCACGGCGACCATCGTCGGGGTGCTCCACAGTCCAGCGAAGACGATGGCCGTGCTGGTCACGGCCAGCGCAGCGATCGATGCGCTCGTCCACAGCAACACTTCGACCAACGGCGGCAGAGGGGCATCGGACGGCCGCGCCTCTCGCGCTCTCCGAGCGGTGACCAACCCAGCCACAGCGGGGCCGAAGAGCATGAAGAGCGCGGCGTCCACCGCGCGGACGGGCCCGCCGGCACCGGCCGGCAGGAGCGCCAGCGCCACCGACACGGCACACCACGCAATGACCGCGACCTGGGCGCGCCGGCTGCTGGTCATTCCTCGGCCCCTGTGAACTCGTAGACCAGCGCCGCGTCGTTCTCGTACACCAGCTGGTACCCGTTCTCGGGAGTGAGCTGTGGCTTCACCAGGTCCTCGAACCACCCTTCGGGAGAGCCCAGCGCCTCCGTGGCGTAGACGATCTGGCCGTCGGTCACGATGAGGTACGTGGCCGGAGCGTCGAGCCCTCCTTCGCTGACCGGGTTGCGGATCGCTGTGGGCAGGCCGTCGCGGAACCCCAGTGCGTCCGCAGGTCGGCGGTACCGGTAGTCGGCTGCGTTGATGAACCGCCAGGGCACCTGGCTGGTCGGGCTGATGAGGTTCGAGTCGAACGGTGCGATGTCGTAGACCACTTCCATGGCGCGGACCTCGTCGGGCCGGACCTGCTCGTAGGACTCGTTGCCGTAGCGGATGAGCACGAACAGCGGCAGGAGGGCGACGGCGGTGACGGCCACGAGCGTGTGTGCAGCTCTGCGCCACGGCATGGCGAGCGCGGTCTGGGCAAGGACCATGCAGGCGAACGGGCTGGAGAAGAGAAAGACCCGCAGGACCGCCTCCCCGCCGTACGGCTGCGCCATCCCGGCGATCGGCGCGACGACGAGCACCGCCAGCGTCACCTGGGCTCGACCGCGTCTCGCCCACAGGAACCAGGTCGCCGCGGCGGCCGACAGCCAGGTCACGGCGCTGAACACGAGGCGGATGCGCACGACCGTCAAGTGCTCAGGCGAGCCTTCGACCCGACCCTTCACTCCACCGAGCGAGGCCTGGAGGTTCCCGGCGTTGCCGAAGATGGCGTCGAGGTGACCGGTCCAGTAGGCGGTGGCGCCGAGCGAGAGCCAACCAGCGGTCAGCAGCAGCGCGATGACCGGGAACGTCACAAACCTCAGCCGTCCGGCGACCATTAGCGCGCTCGCCGTGAAGACCATCATGATCGGGGTGAGCTGGTGGCTGACCGCTGCGGCGGCGGTCAGAAGCACGACGACCATCAGGGCGCCCGCACGGAGCTTCGGGGACACGGTCAGGTCTGGGTCACCGTCGTGCGGCAGGCGGCGCCAGCGGTTGGCGAACCTCGGCAGGCGCAGCTGCGGGCCCTGCCGGAAGAAGAGCACCAACAGAGTCAGCCACCACAGGTAGAGCACGAAGCCCATGGTCTGCGGCGCGAAGTAGTCCTGGCCGACCCAGTTGACCGGCACGACCAGGAAGATGGCCAGCCATGCCGCGTGGGTGGATCTGGTGAGGTGGCGTGCGATCACGTAGAGCGGCGGCAGGTACAGGAGTACCGCCACTGTCGGTGCCCACCTGACGAACGCCATCGGGTCCTCGATGCCGGCGGCTCCCGCCACGGCGGCCGCGGCAGCGAAGAATCCCGGCCAGCTGAAGCGCGCGTCGACCTCGGTCCGCGTGACCCCCCGCTCCAGGATCTGGTCGGTGAAGCCTGCATGGAGCCAGGCCGTCGCGAATCGGGGCTCGGACTCGAGAAGGGCGGGGGCGCCGTGGAGAAGGAACACCAGGCAGACGACATGAGCGCCGAGGGTGAGGTGGCCCAGAAGCGTCGGCTCCTCGTCGCGGAGGCCGTACAGCTGGAGGACGAAGGAGGCACCTACGACGGCGAGAGCGACGAAGTAGGGCCACGGCAACGCCTGGATGAGCCCCCACGAGCCGATGAGCGACTGGTCGCCGCTGGCCGCCGCTGCGCCGCCCACGACCGCTGCCACCACAGGAACCAGCAGTCCCCAGCGGCGTACCGGGTCCCTGCCGACGGGCGCAGCGGCCCGGGCCGACCCGTGTCCCCGGACGTCGTCCGGGGCGCGTGTCCCTTGTACCGCCACGTCAGCCCCCATGACCGAGCGAGATCATCGCTGTCCCGAGCATTGGACCAGACCGGCGGCTGGAGCGGGAACCCTTCACGCGGATCGCGTCGGGCCGAGTGCCCTTGTGGGAAGTCACCTGCCGTGTTCGACTGGACAGATCAGAGGGGTTGTCGATTCACGACCGTGGACCGGCGCGGGTGCACCGGCGCACCGGTGGCTCCTTCGAGGGCAGGGGGCCTGCACATGCACGGGCTGAGTGCGCGCCGAGGTCTCGCTGCGCTGGCCGCTGCTCTGTGCGGTGCGGTGCTCCTCGTCGTTCCGACCCTCAATTCCCAAGCGGCAACAGGGGATCTGGGCCACCGCGGCCCCTCGTTCCAGGGCGCCACGAACCCACCGACGGCGGAGAAGCCCCAGAGCAAGCTGTGGTTCCACGACGGCAGCTGGTGGGCGGTGATGTACGACGCAGGCACGGCTGACTGGCGGATCAAGAGGCTGGACCGGGCGTCGAACAGCTGGATCTCCACCGGGGTGCCGGTCGACCCTCGGGCGGGCTCTCTCCCCGACGTCCTGTCGAGCGGCGGAAAACTTTACGTTGCGTCGCACTGGGTGACGACCACCACGGACACCGTCACCCGGGTCTCGGTCGCGAGATCTTCGAACCTCTACCGGTACACCTACGACGCCGCTAACCGGACGTACACGCTCGACGCCGGGTTCCCGAGCCAGATCGCCGGGATGTCGACCGAGGCGTTGACCATCGACGAGGACAGCACCGGTCGGTTGTGGGCGGCCTGGACCCAGGTGAGCGGGTCGAGCACGGTCGGTTACACCTCGCAGGTGCACTACGCCTCCTCGCCGGACGGCGCCACCTGGACTGCTCCGCAGGTGGTCCCGGACGCGGCGGCCGCGATCGCGCCGGACGACATCGCTGCTGTGGTCTCGTTCGGCAGAGGAGCGGGCACCAGCAGCATCGGCATCCTGTGGAGCAACCAGCGCGACGGAAGCGTGTACTGGGGCGTCCACCGTGACGGCGCCGGTCTCGACGACTGGCGCACGAGCGTGGCGGTGCGAGGCACCAAGCGCTCCGACGACCACCTCAGCGTGAAGACCGTGCAGTCGGATCAGCAGGGCCGCGTCTGGGCAGCGACCAAGACGAGCCTCGACAGCATCTCTGGTGCGCCCTCCAGCAGTCCCATGATCGAGCTCCTGCAGTTCAAGCCAGGCACCGGATCGTGGTCGAGCACGACGTTCGGCACCCTGGCCGACTGCCACACCCGCCCGATCGTGGTGCTCGACGAGGAGAACTCCCTGGTCCACGTGTTCGCGACCGGGCCGGTCTCCGCCGGCTGCGCCTACTCGGGCGTCCCAGGTGCGATCTACGAGAAGGTCGCGCCGATGTCCGACCCGGTCTTCCCGGCCGGTCGGGGCACCCCGGTGATGCGGGACTCGGCATCGCCGTACCTCAACAACGTCACCGCCGCCAAGCACCCGGTCACCAGTGCCACCGGTCTCGTGGTGCTCGCGTCGGACTTCCAGACCAAGGCCTACTGGCACGCGGACCTACCCGTCGGCTCGACCCCGACGCCGACGGTCGCACGGCGAGACGTCTCCACCGCTGTCGTCAGCACGGCGAGCACGGCCGTCACCGTGGCGAAGCCGTCCGGCACGGCACCCGGTGACGTGCTCGTCTCCTGCGTGACGCTCAACGGCGGGAGGATCCCGGCGAAGGGTGTCCCCGCCGGATGGACCACCATCTCCGCCGGTGGGGCCGCATCGAACCCGAAGGTCTACGGCTACTACAAGGTGGCGGGGGCCGACGAGCCTGCTCGCTACTCGTGGTCGATCAGCTCGCCGACGGGCGGCACCGTCGGGAGCGCCGGCATCGCCGGTTACGCCGGTGCCTCGGGGCTCGCCACGGGGGTCTCGGTGGCGTCCGGTCCGATCGCCTCCTCCGGGACGCTGCCCGGCGTGACCGCCCCAACCGGATCGATGCTCGTCGGTTGCATGGGCATCAACGCAAGCCCCACCAGCATCACGATGCAGCAGCACGCGTCGATGACCGAGCGCTGGGACCTCGGGGGCAAGCGGCAGTCGTACGCCGACGAGGTGCTCGCCGTCGACGGGCCGACCGGGTCCAGGAGCTGGACCTTCTCGGCCGGACGAGCATGGTCGGGCTGGTTGACGGCTTTGACCCCCAGCCGCTGAGTGTCGGGGAACACTGAGGGCATGACCACGTCGCTGGGCGCGTCGGTGACAGCAACCGCGCGGAGGGTCGCGAGCGACCCGCTGGTGAGGACAGCCTCGCCGCTCGTCCTCAACACCGGCGCCAACGCCCTGCTCGGGGTCGCGTTCTGGATGGTCGCCGCGCGACAGTTCGACGCGTCCGCGGTGGCGACCAACACTGCTCTGATCGCCGCCATGGCAACGCTGTCCGGCATCTCGCAGCTCAACCTGAACCAAGGGCTCGCAGTGCTGGTCCCACGGTCCGGTGAGCGAGCCAGAACCGTCATCCTGCGCTCGTACGGCGCCGTCAGCGCCTTTGGTCTCGTCGTGCTCGGAGTGTTCCTCGGTCTCGTGCTGCCGCACCTGGAGCTGTCCTCGGTCCTGGACAGCCCGGAGCGGCTGGCGTGGTTCGTGGTCGGCGTCCTCACGCTCAACCTGTTCGCGCTGCAGGACGCGGCGCTGATCGCCCTGCGCCGCGGAGGAGTCGTCCCGATCGAGAACACTGTCTACGGCGCCGCCAAGCTGCTGCTGCTCCTGCCGTTCGTGGCCGTGATGCCCGCCTTCGGGATCTTCGCAGCCTGGGTCCTCCCGATGGTGCTGCTCGTCCCGCTCGTCAGCGGGCTGCTGGTGCTCCGCCAGCCTCCGGCAGCGCCCCGAGGTGACCCGCCTCCTGGCCGGGACGGCGTCGGCAGCCTGGCGCTGGACTACGTGGGCTACCTCTTCAACGTGTCGACGACGATGGCCTTCCCGGTCGTCGCCCTGGAGCTGCTGCCGCCGCTCGAAGCCGCTGTCTTCTCGGTCGCGTGGCTGACCAGCTTCACCATCGACCTGCTCGCCTTCCACGTCGGCACCGCGTTGACCGTCGAGGCGTCGTACGGCCATGACTCCGGTGCCCTGCGTCGCAGCGTGCTGCTGCGTGCCCTGCCACTGGTGGTGGCGGTGGCCGGCGCAGCGGCGCTCGCCGCGCCCTTGATCCTGGACCTGTACGGCTCGGTGTACGGCGAACAGGGTGCCGCGGCACTCCGGATCCTGCTGTGCGCCACCGTCGCGCGTTCTCTCGTCACGTTCGCGGTTGCGGACGCCCGCGCCCACCGGCGCATCGGGTACGTCGTAGCGGTGCGCGCACTGTGCTCCACCACTGCGCTGGTGCTGGCTGTGGTGCTGACTCCCCGACTGGGGCTCGAAGGACTCGCACTCGCGTGGCTCGGCGCGCAGGTGCTGGGCGCCGTTGTGGCGCTGCCGCGGTTGCTACGCAGGTCTTCGAGCCCGGAGGTGGCACGAGCATGACCGGAACGATGGAGCGCCTCGCGCGTGCCTGGGACGACGCCGGGGTCCGGTGGGCCCTGATCCGTGGGCAGGTCACCCTGGCCAGGCCGGGCAGCGACGTCGACCTCCTGATCCATCCTGCGGACTGGGCTGTCGCGGAGGAGACGCTCCGAAGCGAGGGTGGCATCGCCTACCCGCGGTGGCGGTACCCCGGGCACCGTGAGTTCCAGCTGCAGGAGCTGCGCCTCGACACCGTGACCGAGCTCCGCTACTCCCGCCGCGACCCGGTCTCCTCGGGGTTGGAGGACGGATGCTTGGAGCGCAGGGTAAGGGACGGTTGGTTGTGGCAGCTCTCGCCCACCGACACCTTCTGGACCGTCCTGCTGCACTGCGTGCTCGACAAAGGCGCGTTCAAGGAACGGCGCAGGGCCGAGCTGTCGGCGACCTGCCCGGTGCTGCTTCGCGGCTCGACGCCGGAGGCTTTCACCGCCCAGGTCCTGCCTGCGGATTGGTCCACGGACCGCGTCGTCGCGTGCGTCCAGGATGAGCTGTGGGACGAGCTGGAGGAGCTGGCGGTGCGGCTCAGACCACCCTCCCCGCTCGCGCGGCGTGCTGTGGCAAGGGCGCGTGACCTCACTGCTGATGGATTTGTGCGCGCCGCCGGAGTGGCCGGGTCGTGGAGCTCGGAACAGACAGGAAGGCGCGTGATGCGGAGACAGACGAGGATCTCCTTCAGTGGCCTCGACGGAGCGGGGAAGAGCTACCAGATAGCCGCTCTGCGTCAGGAGTTCGACGGGGCCGGCGACATCTCCGTGGTGTGGCTCCCGTTCAGGATCTGGCCCGAGCCGATCCTGAACCGGTTGCCGGAGGCCATCCGGAGCAGGCTGGGTCCGGCACGGCCGGCCGTCACCTCCGTCGGCCCGGGCAGACCCCCTGCGGGGCCCAGGAGCAGCGCTCACCGTCGGTTGAAGGCGTTGTTCTGGACTCCGATCGCCTGCATGTCGGCGATCTCCGTCGGGCTCAACCTGCGTCGGCGGGCCGGGGAGCCCACGACACCCGTGGTGGTGCTGGACCGCTACCGGCTCGACTCCATCGTCAAGCTGTACTACTGGTACTCCGAGGTCTCACCACGCCTGCTGGCTCGGATCGTGCAGCTGGTGGCGCCCCGGCCGGACGTCGAGGTGCTCCTTCGGGTTCCGGCGGAAGAGGCCTACCGTCGCAAGGCTGAGCAGTGGACGGTCGGCCAGCTCACCCGCCAGGCCGCGGCGTACGACGTTGCGGCCACGCACACCGGCGCGCTCGTGCTCGACGGGTGCCAGCCGCCGGACGTGGTGACGAAGCAGCTGCTCGAGCACGTCCGAGCGGTCATGGGGGAGGGGAAGCGTGCATGAGCAGCAGGTGCTGGCCGCGCTCGCTGCGACCCTTCCGGGTGCGCCGCCGGTAGACGAGCTCGTCGTGCTGCGCACGCTGCGCAAGCGCCGGTCCTTGCTGTACTTCGTCAGTCGCAGGGACGGGTCCACCCCTCGGTGGGTCGTCAAGCGTCCGGACCCCGACCGGCCGCAGCACGACATCCGGCCGCCGGCGGACGCGCGCACCCAGTTCGCCTCGGTCGTGCGGCTTCACGACCATCTCGCCGCGCACGGCACCAGGATTTCTTCCCCTCGACCGGTTGGCCTGCTGCCGGACGTGGAGTCGCTCGCCATGGAGTACGTCTCCGGACAGTCCCTCGTCGAGCTGATCCGGCCCCGCAGCGTGCTGCAGCCGGGGCCGCTGCTCGCAGGCATGGCAGACGCCGCGGAGGCGCTGCTCCTCATGCACCGGTTGGCGCCTCGGCCGGCAGAGGCTGTCGACGTGGCCGCAGTGTGGAGCAGCACGGCCGAGGAGGTGCATCGGCTCCTCGACGCGCCCCCGCTGAGCCACGGATCGCGTTGGTCACTCCCCGGTGCTGCGCCGGGCAGCTGGGTCCAGCCCCAGGAGGTGCTGGCGCACGGGGACTGGGCACCGGAGAACGTGATGCTCGACGGCGAGAGCGTCATCTGCATCGACGCCGAGCTCGACGAGCACCGATGGGCGGAGCAGGACGTGGCGCGGTTCCTCGTCATGCTCAGCGACGCGCCGTTGTTCGTGACGATGACCTCGGCACCCCCCGTCATGCGGATCCGACGACGCGCCGCGAGCGCTTTCATCACCGGCTACTACGGCGACCGTGGTGTGTCCCCGCTGCTGCAGCCGGTGCTGGTCAACGCACTGGCGGCGCGCTGGGCGATGCGCGACCAGGACGTGGTGTGGCGTCGACCGCCGGGCGCTCGGAGCCGCAGGCTGCTGCTCCGGCGGCACTTCACCTCGTTGCTCGACGAGGCGACCGCTGTCGGTTGGCCGGAGTGCTTGCTCCGGGACCCCGGAGCGCTCACCTCTCCGTGAGCTCGGCGAGAGCGTTGCCGACCGCGGCGGAGGAGGTGCCGGTGAGGTCGCCCCAGATCAGCCGCAGGAACGCCTCGTCCTCCTCCGTCCACGCTCCGGCCCGACCGGCCAGGACGTCGTCGAGGGCGGCGACGAGGTCGTCCGACGAGCGGGTGATCCGACCCGGGAGGGTGTGGGGGTCCATGTAGAAACCCCGGGTGGCTGCGTAGTGCTCGAGGTCGGGCATGAAGTACAGCGACGGGCGCCGCGTGAGCGGGAAGTCGAGTGCGATCCCCGAGTAGTCGGTGATGAGCACGTCGCACAGGCCGAGGTAGGCGTGCAGGTCCGCCTCGCCCGGGAGCACCACGACCTCGTCAGGCAGTGCCTCGGCGCCGGCGACGTTGTAGTGCGGCTTGTAGGTCAGCACGGCCCCGTGGCGGCCACAGGTCTCGGCCAGCCGCGTCACCAGCTCGGTGTCCGCAAGGTCGTCGACGCGGTCGTCACGCCAGGTCAGGAACAGTCCGACGACCCGGTCGGCGCGGCGGAGCACCTCGTGTTCGGGGTGCCAGACGAGCGGCTGCGGAGGCGTGCCTTCCTGGACCAGGTGGTCGTTTCGGGGTAGGCCGACCTCCCAGCACCGCTCCTCCGGCACACCGAAGGCGGGAGAGAGGGCGAGGCGGGTGACGTGACGTGACGAGGAGAGCAGGTAGTCAGGCGGGGGCTCGCGCCCGGCGTCGCCCAGAGTGGCGAGCAGACCGGTGCGGTCCGCCTGGCCGAGGATGCCGCGCTCGATGCGCTTGAGGGGCAGTCCGTGCCACAGGTTCACGCAGACCGCTCCGTGGGAGAGGTACCGGTTGATGTCGGACCGGTAGCCGGCGTACACGAACGTGCCGGCGCGGAGGCAGGCGGTGACGCCGCGGCGGCTCCACCTCAGCTCCGCCGGCAGGCCCAGCGCGCGCAACCGTGCGACCACCTCGGGTGCGCCGCTGATCCAGGTCGGCCGAAGCGCGGACTGCTGGGTCGCGAGGTGGACGAAGAGGTACGCCGCGTTGTCGGCGAACCGGTCGAGGGGCGTGCCGAGAACAACCCGCCGGGGGTCTCGACGGATGCGTGCGAGGAGGAGCCGAAGGAGGAGGTGCAGGGGGGACTGGGCCAGCTGCACGACGGCGACGACCCGGTGCACGCCGATGCGGCGCACGGCGGTGCGCACGACCCGGCTCTGCCGGATCGCGCTGAGGTTCACGCAGGCTCCCATTCGAGAGGTTGAGCGCCTATCTGGAGATCTGTCCGCATCTCACCGTTCCTTCCGCGATCATGATCATGACCCGACACGAATCGTCGCGTCGAGAAGTCAGGCAGATGGCCGTCCGACAGATCCCCAGGAGATCGTGTGCGCTCCCCCCTCAGCTCGCGCGTCGGCAGGGCGTGCGTCGCGGCGGTCGCCATCGCCTCGGCGGCACTCGGTGCCACCGCCGCATCGGCAGTCCCGCCGGCTCAGGCCGAGGCCGAGGCCGATGCCGAGGCCGTCACCTTGGTGGCCACAGCCGACTCCTTCACACGTCGCGACGCCCCGTCCGCCGGGTTCGGCAGCAGGGAGAGCTGGTCGGTCGACCGCGGGCCTGCCGTCAAACGGCGTTCGTACCTCAAGTTCGTGCTGCCGGAGACAGCGACGGGTTCGGTGGTGGAGAGCGTGACGCTGTCGACGTACGCCACCCGGAACGGGACCTCGGCAGGACCGGGACCGACGGTTCGCCGGACCGCCAACACCTGGAGCGAGGACGGACTGACCTGGTCGACCCAGCCGACGCTCGGCGCGAGTGCAGCCACGACTGCGTCGCCGTACCCCGGCGGTTCCTGGGTGAGCTGGGACGTGACCGCGAGCCTGACCGACACCGAGCGCGCCGAGGGAGGCGAGGTCTCGTTCGTCCTGACGACCGCCGAGCAGAAGCGACTCGCCTTCCGGTCGCGTGAGTCCGGGCGTCCACCCGTGCTCACGGTCACCACTGCCCCGGAGCCGCCCACGGAGGAGCCGCCCACGGAGGAGCCGCCGCCGGTCACCACGGAG
>CADCUK010000206.1 GCA_902805865.1 uncultured Nocardioidaceae bacterium | reverse complement strand
CACGCCCACGTTCGAGAACGGCAGCCCCGCGAAGCCGTGGCCGGCGGCCTGCTCCCACTCGCTCCAGACCGACTCGGGACGCCGCCCGAGCAGGTTGACCATGATGTCGAGGATCGAGCAACGGACGCCGCCCGGGTTGGTCTCGGAGTCGTAGCGGGTCGACTCGTCACCGGCGACCGGGTCCTTGGTGCCGGGACAGGGGTCCTCGGGGTTGATCGCGCTCTTGAACAGCCCCTCGTCGGCGGTCACCGCGTTGACGTGCGAGGCGTGGCCCTCGACCTCCGCCATCTGCTGAGGGGTCCAGGGGGCGTCCGGGCTCCACCGCTCCGGCTCCTCGAAGTAGCGCCGCAGCAGGTGGTAGTCGGCGAACTGGGCCCCGGCGGTCAGCACGTCGGGGTAGGAGCAGGTGGTGACCAGCCCCTGGTAGACGCCCGGGTAGGCGTTGGCGATCGTGTGCTGCGCGATCGAGCCACCGGAGCAGCCGGTGCCGATCGTGTAGCGGATCGGGCCGTACTGCTCGATCAGCCGCTCCTTGGCCATCACCAGCGACTCGGCCTGCATGGCGAGGTTGCAGTTGTGGCCGGTGTTGTCGAGCGCGGTGGACATCACCGCGAACCCCTTGCCGAGCGCGGCGACGTAGCTCTGCTCGTAGGTGGGGACGTCCTCGGGAAGGGTCCCGGAGTAGTCGTCGAGGGGTGGGTTCCCCGGGGCGTACGACGCTCCGCAGCCACCGCCGTGGGTGACGACCACCTTGTGGTTCCACTGCCGCTGACCCCTCCAGGGGGCCCAGCGCTTCCCGGGCTGCCAGAGCTGGAGGATCGTGTAGCGGTCGCGGTCCTGGAACCCCTTCTCCTGACGCACGATGAACGGCACCTCGAACCCCTCGTCGGTGGTCGTGGTCGCCACGTCCTCGGGTGGGTTGTCCGGGTCGTCGGGGTCGTAGGGGTGCAGCCCCGGCTCGCCCTCGCGCTTGTAGAGCAGCGCGTAGGTCGCCGGCTCGTTGCACTGCTCGTCGACGGCCGTCTCCTGGCACTGGTACGGCTCCAGCTGGGGCCCGGTGAAGACCGGGCCGCCGTTCGGGTGGTTGGTGACGACGGTCCGGCCGGCGTACCCGGGAGCGGTGGCCCGGACGACGTTCCGCCCGACCTTCAGGCCGTCGACGAGCCCCTCGAACCTGCCGTTGCGCCGGACCTGGAACCGGTCCGTGACCTCGCGCCGGCCGACGAACACCTCGACCGTCCCGGGACGGACGCGGTCGGGCAGCTGCACGCGCACGAGCGCGTCCCCGCCGGAGATCAGGTCGGCGCGGTTGGAGAGCACCGTGACCACCAGCGAACCCACGAGCGGCGCGGTGCGTGAGACCCGATCGCCCGAGGGCTCGGCGGCCAGGGACCCGGACAGTGGCGCCAGCGGCAGCGCCAGCGCTGCGGCGACGAGCAGAGGCGCGAGTCGAAGGGTGCGCAAGGGTCCTCCCGGAGGGTTGTCGCTGCTTCAACGAGGGTGCGGGACCGGGGGTACGTGCGCAACCTACGACCGGGCCCACCGGACAACTGACGTCCGATAAGGCAGGTTTTGCCTACGACGCGGGTTCCTCCGCCTAGGCTCGTCACCAGCACCGTGGAGGAGGGTTCATGAGCGAGGACGTGGCGCCCGAGGTGCGCGCTCTTCGCAACCTCCACGACCTCATCACGACCGTCCACTCGGTGCAGGACCTCACCGAGGTGCTCCAGACCGCGGTCCAGGGCGTGGTCGACGTGCTCGGCTTCCGGGTCGCGGTGATCAACGCCGTCGATGCCCACGGCTTCGTGGAGGCCGTCGCGGTGGCCGGGGACGAGGACGCCTGCCAGGCGCTGCGCGGGCGGCGCATGCCCCTGGAGGAGTTCACCGAGGAGTTCGCGATCGCCGACGAGTGGGGGTCGCTGCGGTTCGTCCCGCACGACCGGCTCCCCGCGGACGTGGTGAGCAGCTGGGTCCCGGACGTGCAGCCGCTTGACGTGCCGGACGCCTGGCACCCGCTGGACGCGTTGTACGCACCGCTCCACGGGCCGGGCGGAGACCTGCTCGGCGTGCTCAGCGTCGACCTGCCCGAGGACGGGATGCGACCCGGTGCGGTCCGCCGGCAGGTCCTCGAGATGTACGCCGTCCAGGCCGGCCTCGCCATCCACCACGCGCAGGAGCGGGACCGGCTCCAGGAACGTGTCCGGCTGGCCGCGGCGACCCGCGAGATCATCGAGCTGGCCTCCCGCGAGCTGGACCTGCTCAAGGTGGTCGACCTGAGCTTCGGCCCGCTGCGGACCGGCTTCCGGTGCGACCGCCTGCTGATCCGCGTGTTCGACAACGACGAGCCCGGCAGCGACGGCAAGAGCCCGGGCGAGACCTTCCCGCCCGACCTGCTCGAGCAGCTCAAGGCCCGCGTGGCGGAGCGGCACGGCCAGCGGACCGGGGAGCAGCAGCACGGCGAGCCACCGGACTTCCTCGGGATCGGCGAGGTGGTCGCGCGTGCGTGTTGGCAGCAGGCCCGGACCTGCGTCGTCGCAGACGTCGGCGACACCTCCGCGGAGGTCCTCGACCGGACGTCCCGCGAGACCGCCGACCTCCTCCTCGACGCCGTGGACGCCCGCACGCTCGTCCTGGTCCCGCTCGGGGACGGCCCGGACTGCCTGGGCTTCCTGACCATCCTGCGCAACGCGTCCGCCGAGGGATGGCGTCCCGCCGAGGACGAGGCAGCGCTCGAGGTCGGGCGCGAGATCGGACGCGCGGTCGCCCGGGCGAGGCTGTACCAACGCGAGCGTCATCTCGTCAGCGAGCTCCAGGAGCTCGACGAGTACAAGGGCGAGATGATCGCGACGATCACCCACGAGCTCAAGAACCCGCTCGCGTCGATCGCCGGCCACGTGGAGCTCCTCCAGGACAGCGCCGCCTCGCCGGTGAGCGTCGACGCCATCATCCGCAACGTGGGGCGCCTCCAGACACTCGTGGAGGACATGCTGCTGCTCACCAAGATCAAGGACCCGCACCGGCCCTTCGTGCCCGCGCTGATGGACCTCAGCGGCCTCGTCATCGAGGTCTGCGAGCTGATGACGATCCAGGCGAGCCGCCGTCGCCAGTCGATCGACACCTCGAGGGTCGAGCCCGGCGTGCTGGCGTGGGGCGAGCGCGAGGAGATCGCGCGGATGCTCACGAACATCGTCAGCAACGCGGTGAAGTACACCAAGGAGGACGGGCAGGTCACGCTCGCCCTGCACGACGGCCCGGACGGCCCGGTGATCAGCTGCGCGGACACCGGCATCGGCATCTCGGGCGCCGACCTCGGCACGCTCTTCCAGGAGTTCGACCGCTCCTCCAACCCCGTCGCCCACGCCGTTCCGGGGACGGGCCTCGGGCTGGCCATCGTGCGGCGCATCGTGGACCGGCACGGCGGCGAGATCTTCGTGGAGTCCGAGCTCGGCCAGGGCAGCACCTTCACGGTGACCCTGCCGTTCCCCATCGAGGCCTGACCGCGACCCCGTCCGGGTGCGTGGCGGGACCGGTGCTGGGTAACGGTGGGTCATGACCCAGACAGGCAGTGAAGGGCTCCCCGTCCAGCCCGACGGCGTGCCGGCCGAGGAGGGCGTCTCCGAGGCCGACGTCGCCGACCGGGTGGACCTCGACCCGGATGACCAGCCGAACCGCACCGACCCCGTGCAAGGTGGCAGCCCGCCCGACCGCGACGGCTGACCGGGGAATGCCGGTCGCCCGGCGACCGTTGCCCTCAGGTGACTGACCAACCGCTGCAGCTGTCCGTGCTCGACCTCGTCCCGGTCCGGGACGGCCAGTCGACGACCCAGGCCGTCCAGGCGTCGCTGGCGCTGGCCAGGGTGGCGGACCGCAGCGGCTTCCGGCGCTACTGGGTGGCCGAGCACCACAACATGCCGGCCGTCGCGGCGACGAACCCGCCGGTGCTGATCGCGATGATCGCCGGGGCCACCGAGCGGATCAGGGTCGGCTCGGGTGGCGTCATGCTGCCCAACCACGCCCCGCTGGTCGTGGCGGAGCAGTTCGCGCTGCTCGAGGCGGCGTACCCCGGTCGCATCGACCTCGGACTCGGTCGGGCCCCGGGCAGCGACCCGGTCACGAGCTGGGCGCTCCGGCACGGCGGGGGCGGGGTGGAGGCCGACGCGGTCAACCGCTTCCCGGAGCACGTCGGCAACGTCATCGCGATGATGGACCCTGCCGGTGTGGGGTTGGCGCTGAGCGGCCGCACCCACGAGCTGCGCGCCACGCCCGGTGCCCGGTCGCGTCCCCCGGTCTGGCTCCTCGGGTCCTCGGACTACTCCGCGCAGCTGGCAGCGAGCATGGGGCTGCCCTACGTGTTCGCCCACCACTTCTCCGGCAGCGGCACCCGTGAGGCGCTCGACCTCTACCGGTCCGGCTTCCGGCCCAGCGACGAGGCCGACGAGCCGACGACCTTCCTCACCGCGAACGTCTGCGTCGCGACGACGGACGGGGAGGCGGAGCGGCTCGCCCGGCCCCAGCTCCTCGCGATGGTGGCGCTGCGCACCGGCGGTGAGCTGCGACCCCAGCTGAGCGTCGAGGCGGCGGCCGCCGTCCAGCTGCCCGCCGAGCACCAGCGCCTGTACGACGCGATGCGCGCGCGCTGGGTCATCGGCACCCCGGACGACGTCATGCGGCAGCTGACCGAGCTCGCCACGACGTACGCCGTGGACGAGGTGATGGTCCACCCGGTCGCCGGCTCGCCGGCCGACGCGGCACCTGACCGGGCCGAGACCCGCGAGACGACGCTCGAGCTGCTCGCGGGGGTGCGCGACCACCGGCTGGTGCGGTAGGACGGAGCTCCGACCCCGCGGCGTCCGGCCGCCGGGTCCGGACGAAGGAGAAGCAGATGGTGGCTCGGCTCAACCCGTACATCGGTTTCCGCGGCATGGCGCGCGAGGCGCTGGAGTTCTACCAGTCGGTCTTCGGCGGCGACCTCGAGATCATGACCTTCGGCGAGATGGGCGACCCCGACGGCCCCGAGGCCCAGCTCGTCATGCACGGCCGGCTGGAGACCCCGCAGGGCTTCACGCTGATGGCCGCCGACGCCCCCGACAAGATGGGGCTGGCGTCGGAGACGTTCGTGACGATCAGCCTCAGCGGCGACGACCCGCAGCTGCGCGAGTTCTGGTCCAAGCTGTCCGACGGCGGCAACGTGGACGTCCCGTTCGAGAAGCAGATGTGGGGCGACGAGTTCGGTGAGTGCACCGACAAGTTCGGTGTCCGGTGGTCGGTCGACCTCGGGGACGGCTCCGCAGGCTGAGCGACAGAGAGGGCGGGCTGGGCGCAGGCTTAGGTCGCGGCGACCAGGTGGTCGCTGGCGAGGAACGCCCGCGCGAGGTCGTCGGGCAGCTCGTCGAACGGCGAGCTCTGTGAGCGGTGGGCCCGGATCGCCTCCCACCGCTGCTCCAGGTGGGCGCTGGTGTCCAGGACCACCGAGATCTCCTCGTCGGGCGTCCCGAGCTCGCCGAGCTTGAGATAGGCGAGGTCGGGGTCGATCGTCGCCATGTGCTCGGCCCACCGCCGCATCGTCGACCGGGGCAGGGAGTGCAGGAAGACCGGCAGCCCCCGCTCGCGGCCGGCGGCGAGCGTGACGTCGCGCATGCGCGCGTGGTCGCGGTGGCCGTCGCTCGCGTCGAGGGTGACCAGCACGTTGGGGCAGAAGGCGTCGACCGCGTCCTCAACCGAGGCGCGGACCGCCGGCTCGTCGGCGGCCACCAGGCTGTCAGGTGGGGGCTCGCCTTCCATGCCGGAGTCGCGGAACCCCAGGACGTCGATCCGGCGCACGCCGAGCAGCTGCGCCGCCTCGCGGAGCTCGCGCTCGCGGAGCGCGCCGAGCCCACCGGCCGGCACCTCGACGCCTGCACGCACCTCTCCCGCCTCGCCCCGCGTCGCGCAGGTCACGGCGGTGACGGCTCCGGCGCGGGCGGCCGCCAGCAACAGGGAGCCGCAGCCGAACGTCTCGTCGTCGGGGTGGGCGACGACGACCTGAAGACGGACCATCGGCCCGCACCCGTCGGGGATGGGGAAGATCACGTCAGGATCCTGTCGTGGGACCCCCGGAGAGGCATGTGCCGGAGGTCCCGGCGGCTGATTGACGGAGTCGGGGAGGGGTACAAGTTGGATCGTTCACATGATGGCGGCACGATGACCCCATGACCCTTGCAAGGAGACCCGTGCAGGCTTGGCCCGGATCGGCATACCCCCTCGGCGCGACGTTCGACGGCAGCGGCACCAACTTCGCCCTCTTCAGCGAGGTCGCCGAGCGGGTCGAGCTCTGTCTGTTCGACGAGGCGCGCAACGAGACGCGGATCGAGGTCACCGAGGTCGACGCGCACGTCTGGCACTGCTACCTGCCGACCGTCCAGCCCGGCCAGCGCTACGGCTACCGCGTGCACGGTCCTCACGACCCGGCCAACGGTCAGCGGTGCAACCCCAACAAGCTGCTGCTCGACCCGTACGCCAAGGCCACCGACGGCGAGATCGAGTGGAACCAGGCGCTGTTCGGCTACAACTTCGGTGACGAGGACTCGCGCAACGACGAGGACTCCGCGCCGTACATGACGCTCGGCGTGGTCATCAACCCGTTCTTCGACTGGGAGGGTGACCGGCGTCCCCACGTCCCCTACAACGAGTCCTTCATCTACGAGGCGCACGTCAAGGGGCTGACCCAGCTGCACCCGGACATCCCCGAGGAGCAGCGCGGCACCTACGCCGGCCTCGCCCACGCGGCGGTGATCGACCACCTCAGCAAGCTCGGCGTCACCGCCATCGAGCTGATGCCGGTCCACCAGTTCGTGCAGGACAGCACGCTGCTCGAGAAGGGGCTGCGCAACTACTGGGGCTACAACACCCTGGGGTTCTTCGCCCCGCACGCCGACTACGCCTCGCAGCCCGCCGGCGGACAGCAGGTGCAGGAGTTCAAGGCGATGGTCAAGGCCATGCACTCCGCGGGGATCGAGGTCATCCTCGACGTGGTCTACAACCACACCGCCGAGGGCAACCACCTCGGTCCGACGCTGAGCTTCAAGGGCATCGACAACGCCGCGTACTACCGGCTGGTCGACGACCAGAAGCAGTACTACATGGACTACACCGGCACCGGGAACTCGCTCAACGCCGGCAACCCGCACTCGCTGCAGCTGATCATGGACTCGCTGCGCTACTGGGTGACCGAGATGCACGTCGACGGCTTCCGCTTCGACCTCGCGTCGGCCCTGGCGCGGGAGTTCTACGACGTCGACCGCCTCGCGGCGTTCTTCGAGCTCGTGCAGCAGGACCCGATCGTCAGCCAGGTCAAGCTGATCGCCGAGCCCTGGGACGTCGGCCCCGGTGGCTACCAGGTCGGCAACTTCCCGCCGCAGTGGACCGAGTGGAACGGCAAGTACCGCGACACCGTCCGTGACTTCTGGCGTGGCGAACCGACCCTCGGCGAGTTCGCCAGCCGGCTCTCCGGCTCCTCGGACCTCTACGAGCAGTCGGGTCGCCGCCCCTTCGCCAGCATCAACTTCGTCACCGCGCACGACGGCTTCACGCTGCGCGACCTCGTGTCCTACAACGAGAAGCACAACGAGGCGAACGGCGAGGACAACAACGACGGCGAGAGCCACAACCGGTCCTGGAACCACGGCGTCGAGGGACCGACCGACGACATCGAGATCATGGCGCTCCGGGCTCGCGCCCAGCGCAACTTCCTGGCCACCCTGCTGCTGAGCCAGGGCGTGCCGATGCTGCTGCACGGCGACGAGCTCGGGCGCACCCAGAACGGCAACAACAACACCTACGCCCAGGACTCCGAGATCAGCTGGGTCCACTGGGACAAGGTCGACCGCCCGCTCGTCGAGTTCACCGCGGCGGTCGCCAGGCTCCGCGCCGCACACCCCACCTTCCGCCGGAAGCGGTTCTTCACCGGCAACACCGTCCGCACCGGCGACGGGGAGCGACTCAACGACATCGTCTGGCTGCACCCCGAGGGCCGCCCGATGGACGACGCCGACTGGAACGCGCCCGAGGCCAAGGTCATCGGCATGTACCTCAACGGCAACGGCATCCGCGGGCTCGACGCGACCGGGAACCCGATCGTCGACGACCACTTCCTGCTCTACTTCAACGCCAGCCACGAGGACGCCACGATCGTCGTGCCGCCCGACGAGTACGCGACGGCGTGGGACGAGGTCATCGACACCGCCGGCGCGGCGCTCGCCACCGAGGCACATGCGCCGGAGGCGAAGGTGACGCTGCCGGCTCGTGGCCTGCTCGTGCTCCGTGGGAACGTCGAGGCCGACGAGGAGCCCGACCTGTCGGTCGCCGCCGCGCTGGTGTCCCAGGCCGAGCCTGCTCAGGGTCCGATCCCCTCGACCCCGGAGAAGGCGACGACCGCGCGCTCGCGCTCGACGGCGAAGTCCGCGCGGGCGGGCAGACGGAGCAACGCTCCCACCACGCCGTAGGGCTGAACAGCACCCGACCGGGTACCCCTCACCGACGAGCCCGACCCACACCCACGACCCTCCGGAAGGAACGCGATGCGCGTCCCGGTCAGCACCTACCGGCTGCAGATCACCGAAGACTTCGACCTCCTGGAGGCAGCCCGCCGGCTTGCCTACCTCCACGAGCTCGGCGTCGACTGGGTGTACCTGTCCCCGCTGCTCGCGTCGGAGAGCGGCAGCAGCCACGGGTACGACGTCGCGGACCACCGGGCCATCGACCCCTCGCGCGGACGGGCCTCGGGGCTCTCGGCACTGGCGACCGAGGCCCGCCGGCTCGGCATGGGCGTGCTCGTCGACATCGTCCCCAACCACGTCGGCGTCGCGGCACCGTGGGAGAACGAGTGGTGGTGGCACGTCCTCACGCACGGCCAGGAGTCGCCGTACGCAAGTGCCTTCGACATCGACTGGTACGCGGCGGGCGGCCGCCTCCGCATCCCGGTCATCGGCGACGACGACATCGACGAGGACGGCCGGATCTCCAACCTGCGCGTGCTCGCCGGTGAGCTGCACTACTACGACCAGCGGTTCCCGCTGGCGCCCGGCACCGCCGAGCTCGGCCCCGACGTCGACCCGAACGTCGTGCACGCACGCCAGAACTACGAGCTGATCAGCTGGCGCCGCGCCGACTACGACCTGAACTACCGCAGGTTCTTCGCGGTGAACACGCTCGTCGCCATCCGGGTGGAGGACCCCGAGTGGTTCTCCAAGTCGCACGCGGAGATCCGGCGCTGGTTCGACGAGGGGCTCGTCGACGGGCTCCGCGTGGACCACCCGGACGGGTTGCGCGACCCGGCGAGCTACCTCGACGACCTGGCCGCGCTCACCAAGGACTCCTACGTCCTGGTCGAGAAGATCCTCGAGCCCGGCGAGGAGCTGCCGCGCTCGTGGGCGACCGCCGGCACCACCGGGTACGACGCCATGGCGACGATCGACCGGGTGCTCGTCGACCCGGCCGGCGAGGGGCCGCTCGACGAGCTCGAGAACAAGCTCCGCGGGGTCCCTGTCGACTGGGCCGAGATGATCCACGGCACCAAGCGCGACGTGGCCGACGGCATCCTGCACTCCGAGGTGCGGAGGATCAGCCGCGAGCTCATGCAGGTGTTGCCGGTGGTCGAGGAGGAGGTTTCGACAGGCTCAACCACCGAACCCGTCTCGAGAACGCCGACCTTCGAGCAGGTCGAGGACGCGGTCAGCGAGCTGCTGGCCTGCTTCCCGGTCTACCGCTCCTACCTCCCGGAGGGTCGCGAGCACCTCGAGCACGCACTGGCCGACGCCCGCCGGCACCGGCCGGACCTGGCCGAGGTCCTCGACGTGCTCGCGCCGGTGATGTCCGACGGCGCAGCGCCGCCCACCCAGCGGTTCCAGCAGACGAGCGGCATGGTGATGGCCAAGGGCGTCGAGGACTGTGCCTTCTACCGCTGGGCACGGCTCACCTCTCTGAACGAGGTCGGCGGCGACCCCAGCGTCTTCTCGGTCGCCCCCGACGCGTTCCACGAGGCCATGCGGCGGCGCCAGGAGGACTGGCCGCACGCGATGACCGCCGGCTCGACCCACGACACCAAGCGGGGCGAGGACGTGCGGGCGCGGATCAGCGTGCTGGCCGAGCTCCCCGAGGTGTGGTCCGACGCGCTGACCCGGCTCCTCGACCTGTCACCGGTGCCGGACCCGGGCTTCGGCAACCTGCTGTGGCAGGCGGTCCTCGGTGCCTGGCCCGCCAGCCGCGAACGGCTCCATGCCTACGCCGAGAAGGCGATGCGCGAGGCCGGCGACCGCACGCTGTGGACCGCTCCGGACGAGCAGTACGAGAACGCCGTGCACGCGGCCGTCGACGCGGCCTTCGACGACCCCGAGGTCGGCAGGATCCTCGACGGGCTCGTCGGGCAGGTGACCGGCCCCGGCTGGAGCAACGCGCTCTCGGCGAAGCTGCTCACCCTGACCGTTCCCGGGAGCCCCGACGTCTACCAGGGCAGCGAGCTCTGGGAGCAGAGCCTCGTCGACCCCGACAACCGCCGCCCGGTCGACTTCGACCAGCGCGCCGCGCTGCTCAAGGAGCTGCGCGCCGGCGAGCGCCCACCGCTGGCCCCGACTCCGGACGACGACGGCTCGGTCAAGCTGCTGCTGACCCACGTCGCGCTGAGCGCTCGCCGCGAGCACCCCGACCTGTTCACCGGCTACACGCCGCTCGCCGCCGAGGGCAGTGCCGCCGACCACGTCCTCTCGTTCGACAGGGGTGGGGCGATCAGCGTGGCCACCCGGCTGCCGGTCGGCCTGGCTGCGAAGGGCGGGTGGGGCGACACCTCGCTGCCCGTCGCGCCCGGTGTCTGGGTCGACCTGATGACCGGCCGGCGGCTGACGACCGGCGAGAGCGGCGGGTTGTCCCTCTCCGAGCTGCTCAGCGCCTACCCGGTGGCGCTGCTGGTGCGGGAGGAGCACCACGGCGGTGCGGGTGCCCGCGGGCGCTTCGACGTCTGGGCGCCGACCGCGGAGTCGATGTCGCTGAGCGTCGGCAACCGTGTCGTGCCGATGGAGCGCGGGGCTGCGGCCGACTGGGACGGCTGGTGGCGCCCCACCGGTCCCGAGCCGCTCGGGGAGATCGACTACGGCTACCTCGTCGACCCTTCGACAGGCTCAGGGACCGAGAGAAGCTCAGGGACCGGCGCGAACGTCGTACCGGACCCGCGGTCGCGTCGTCAGCCGAACGGCGTGCACGAGCGGTCGCGCACCTTCGACCCCGCGGCCTACAGCTGGTCCGACGAGCAGTGGACCGGCAGACAGCTCCCGGGGTCGGTGATCTACGAGCTGCACGTCGGCACGTTCACCCCCGAGGGCACGCTCGACTCCGCGGTCGACAAGCTCGACCACCTGAGGTCGATCGGTGTCGACTTCGTCGAGCTGCTGCCCGTGAACGCCTTCAACGGCGACCACGGCTGGGGGTACGACGGGGTGGCGTGGTTCGCCGTGCACGAGCAGTACGGCGGTCCCGCGGCGTACCAGCGGTTCGTCGACGCCTGCCACGCCGCCGGCCTGGGTGTCATCCAGGACGTCGTCTACAACCACCTCGGGCCGTCGGGCAACTACCTGCCGATGTTCGGTCCCTACCTGTCGTCCGAGGGCGCCAACCCGTGGGGCGACCACGTGAACCTCGACGGCGAGGGCTCCGAGGAGGTGCGGCGCTACATCCTCGACAACGTGCGGATGTGGCTCGAGGACTACCACGTCGACGGGCTGCGGCTCGACGCCGTGCACGCGCTGGAGGACGGCTCGGAGCCCCACATCCTCGAGGAGATGGCGGTGCTGACCGCGAGGCTGTCCGCCCACCAGCGGCGCCCGCTCACGCTGATCGCGGAGTCGGACATGAACGACCCGCACCTGATCACCCCGCGTGAGGCCGGCGGCTACGGGCTCGACGGCCAGTGGAGCGACGACTACCACCACGCCGTGCACGTCGCGCTGACCCGGGAGACCGAGGGCTACTACGCCGACTTCGAGCCGCTGGCCGCGCTGGCCAAGGTCTGCGAGAAGGGGTTCTTCCACGACGGCACCTGGTCGTCGTTCCGCGACCGCGAGCACGGCAAGCCGATCGACACCGAGCACATGCCCGGCTGGCGGCTCGTCGTCTGCAACCAGAACCACGACCAGGTCGGCAACCGGGCGAGGGGTGACCGACTGTCAGATCTCCGGCCGGAGAAGTTGGACGTCGACCAGCTGGCGTGCGCGGCGCTGCTGACGCTGTGCGGTCCGTTCACGCCGATGCTCTTCCAGGGCGAGGAGTGGGCAGCCTCGTCGCCGTTCGCGTTCTTCACCTCGCACCCCGAGCAGGAGCTCGGTGAGGCGGTCTCGCAGGGCCGGTTGCGCGAGTTCGAGCGGATGGGCTGGGACGAGTCACAGGTGCCCGACCCGCAGGACCCGCAGACGTTCCAGATGTCGAAGCTCGACTGGTCGGAGACCGAGCAGGGCCGGCACGCGGTGCTGCTGCAGATCTACCGCGAGCTGGCCGAGCTGCGACGGCGTACCCCGGAGCTGACCGACCCCGACATGACCGCGACCCGTTGCGAGTACGACGAGGACGCACGCTGGTTCGTCATGCGGCGCGGCGACGTCGCCGTGGCACTCAACCTGGGCGACCAGGAGGCCGTCGTCGACCTCGGGGCCAAGCACGAGCTGCGCTGGGCCACACCCTCGAGTGCCGTCGTGGACCGTGGTCGGGTGACCCTGCCGGCTCACGCCGGTGCGGTCCTCGTGCCGCTGCCCTGATCCCGGCACGGGTTGCAGGGAGTTCCTACGCTGGCTGACGTGACGACGCGGTGGCTGTTCGGTGACCAGCTCGGTCCGCACTTCACCGACGACCACGACGGGCCGCTGCTGGTCGTCGAGTCGCAGGCGGTGTTCCGTCGCCGGCGGTTCCACCGCCAGAAGGCACACCTCGTGCTGTCCGCGATGCGTCACCGCGCGGCCGAGCTGGGCGACCGGGTCACCTACCTCCGCACCGACACCTACCGGGAGGCGCTGGCGCAGGTCGACGGCCCGCTGCAGGTGCTGCAGCCGACGAGCTTCGCCGCCCTGCGCTTCGTCGAGCAGCTCTCGCGCGAACGTCCCGTCGAGCTGCTCCCCGCCCGCGGGTTCCTCACCGCTCGTGACGAGTTCGAGCAGTGGGCCGCACGCCGCGGATCGAAGCGGCTGCTCATGGAGGACTACTACCGCGACGCCCGTCGCCGGCTCGGTGTGCTCATGGACGGCGACGAGCCGGCCGGGGGCCGCTGGAACTACGACACCGAGAACCGCGAGCCGCCCCCGAAGGACTCCTCGCTGGGGACGCCGGAGCCGTGGTGGCCCGAGGAGGACGACGTCGACGCGGGTGTCCGGAGCGACCTCGACGGCTGGGAGCGGGACGGCGTCGGCTTCGTCGGCCGCGACGGTCCTCGTCGCTTCGCGGCCACCACCGAGGAGGCCGGCACCGTCCTGGACCACTTCCTGGAGCACCGGCTCGAGGCCTTCGGTCCCTACGAGGACGCCATGCTCAGCACCGACCGGTGGATGGCGCACTCGGTGCTCTCGGCTCCGCAGAACCTCGGCCTCATCGACCCGGCCGATCTCGTCTCCCGCGCCGAGCAGCGCTGGCGGAGCGGTGCCGCACCGCTGGCCAGCGTCGAGGGGTTCGTCCGTCAGGTGATGGGCTGGCGGGAGTACATGTGGCACCTCTACTGGCACTTCGGCCACGACTACCGGCACGCGAACGCGTTGGCCGCCACCGTCGAGCTCCCGAAGTGGTTCGACGAGCTCGACGGCGACGCGACCGAGGCCCACTGCCTCTCGGACGTCCTGACGAACCTCCGCGACGACGGCTGGGTGCACCACATCCCACGGCTGATGGTGCTCGGCAGCTACGCGCTGCAGCGGGGCTGGGACCCCCTGCAGGTCATGGACTGGTTCCACCGGTCGTTCGTCGACGGCTACGACTGGGTGATGGTGGCCAACATCATCGGCATGTCGCAGCACGCGGACGGCGGCGCGCTGGCCACCAAGCCGTACACGTCGGCAGGTGCGTACATCAACCGGATGAGCGACTACTGCGGCGGCTGCCGGTTCGACCCCAAGGTCCGGCTCGGCGAGGACGCGTGCCCGTTCACCGCCGGCTACTGGTCCTTCCTCGCCCGCAACCGCGAGCGGCTGGCCGGCAACCCGCGCATGCGGCGTCCGCTCATGGGGCTCGACCGGCTGGCGGACCTCGACGAGGTGGCGGAGCAGGAGGCGCGCCGGGGCTCTGCACCCCCGCAGGCACCGCCGCAGCGAGGCTGAGCCCCGAGCCGTGCCGCGGCCGTACGCCGGTCAGCGCAGCCCGGCCAGCGCCTCGGTGAGCAAGGTCTCGAAGCGACCGAGGTCGCCGCCGGCGCTCTCGAGCTCGTCGCGCCGCAGCAGGGGACGGGGACGTCCCTCGCCGAGCACCAGCACGACCGGCGCGTCGACCTCGTCGACGACCTCACGCTCGACGGCCGTCAGCTCGTTCAGGTGCGCCAGCCGCAAGGACAGGCCCAGCCGGGCCACCATCGCGTCCCACTCGGGCCGACGGCGCACCGGCGAGTGGGTGATGTCGCACAGGCTGCAGTGCCGCCGACCGAGCAGCTTGCCGATGACGTAGGACGCCTCTCCTCGCAGCCCGCCGTCGGCGTCGTACACCCCCAGCAGCTCCACGGCTCAGACGACCTGGCTGCCCCGGCCCTCCCAGTGCGGGGCGCGGAGGTCCTTCTTGAGGATCTTCCCCGTCGGGTTGCGCGGCAGCGCCTCGACGATCTGCACCGACTTCGGGCACTTGAACTTCGCGAGCCGCTGCTGGCAGAAGTCGATGATGCCGTTCTCGGTGGCCGTGGTCCCCGGCTTGAGCCCGACCACCGCCTTGACCACCTCGCCCCAGGTGTCGTCCGGCACGCCGATGACCGCGACCTCGGCCACCGCCGGGTGCTCGGAGAGCACGCGCTCGACCTCGGGGGAGTAGATGTTCTCCCCGCCCGAGATGATCATGTCCTTGAGCCGGTCCTCGACGTAGACGAAGCCGCCCTCGTCCATCCGCCCGATGTCACCGGTGCGGAACCAGCCGTCGTCGGTGATGACCTTGCCGGTCTCCTCGTCCTTGCCGAGGTACCCCTTCATCAGCTGGGGGGTGCGGAACCACAGCTCACCGGCTTCGCCGGTCTTGACGTCCTCGCCGCTCTCGACGTCGACCACCCGGCACTCCGCCTCGGGCAGCACGGTGCCCGCCGACAGCAGCCGCTCGGGGTGCTCGGTGTCCCGGTGCGCCTCGGGCAGCAGGTGCGTGATCACCCCGGCCACCTCTGTGAGCCCGTAGACCTGCATGAACTCGGTGTTCGGCCAGGCCTCCATCGCCGCGCGCAGCAGCGGGCTCGGCATCGGAGCGGCGCCGTAGGTGTAGGTCTTGAGCGCGCCGAACAGCTTCACCGCCTCCTCGCCGCTCTGCAGCACCTGGGCGAGGACCGCCGGCACGAGGAAGGTGCGGTTCGCGCCGTTCATGATCGCCCCGGCCAGGGAGCCGCCGTCCGGCTCCCGGGTCATGACGCTGGGGACGCCGTCGAAGATCGAGAACAGGATGTACGACGACCCGCCGACGTGGAACAGCGGCATGGCCACCAGCGACTTGTCGCCGTCCTCGAACCCCCAGCCCTCGTGGGCGTTGTCGGTGTGCCGGATCATGTTGTGGTGGGTCAGCATGACCCCCTTGGGCCGCCCGGTCGTGCCCGAGCTGTACATCACCAGGCAGACGTCGTCGGGGGAGGTCTCCTCCGGACGGTCGAGCGGTGAGGAAGCCGCCAGCCATGCTTCGTACTCGTCGCCCTCGGCACCGTCGGGAGTGACCATGATGATCTTCTCGACGTTCTCGAGCCGGTCCCGGATCCCCTCGATCGTCGGCATCAGCTCCTTGCCGACGAAGAGGATCTTGGCCCCCGAGTCGTTCACCGCGTAGTCGACCTCGTCGCCGGCCGACCGCCAGTTGACGATCGCGTGCGCAGCGCCGAGCGACCCCGCCGCGAGGGTGATCTCGACGCAGGCGGGGTGGTTCTTGTCGAGGAACGCGACCACGTCACCGCGGCCGACGCCGAGCTCGCGCAGGCCACCCGCAGCGCGGCGGACCCGGTCGTTCCACTCCGCCCAGCTCCACGAGCGCGGGCCGTACATGACGGCCTCGCCGTTCGGGTTCTCCTTCGCCCAGTGGGCGAGGGGCTCGTCGATCGTGCGCGGCTCCGCGGGCAGCTTCGTCAGGAACGTCATGCGCGCGACTGTGGCACAGGCCACATAGCGGATCAACCGGGCGACGCCCCGGTCGTCACGAGAGGAAGGCCTCCAGCAGCGGCCCGGCGGTCGAGGAGCCCGACTCCCCGGTCTCGACGAAGACCGCGACCGCGAGGTCGTCCTGGAACGCGATCATCCACGTGTGGGTCGGGAGCGAGCCGTCCGGACCCGGCTCGCCGTACTCCGCCGTACCGGTCTTCGCGCCGACGTCCCCGGACACGTCGCCGAGGAAGGCACCCGACCCCTCGGCGACCACGCCGCGCATCAGCTCGGCCAGGCTCGCGGCCTCGTCCGGCTGCAACGGCTCCGCGGGCGACGCCTCGGGACGGTAGTCCTCGAGGAGGTAGGGCACGACCGTGCGGCCGGACTGCACCGATGCGGCGACCGTGGCCATCACCATCGGTGAGGCAAGCACCTTGCCCTGACCGATCATGTCCGCGGCCAGCTCGGTCTCGGACCCGGGTGGCGGCACCTGTCCGAAGTAGGCAGGGAAGCCGAGGTCCTGGTCCGCGCCGAGCCCCAGCGACTCCGCGGCGTCGGCCAGCCCCGCCTCCGAGACCTGTGTGCGGGCGTTGATGAAGGCCGTGTTGCACGAGTAGGCGACGGCGTCGCGGAGGGGGATGTCGCCGAGCTCGCTGGACGGGTAGTCGTCGTAGTTCTCGAACTGCTTCCCGTCCACGACGGTCGAGTCCGGGCACCGGACGGTGTCGTCCGCGGTGACGCCGGCACGCAGCAGGGCGAGGGACGAGACGACCTTGAAGGTCGACCCGGGGGCGTACTGCCCGTAGGTGGCGATGTTGAGGCCGCCGGTGCCGGGGCCGTTCGCCGCGGCGAGGATCGCACCGGTGGAGGGGCGGATCGCCACGATGGCGGCAGGCACGTCCTGGGTGCCGGCGAGGACCTGCTCCGCCTTGGTCTGGAGCCGCTCGTCGAGGGTGGTGCGGAGCGGCTCGCCGGCGACCGGCTCGGCGGTGAACAGGGACCGTGGCTCACCGTCCTCGGTGACCGCCTCGACCTCGAGCCCGCGGGTGCCGGTGAGCTCCTCGTCGTACCGCGCCTGGAGGCCGGACAGGCCGACGACGTCGCCGATCCGCAGCCTGCCCTCGGACTCCTCGATCAGCTCCGCAGTCGCGGAGCCGACGCGGCCGAGGATCGCGGCGGCGAAGTCGCGGTTGGGCGCCAGCGGCAGCTCGTCCTCGAGCGCCACCGCACCGGGGGTGTCGTAGTAGGACGGGCTGATCATCTCGGCGTCGCCGGGACGCATCACGATCGCCTCGACGAACGCCTGGTCCCCGGCGCCCTTCACTGCCTTGACGAAGGGTCCCGGCTCGACGTCGAGGAGCTCCGCGGCTCGGGCTGCGCTCACCGGGGCCTGCTTCTTCGAGACCTGGGTCTTGTCGATGCCGAGCCGGACGACCGGCCGCTCGGTGACCAGCCGGACACCGCGCGCGCCGAGGATGTCGCCCCGCTCGGGGGTGAGCGTGGTGACCGCGAGCGACTCGTCCTCGGTCAAGGTCGGCTCCACGACCGAGGGCGCCCAGACAGCCCGCCACGCCTCCCCGTCGTTGGTCAGCTCGAGCGACGACTCGTACTCCCACGTCTGCTCGCCGAGGCTCCAGCTCCACGACAGCGCCGCCTCGGCGGAGGTGTCGTCCTCGCTGACCTCCCCCACCTCCACGGTCGGCTCGGCCTCGCCCAGCCCGCGCACGATCTCGTCGTACGCCGCCTGGGGCGCCTCGCCCTCGAAGGCCGACGGAGGAAGCTCGCCCGCCGTGAGCCCTTCGGCGACCTGCTCGGCGGTGTCCTCGGCCGACGGCTCGTCGCTCGAGCACGAGGTCAGCGAGAGAGCGCAGAGCAGCCCGGCGGCGAGGAGGGAGCGCATGATGCGGGCCAGCATGGTCAATGCCACCGACCGACGTCAAAGCGACTCAGTGCGGTGGCGGCGAGACCTGCGGCGGAGCGGCGGAGCGGGTCACGCCCACGCTGGCCGCCACGACGCACGCGATCGCCAGCCACTCGACCGCGCCGAGCAGCTCCCCGAGCAGCACCAGCCCCGCGAGCGCGGCGGCGGCAGGCTCGAGGCTCATCAGCACGCCGAACGCCTTGGCCGGCATCTCGCGCAGGGCGGCCAGCTCGAGGCTGTACGGGACGACCGAGGACAGGAGCCCCACGAGGAACCCGATCGCGAGCACGCGGCCGTCGAGCAGGTCGGCCCCGCCGGCCACCACGGCGTACGGACCGAGCGCCACGGTCCCGACCACGCTGGCCAGCGCCAGCCCCGACAGGCCCGGCCAGCGGCGGCCGGTGCCGGCGCTGAGGAGGATGTAGGCGGCCCAGGCCACGGCCGCCAGCAGGGCGAAGAGCACTCCGGGCAGCGTGACCTCCTTGCCCTCGAACCCGAGGAGCGCCACCCCCACACCGGCGAGCAGCACCCACAGCAGGTCGGTGCGACGGCGGGAGAGGACGAGCGCCAGCGTCAGGGGCCCGAGGAGCTCGATGCTGACGGCCACTCCGAGGGGCAGCCGGGCGATCGACTGGTAGATCGCCCAGTTCATCGTCGCGAGTGCCGCGCCGAAGGCGAGCATCACGGCCCAGTCGGTCCGGCTGCGGCCCCGCAGCCGTGGACGCGCGAGGGCGAGCAGCACCAACGTCGAGGTCGCCAGCCGCAGCCACACCATCACGGTGGGGGAGACGACGTCGAAGAGCCCCTTCGAGAAGGCCGCCCCGACCTGCACCGAGAGGATCGCCGCCACCACGAGCCACACGGGTCTGGCGGTCGTCGGCACGGACCGAGCCTAGACAGCGTCCGATTCGCCGGTGCTGGGGCGGTTTGGTCGGTAGCGTTCCGGACGGTGCGGCGCCGCCGTACCGGGGGAAGGACACGAGGGGTTCGGCGATGCGACGACCGGCGAGGAGAGCCGCCGCGCTGGCCTCTGTCGCCGTCTCGGTCGGAGCGCTGGCAGCCTGCGGTTCCGGGGACGACTACGAGTCCGGATCGGCCGACGTCCAGCGCGCGGTGGAGACCGAGGTCCGCGTGGGTGCCGTCGAGGTGGTGCTCCCTGCAGGGGCGGCCACCGACGGCGAGCTCTCCGTCGAGGAGGCCCCCGCCCCCGAGAACGTCCCCGAAGGCGTGCTGGCGATGGGGGGCTCCGCGGTGGTCACGCTGTCGGACGGTTCCCTCGACGGGACCATGGAGGTCTCGTTCGACCCGCCCGCCGAGCTCACCGTCGAGCACGTGCCGATCGTGATGGCCGAGGACGAGCAGGGCGAGTGGCAGTGGCAGCCGACGACCTGGGACGGCGGCCAGTCGCCGGTCACGGCGGAGGTCGGCCGCCCCGGGCGGGTGTTCCTCGCGCGGTTCGACCGGACCCCGTGGCTGGCAGAGCTCGGTGAAGAGTTCGCCGCCAAGGCGAGCAACCTCTCGAGCGTCGCGGCGCCGACCTGTGGCGACGAGGACACGTTGGTCGAGGGCGGCCTCCAGGTCAGCAGCGAGCCGGGTGAGGTGCTGCTCTGGTGCGCCGGGGTGGACACCATCGAGTCGACCCCGGCGGTCGCGGGCGCCGACGCGGACTACGACGCCGAGGGCGTGCAGGCACCGGTCCTGCGGCTGAGGAACAACAGCCGGATGCACCAGGAGGTGGGCTACCCCGCCACGTGGCTCCCGGTGGACGGCTCCGGGCGAGGCTCGTTGCCGGGCCAGGCGCTGCGCGAGCGGCTGGGGCTGGCCGGCTCCACCCGGGACGGGTTGGCCACCCGCGTGCTGGCTCCCGGCGACACCTTGAACCTGCTCCTTCCCGCCGGAGCCACCGGCACCGTGACCGCGGACCTCAGCGCAGCTGCGTGGACCCTGTCGTCCCTCGACTTCGCCACCAGCACCTACAGCCGACTCGTGACCGGCGTCGACGAGGAGCTCGGTGACAGCGTGCGGTCCGCGCGTGAGGACCTCCTGGCCGAGCTCGCGGCCCCCGCACCGGCAGCTCCTGACTCGACCGGCACCCCCGGCGCGGCGGCCGAGTGCCTCGCACCGGTCGCCGAGGTGGTGCTGATGAACCGCGACGCCGCTCAGCAGCTCGTGGACCGGGCGTTCTCCTGCGCCGCGACCCTCCTGCAGCCCGCCCTCTCCGAGGAGTACGGCGAGGGCGCCGGTGCGATGGCCGGCGGGGTGGCCACCAGCGTGCTCGACGGTCTGCCGACCGTCCTCGAGATGGAGCCGGAGCCGTGGGCGAGGATCTCCGACTCGCTCACCGACGCCTCGGCCGGGTTCCAGGTCTGGGTGGGACCGCCGCCGGCGCAGGAGCACGACTACGGCGACGCGCCGTACGTGTTCCGTCCCGGCGACGAGGTCGACGTCGACGAGTGGAGCACGGAGTTCACCGCCTACGTCGAGGAGCGGCTCGCCGTGCTGCTCGAGGACAACGACGCCGGCGCGACCAGCACCAGCTGCGCAGAGGGCGCCTTCACGGTCACTCGCTACCGCACGGACGGCTTCGCCCTGGCCGGTGAGGTGAGCTGCGCGGGGGATCCCTGGCGGCTCGTCCTCGGCCGGCTGGACACCGGGTGGCAGGTGCTCGACGAGATCCAGCAGGACCCACACTTCGGATGCTCCGTACTGGGTACGTACTCCGTACCGGTGTCCATCGCCGGCGACACGTGCCTCGACGGCGAGCAGACCCAGGAGTACACCGGATGACCTCTGACACGACACCGACGTACGTCTCGAAGGGACAGGCGTTCGACCGGGACATGAACTACATCCCGGACCGCGTCACCAAGGAGTCGGGACGCTCCCAGGACCCGTACGACGGTGCCGAGCTCGACGTGATGACGTGGCCGGTGGAGCCGGGTCGCTACCGGCTCGTCGCGGCGAAGGCGTGCCCCTGGGCGAACCGGGCGATCATCGTGCGCAACCTGCTGGGGCTGGAGGACGTGATCTCGCTGGGCATGCCGGGTCCGACCCACGACAGCCGCAGCTGGCAGTTCGACCTCGACCCCGACGGCCGGGACCCGGTCCTGGGCATCGAGCGGCTGCAGGAGGCGTACTTCAACCGCATCCCGGACTACCCGCGAGGCATCACGGTTCCTGCGCTCGTCGAGGTGGAGACGCGCCAGGTGGTGACGAACGACTTCCCGTGGATCACCCACGACCTCTTCTTCGAGTGGCAGGAGCACCACCGCCCCGGTGCCCCGGACCTCTGGCCGGCCGACGTCCGCGAGGAGATGGAGTCGGTGATGAAGCGCGTCTTCACCGAGGTCAACAACGGGGTGTACCGCTGCGGCTTCGCTGGCTCGCAGGAGGCCTACGACGAGGCCTACGACCGGCTCTGGACGGCTCTCGACTGGTTGGAGGAGCGTCTGACCGACCGGCGCTTCCTGATGGGCGACGCGATCACCGAGGCCGACGTGCGGCTGTTCACGACGCTCGCCCGCTTCGATGCGGTCTACCACGGTCACTTCAAGTGCAACCGCACCAAGCTCACCGAGATGCCTGCGCTCTGGGGATATGCCCGCGAGCTGTTCCAGACACCGGGTTTCGGGGAGACCATCGACTTCGACCAGATCAAGGCGCACTACTACGTGGTGCACACCGACGTGAACCCGTCGGGAATCATTCCGAAGGGGCCCGACCCCGAGGTCTGGCTGACTCCGCACGGCCGCGGCTGACCACTGCGTCGACGCTGCGGTCGCGCTGGGCCGGCACCCGGGCCGACCAGAAGCGGTCCTCGGCCTCCTGGTCGAACGGGTGGTCGCGGAACTCCACCACCTTGCCGTCGCTCAGCCGCAGCCGGTGCACGACCGTCCGGACGAAGGGGCCCTGCCCGTGGAAGGCCGTGCCCTCGACCATCACCAGCTCACCGGTCTCGTCGGCGAACGCCGAGGTGACCGAGTATCCGCCGCGGCCGCCGGTCGCCTCACGCACGGAGGTGAGGTACCGCCGGATCTCCTCGGTGCCGGCGTAGACCCCTGACAGCGGGTGCCGGCCGGCCACGTGGAACACGGCCTGCGCATCGATCCGGTCCCACAGGCTGTCCGGGTCGTCGGCGAACGACTGGTAGGCGTGCCTGATCGTCTCCGTCAGACGTGACATCGACCGCCACCTCTCTCCCAGGAGCTCCGCACCGTCCATGTCTACCGTGCCGACGGTGGCGCACGAGGGTTGGAGCCGCCCTTGTGAGCCGAGGGGGACCAGATAGGGGACCAACGGCCGCATGGACCGGTAGGTCAGTCCCGATTCGACCGGGACCAATCCAAAACCACTAATAAAGGCCATGCTTTTCGGGACTTCATTCCTCTATCGCTCGGGACCTATTTCGCGGTGAATGTACAAACCTTCCCGGGAATGGTCACGACTTTCATCGGGCCTCTCCCGCCAGCGCATTTATTGGTTCACAGTTGGCACCGAAATGGCCCGTCGGGGAGTGGCCTCTCGCGCACCAGGAGCGAACATGAGAAGAAGTCTGACCGTCGCAGTCATGGCAGCGGCGACGCTGCTGGCCGGCGGCGCAACCGCAACAGCAACCGCCTCGGAGACTCCGTCCCCGAGCACCGAGTCGAACGCATCCAGCGCGCCGGACACCGCCACGCCGCTGGAGCGCGTCCGCGCCTACACCCAGCCCAGCATCGTCTACATCGAAACGACCTGGACCGGCTACGTCTACGACACGTACAACAAGCTCTACCTCAACGATGGCAACCCGATCACCACCGGCGGTGGCTGCACCGGGTTCGTCCTCACCGAGAACGGCTACATCGGCACCGCGGGTCACTGCGTGAACACCCCGGAGACGGGGGAGCCGGCGATCTACGAGCAGGCCGCGCAGTGGGCGCTCGACACCGGCTACTACGAGTCGACCGGCCTCACCATCGAGGACGTCCTCGGCTTCAACGACTACGTGATCATGGACCAGGGTGGCCGTCGCGCAAAGCCGCAGATGAAGGTCACCGTCGCCTGGGCGGAGAGCGCCGGCGGCGTGGAGACCAGCAAGGGCCTTCCCGCGCGCGTCGTGAAGTGGCAGAAGTTCGCGCAGGGTGACGGTGCCGTCCTCAAGGTGGAGGAGAGCGGGCTGAACTCGCTCCCGCTCGCCGAGTCCGAGATCGAGGTCGGCACCGACGTCATCGCCGTCGGGTACCCCGGCTCTGTGGACACCGTGGCGGACCCTGACTTCAGCCCGTCGTTCAAGGAGGGCTCGGTCAGCTCGCAGAAGACGATGTCCGGCGGGCTCACCACCGTCTACGAGATCTCTGCAGCGATGTCCGGCGGCATGAGCGGTGGTCCGACGGTCAACCTCGAGGGTGAGGTCGTCGGCGTCAACAGCTTCGGCCCGGCGGTCGAGACCCAGTCGTTCAACTTCATCCAGCCGGTGTCGGTGATCCGGGAGCTGCTGGGTGACGCAGGTGCCGACAGCGCCCTCAGCGAGGACACCCAGGCCTACCGGGCCGGTCTCGACGCCTACTTCGCCGGTGACAAGGAGGCGGCGGTCGAGAACCTCGAGACCGTCGTCGACAACCAGCCGACGAACCAGCTGGCCAAGGAGTACCTCGACAAGTCGCAGGAGCTTCCGGACCCGCCGGCCGAGGACGCCGGCAACGACAGCAGCGGCGGCAGCAACATGGGCATGATCATCGGCATCGTCGTAGGTGTGCTCGTCCTGCTCGCGATCCTCGGCGCAGTGCTCCTGGCCATGTCGCGGAAGAAGAAGGGCGGCAGCTCGACGACCGGTGGTCACGCGTACGGCGGTCCTCCGGCACCGGGCTACCAGGGCTACCAGCAGCCGGGCGGCACGGGCGTGACTCCTGGTGCGACGAGCACCGCGGTCCTCACCCCCACTGCTCTGCAGCCGGGTCCGTCTGCTGCGGCACCGAGCCAGGCTCCGGCCACTCCGCCGCCCGCACCGGCCCCTGCTCCGGCACCCGCCGCAGCGGCACCCGCACCTGAGGCACCCGCACCCGCGGCAGCACCTGCGCCGGAGGTCGTCGACGAGACGATCTTCTGCCAGAACTGCGGCACGAAGGGCGACCCGGGGCAGAAGTTCTGCAAGCACTGCGGAACGGCTCTCTGAGCCACCACCGCAGCGCACGACTGCAACACCGCACGACTGGCAACAAGGCCGATGGCCGGGACCTCAAGGGTCCCGGCCATCGACTTTTGTGCAGCTCGCGCGGGCCAGTGCCGCCGAGATGGGTCAGCCGGCGATCTGCCTGACCGATCCGTTGGTGTCGATCGAGATCTTCCGCGGCTTCGCCTGCTCGGCGACCGGGATGCGGATCGTCAGCACGCCGGCGTCGTACGACGCGCTCAGCTTGTCGGTGTCGAGGGTGTCGCCGAGGAACAGCTGGCGGCTGAAGACGCCGTAGACACGCTCGGCCACCACGCGCTCGACGTCACCGTCGTGGACCGGCTTGCGCTCGGCGTGCACGGTCAGGACGTTCTGCTCGACGGTGAGGTCGATGGACTCGGGGTCGACGCCCGGGATCTCCATCTGCACCACGAACGAGCTGTTGTCGCGGTAGGCGTCCATCGGGAGCGCCGACGGGCGGGCGGCGGAGCCGAACATCGCGCCGGTGAGACGGTCGAAGTCGCGGAACGGGTCGGTCCTCATCAACATGTCTGCCTCCTCCAGGGTGTTGGTCCAGGGCAGTGCCCCGACCATGATCTACAACGTCTGATGGAGATTTTATACATCCAACGGCGGTCGTCAAGTATGATCTGAGCCGCAGATCGACCGAGGAGGTGGACGTGCCGCACGACCCGTTGGAGCTCAGCGACCCGGACCGTCGTGGGCTGTACGGCATCTCGGTGACCTCGGAGCTGACCGGGGTGCCTGCGCAGAACCTCCGCTCCTACGAGGCGAAGGGGCTCCTCGAGCCGGAGCGCACCGCAGGCGGTACACGGCGGTACAGCGACCACGACATCGCCCGCATCGAGCGGATCTCGGTGCTCCTCGAGGCGGGGCTCAACCTTCGCGGCATCAGCGAGGTGCTTGAGCTCGAGGCAGAGACTCGCCGGCTCCGCTCGGAGATCGCCCGGCTGCGCTCGGCGACCGGCGAGGAGCCGGTCAGCGGGGCTCGGGCGAGCTGAGCCGGCGGGCCGCCAGGACGGCCACGTCGTCGTCCCTCGACGGGTCGCGCATCTGGGCCACGAGCTGCTCCAGGTCGTCGGCGGTCGGCTCGGGGCGCATGGCGCGGTAGGTCTCGAGCAGCCGGTCCTCGCTCACCTGCGGCTCCTCGTCCCGCCGCTCGAACAGGCCGTCGGTGTACATGAGGATCGTGTCGCCGGGCAGGAACGGCACGGAGACCGACCTCCTCGAGACCGCGCCGACACCGAGGATCGTGCCGTCGGCCGCCTGCACGAAGTCCGCCGTCCCGTCCGCGTGCATGACGATCGGGGCCGGGTGGCCGGCGCAGCTCATCACGAGCTGGTCGAGGTCCGGGTCGGCCAGGGCGTAGACGAGCGTGACGAGCTGGTCGGAGGGGAACCGTTCGTAGAGCAGGTCCAGCCGGGTCATCACCGTGCGGGGATCGGGGTCCACGGCCACGAGTGCGCGCAGAGCGGCGCGGATCTGCGACATCGCGGCGGCGGCTGTGACACCGCGACCCATGACGTCGCCGACGGCCAGCGCCACCCGCCCGTCCCGCAGGGGGATGACGTCGTAGAAGTCGCCGCCGACGCTGGCTCGGCCGGCCGACGAGTACGTCGCGCCCAGCTGCCAGCCCTCGGGCTGGGGCAGCGCCGCCGGTCGTACGGCCTCCTGGAGCCGATCGGCGACCTCGCGCAGCTCGCTGTGCAGCAGCGCGTTGTCGATGGCGACACCCGCGCGGCGGCCCAGGTCCTGGAGGAACGGGATGTCGTCGGGGGAGAAGCGGCGACCGGTCTCGCCGTTGATCCAGCTGATCGTGCCGAAGATGCGGTCGTCGGTCTGCAGCGGCACCGTGATCGCGCTGTGCAGCGCCAGCCCGCGCAGCATCTCGAGGTGCTCCTCGTTCTGCGCCCCGGCGACCAGCATGTCGTCGGTCACCTCGGGGATCAGCTGCGTCTCACCGGTCCGCAGCACGTGGTAGCTGCCGGCCTCGGATGCCGGGTCGGGTGGGTAGCGCTGCTGGAACTCGAGAGCGAGCTGCACCTTCGCGGGATCGCGGTGAGCCACGGCGAGGGTGCGGAGGACGCCGTCCTGGGCCAGCGAGATCGCGCACCAGTCGGCGAGGTCGGGGACGGCGAGCTCGGCCACGTTGCGGAGCGTCGACTCGTAGTCGAGGCTGCTCCCGAGCTCGGCGCTCGCCGCTGCCAGGAACTTCAGCTGGGCGTGCTGCTGCTCGACGGTCTCCACCGCCCTGATCCGCTCCACCGCCTGGGCGCAGGAGTCCGCCATGATCTGGTAGAACTCCAGCTCGGCCGGGTCGGCCTCGATGACGCTCGGGAACGACAACGTCATCACGCCGACCGTGCGCGCACCGGCGCGCAGCGGCAGGCAGAGCAGCGAGCGCTGTCCTGGCGCACTGAGGTCGAGGTCGGGGAAGCGGTCGGCGATCGCCTTCCGCCCGGCCATCAGGAGCGGGCGACCGCTGCGCAGGGCGACGCCGGCGGGGTTCGACTCGTCGGCCGGGTAGGTGGCCCACCGGGTGCTCGCCCCGGCTGCTCCACCGCGCAGGCCCAGCAGGGCAAGGGTGTCGTCGTCGATCATCACCGAGAGCGAGGCCGTGGTGGCTCCTGCCGCATCGGCCATGTGTGAGACGACGATGTTCGTGACGCTCGGGAGGTCCCGCACCGTCTGCAGCTCGGTGGCCACCCGGGCCAGCCTGTTGAGCCGCTCGGCCATCCGAGCCGAGGCCGGCCGGTCGGCGTCCACGGACTCGATCGCCACGAGCGCGCCGACCACCGCTCCGTGGTCCTCGACCGGCGTGACCTTGAGGTGCGCCTCAGGTGCGGTCACCAGCGGGAGCGGTCCGCCCCAGGTGGTGCCGTCCAGCACGTGCCGGAGCACGTCCGCGAAGCCGCCTTGATGGTCGTCTCCCAGGGCCGTGCCTGCGAACTCGCGGCCCTGCAGGTCGTCGACCGCGACCCCGAGCAGCTGGGCAGCCGGCAGGTTGGCGCCGATGATCAGGCCGTGCTTGTCGATCGCCAGCACGGGGAGCGGGAGGGCGGACAACCAGGGACCGCTCAGGACCTGGTGCAGGGTCAGGGGATGCAACATCTCCGTCATCCCCCAACACCGCCTCCCGATGGGCACCCGTCTGCCCATCCGCACAGCGTAGCGGGGATCGCCGCTGCCGGAGGTCTGTCGAATCAGTCGACGGCTTCCGCCCGGAAATGTCGCAACCGGAGGCTGTTGCTGACCACGAACACCGAGCTGAAAGCCATGGCGGCGCCCGCCAGCATCGGGTTCAGCAGTCCGGCGGCCGCCAGCGGAAGCGCCGCCACGTTGTACGCGAAGGCCCAGAACAGGTTGCCCTTGATCGTGCCCAGGGTGCGGCGCGAGAGCCGGATGGCGTCCGCGGCGACGCGGAGGTCGCCGCTGACCAGGGTGAGGTCGCTCGCCTCGATCGCGACGTCGGTCCCGGTGCCCATCGCGAGACCCAGGTCGGCCTGCGCCAGGGCGGCCGCGTCGTTGACGCCGTCACCGACCATCGCGACCACCCGGCCCTCCGCCTGCAGCCGCTTGACGACGTCCACCTTGTCGGCCGGCAGCACGTCGGCGACCACGTCGTCGATCCCTACGACCGAGGCGACGGAGCGAGCGACGCTCTCGTGGTCCCCGGTGAGCAGCACGGGGTGCAGCCCCAGCTCCCGCAACCGGCGTACGGCGTCGGCCGAGCCGGGCTTGACCGCGTCCGCGACGACGACGACCCCGCGGGGCCGGCCGTCCCAGCCGACGACCACCGCCGTGCTTCCTGCGGACCGTGCCGCGTGGAGGGCGTCCTCGAGCTCGGCCGGCAGGCCCGGCGACCCCGATGACTCCGAGCCGGCCTCCGACAGCAGCTCGGGCCTGCCGACCACCACGGCGTACGTCCGTGCGCCGTCGACGACGGTGCCGCGCACCCCGCGCCCGGCGAGGCTGGCGAAACCGTCCACGCCCGGCAGCGGTCCGCCGTCCTGGCGTGCGCCGGCGGCGATGGCCCGGGCGATGGGGTGCTCTGAGGCGTCCTCGAGCGCACCGGCGAGGCGGAGCACCAGGTCGGCCGACTCGCCGTCGGCCGGGGTGACCGAGGCCAGCGTCATCCGACCCGTCGTCACCGTGCCGGTCTTGTCGAGGACGACGGTGTCGACCGAGCGGGTGGACTCGAGCACCTCGGGTCCCTTGATGAGGATCCCCAGCTGCGCGCCCCGCCCCGTGCCCACCATGAGGGCAGTCGGTGTGGCGAGTCCGAGCGCGCACGGGCAGGCGATGATGAGCACGGCGACAGCGGCGGTGAAGGCGGTCGCCAGCCCTGCGCCCGACCCGATCCAGAAGCCGAGGGTGCCCACGGCCAGCGCGATGACGACGGGCACGAAGACCGACGAGACGCGGTCGGCAAGCCGCTGCACCTCCGCCTTGCCGTTCTGGGCGTCCTCGACGAGCCGCGCCATCTGGGCCAGCTGGGTGTCGGAGCCCACGCGGGTCGCCCTGACGACCAGCCGCCCTCCGGCGTTGACGGTGGCGCCCACGACGGTGTCGCCGGGCCCGACCTCGACCGGCAGCGACTCGCCGGTGAGCATCGAGGCGTCCACGGCGGAGGTCCCCTGCTCCACTACCCCGTCGGTGGCGACCTTCTCGCCCGGACGGACGACGAACCGCATGCCCACGGTGAGCGCGTCGGTGCTCACCAGCCGTTCGCGTGGTCCCGCCGGCGTCTCCTCGACGACCGTGACGTCCTTGGCGCCCAGCTCGAGCAGCGCTCGGAGGGCGGCCCCCGCCCGGCGCTTGGAGCGGGCCTCGAAGTACCGCCCCGCGAGCAGGAACGTGGTGACCCCGGCGGCCACCTCGAGGTAGAGGTTGCCGGCGCCGTTCGTCCGCTCGACCGTGAGCTCGAACGGATGCTTCATGCCGGGCTCGCCCGCGGTGCCCAGGAACAGCGCGTAGAGCGACCAGCCGTACGCAGCGAGCGTGCCCAGCGAGATGAGCGTGTCCATCGTCGACGCGCCGTGGCGCAGGTTCGTCCAAGCGGCCCGGTGGAAGGGCAGTGCGCCCCAGACGACCACGGGCGAGGCGAGCGTCAGCGCCAACCACTGCCAGCTCTCGAACTGGAGGGCAGGCACCATGCTGAGCAGCAGGACCGGGACGGTGAGCGCCGCGGACACCACGAGCCGCTGGCGGAGCTGCTGGGCCGGGTCGAGGGCCGGCTCCTCCGGCGCGTCCGACCCGGCCGCCCGGGGCAGCGTCGCGGAGTACCCCGCGGCCTCGACGGTGCGGACGAGCTCCTCGGTGCTGACCGTGTCGGGGAAGGTGACCTTCGCCTTCTCGGTGGCGTAGTTGACGGTCGCGGTGACGCCGTCGAGCTTGTTGAGCTTGCGCTCGATGCGGTTGGCGCACGATGCGCAGGTCATGCCGGCGATCTCGAGCTCCACGGCGGCCGGGGACGTCATGGGTGGCTCTCCGTGGGGGAGTGCGGTGCGACGGGTTGACGCTCGGTCTCCGCCGGGGCCGGTCCGACCGCTCGGCCCAGCCAGAAGGCGATCGTGAAGACGACGGCGAGCACGACGGCGTACCAGGCGATCGTGAACGCCGGTCCGCCTCCGACCCGTCCGGGGCGCGCGAGCAAGGACGCGCTCATGCCAGCTGGTAGCCGGCCTCCTCGACGGCAGCGCGGATGGCGCCCTCGTCGACGGGCTGGTTGCTGGTGACGGTCAGGGAACCGGTCTCGAGGACGACGGCGACGTCCTCGACGCCGGGAACCTCCTGCACCTCCTCGGTGACGGACGCGACGCAGTGGCCGCAGGTCATCCCGGTGACGGTGTACTGCCTGGTGTCGGACATGGTGACCTCCCGGTCGTGTAAACGGATCGGTTCAGGATCGGACGAGGCGGGCGATCGCCTCGCCGGCCTCCTTGAGCTTGGCGTCCGCCTCGGGGCCGCCGGAGCGGACCGCGTCGGCGACGCAGTGCGCGACGTGCTCGTCGAGCAGGCCCAGGGCGACGGACTGGAGCGCCTTGGTCATCGCGGAGACCTGGGTGAGGATGTCGATGCAGTACTTCTCCTCCTCCACCATCCGCTGGAGACCGCGCGCCTGTCCCTCGATGCGCTTCAGCCGCCGGAGGTAGTCGTCCTTGGCGTGGATGTATCCGTGGTGCTCGCTCATGGGTCGATACTATACCCCCCTAGGGTAGTGGTTCGCGACCTGTCGCCCGAGGTGGAGCGATCCGCCTAGGATGTGCGGCGTGGAGGGGGAGGCACAGCTGCGGGCGACCACGCCGTTCGCGGGCCTGCTGCGGCGGATGCGGGAAGCGGCCGGGCTGACGCAGGAGGAGCTGGCAGAACGCGCCGGGCTCACCACGTACGGCGTCAGCGCGCTCGAGCGTGGAGTGCGGACCCGTCCCTACCCGCACACGGTGCGTGCCCTCGCCGAGGCGCTCGACCTCGACAGCGACGCCCGGGCCGAGCTGGTCGCGGCCGTGCCGAAGCGCGCCTCCCGTCGAGCAGGCGCAACGGACACGCAGGTGCCGGCCGGCCCGGAGACCGTCGACGCGGTCAGCGGCGGGCCGGACGCCGGCACTGCTGCCCCCGCTCGCGACGGCGAGGGGGTGCACGGGGTGCCCCCGTCCGCGGCTCTGCCGAGCACCCCGCTGTTCGGCCGCTCGGAGACCGTGGACGGGCTCGTCACCGCGGTCCGGTCGGGGACCCGGCTGGTCACGTTGACCGGACCTGGAGGCATCGGCAAGACCAGGGTCGCTGCGGCGGTGCTGCAGCGCGCGGGCGCAGACTTCGTCGACGGGGGCGTGTTCGTGCCGCTGGCCCACGTCAGCCGGACGGTCGAGGCCTGCTCGGCGATCGCCACCGCCGTGGGCATGCCGGACGTGGACGGTCCGGGCGTCGAGGGCCGGCTGCGCGAGCACCTCGCCGACCGCCAGCTGCTCCTGGTGCTCGACAACCTCGAGCAGATCCCGGACATCGGCCGGGAGGTCGCCGCCCTCGTGTCGGCGAGCCGCGGCTCGACGGTGCTGGCGACGAGTCGGATCGCACTCGCCGTGCGCGACGAGTCGGTGGTCGTCGTACCCCCGCTGGAGGTGCCGCGAGCCGGCACCCCGTCACTCGACGAGGTCGCGGCGTCCTCGGCAGGGGCGCTGTTCCTGGACCGGGCGCGGGCCGGGGCGAGCCACCTCCCGCTCACCGACGCCGATGCTGCTGACGTCGCCGAGCTCTGCCGCCGGCTCGCAGGCATCCCGCTGGTGCTGGAGCTCGTGGCGGCACAGCTCCGCACGCTGGCCCCCGCCCAGGTGCTGGTCCGGCTGGGTCAGCTGATGCGGCGGGAGGGCCCGACCGACCTCCCCGACCGGCAGCGCACCGTGCACGCCGCGCTGGAGTGGAGCCGCGAGCTGCTGACCGCCGAGGAGCAGCGACTGTTCGCGACGCTGTCGGTCTTCCGCGGAGGCTTCACGCTGGAGGCCGTCGAAGCGGTGTCGGGTGACCCCGAGGCCTGGACGCTGCTCGAGCGGTTGGTCGAGCAGAGCCTCGTGCAGGTGGACCCCCGGCCGCAACGGGACCGGCGCTACCGGCTGCTGGAGCCCGTCGCGCAGTACGCCGACAGCCTCCTGGACGACAGCAGCCGGGCCGGGCTGCGCAGTGCCCACGCCGCCTGGGTGCTGGAGCTGACCGAGCGAGCGGCTCCCGAGTACACCCGCGCCGACCAGATCGACTGGCTCAACAGCCTGGACCTCGAGGACGCGAACCTCGCCGCGGCGCTCCGGTGGTCGTTGGGCGACGGCCGGGACGCGGCCACGGCTGCCCGGATCGGTTGGGGGCTGTGGCTGTTCTGGTGGCTCCGCGGCCGGTTGCAGACCGGTCGCTCGGCGATGGAGCAGGCGCTGCGTCACGAGCTGCCGGACGGCGTGCGGGCGCGGGCCCTGCTGGTGGACGCAGCGATGTCCTTCGCCCAGGGCGACCTCGATGTCTCCGAGCCGGGGTGGCGAGAGGCCGGCGAGATCGCCGAGGCGACCGGTGACGTCACCGTGACCATCTCGGCCACCGCCGGCCGCGGGCTGGTCGCCCTCGCACGCGGCGACCTGGACGGTGCCGAGGCAGCGTTCCTCGCCGCGCTGGATCGCGCGGCGCCCGTGTCGGGGTGGGCCGAGGACTGGGTCGCGGCGCTCACCCGGGTCTGGCTGGGGACGGTTGCCCTGGCGCGCGGGGAGACCGGCCGTGCCGAGGAGAACCTCCGGGTCGCAGTCGAGGCGGCGAGGAGCCGCGGTGACCGGCTGACCACCTACATCGCGCTCTACAACCTGGCCCAGGTGGAGCTCGCTGCGGGCGACCACGACAACGTGCGCCGGACCCTCGAGGAAGCCGCTGCACTCTCCGCCGAGACGCGGGACGCGGCCAACCTGTCGTTCGTGCTCGAGGCGGCTGCCGTGCTCGAGGGGCGCACCGGGCGGCACGACCGGGTGCCGGTGCTGGTGGGCGCTGCCGAGGTGATGAGGGAGTCCGCGGGCGGCACGGTCTACGGCTACTACCTGCCCGACGACGCCGCCAGGGACGCAGCAGTCGCAGCCGCCCGGGAGGCCCTCGGGAAGGACCGGTACGAGGACGCCCTCGACGAGGGACGGACGCTGAGGTTCGACGAGGCGGTGGCGGCCTTCAGGAGCGGTCCGGCCGACCCGCAGGCCGACCCCCCAGCCGACCACCCAGCCGTGCCGCCAGTCGGGCCACCAGCCGGCTGACCAGCCGTCGGGATCCGCGACCCGGTGTGGTCTCCTCGGTCCGGGGCCTCGCGGCCAGGGCGGCGGCCGCTCGCTGACGGCGTACCTCGCGGCGGGCCCGCCACCGCTCCACCTCGTGGTCCGTGTCGCGCGGCCGCGTCACGACCGGGGGCCCCTCCGGGGGCCGGTAGAGGGCCCAGCGGACGTGCGCGTTGAAGTCGTCCACCTCCCGGCGGACCAGCTCCTCGGTGGCGAGCCGGTCCAGCCGGTCGTCGAGCTCCGCATCCTCCTTGCGCACCTGGAGGGACGGCGGCAGCACCCCGGTGATCTGCTCCCTCTCGATGAGCTGCTTGACCCACCAGTCCGGGTCGCGGTCCCCGGAGAGGCTCTCCAACGGCTTGCCGTAGCCGGGCAGCTCGTCGAACTCGCCGCGGGCGACGGCCTGGCGGATCTGCAGGTCGACCCAGCTGCCCTGCTGCTGGATGCGCGCCCGCACCGCGTCGGCCCCGGTGCGGGGATCCTTCGCGCGGCTCCGGTCCGGCCTCTCGACGTTCACGCATCCATTCTGCGTGCCCCGTTCCAGAGCGGGCCGGAGCAGGCCGGAGCCGCTCAGCCCTCGGCGTCGGCCTTGATCTTGCGGAGCGTCTGCTGCATGCCCTCCTGCAGCTCCGCGGTGAAGACCTCGACGCCGCCGAGAGCGCGCTTGGTCAGCCCCACCGAGAGGTCGGAGATCCCCTGCGGGGCTTCACGCCGCGCGGTCACCCGCGTGCCGGACCCCACCGGCTCGAGACGGTAGCTCCACACCGTGAAGTTCTCCTTGACCCGGAAGGCGATCTCCTGCTCGGGAGCGAAGCGCACGACCTTCGCCTGCGTGGGCCACACCAGGAACCCGCGCCGGTTGATGTTGAACATCGTCGAGCCCTCGGCCACCGGCGTCCTGACGAACGTCTTGACGACCTGCGGGCTCCACCGCGCCATGTTGCGCAGGTCCGAGACCAGCGACCAGACCTCGGCCGGCGGTGCGGCGATGTCGATGGTGGCCTCGATCGGGGCGACGTCGAGCAGCGGCATGGGTTCTCCTGGGCAGAGGTACGACGAGTGGGTGGGCCGGCCCATCCTCGCGAACATCGGCGGTCCGGTCACCGTGACGTTCCTGACAACCGCTGTCGGCGGGCGGTCGAGTGGCAGTCAGGTCGCGGTCGGACGGCCGTCAGGCAGGCGACTCGGTCTCTGCACGTCGGGCGCGCTCGGCCTGCGCATAGGGATCGGTGCGCTCGTCGTAGTGCCAGAAGTCGCGGAGGATCGCGGCGGTCAGCAGCACCCCGGCGACGCAGGCGAACCCTCCGCTGGCGATCGAGCCGCGCACCGACCAGGCGTCCGCGACGAAGCCGGCGCGGACCTGACCGCCGAGCGGCCCCACCGAGTAGGACAGCATCTCGATCCCGGCCAGGCGACCGCGCATCGACTCGGGGATCGTCTGGTTCCAGATCGTCGACCGGAAGACGGCGGAGATCATGTCGGCCCCGCCGGCGAGGGCCAGCAGCCCCATGGCGACCCAGATGTTCGGCGCCAGCCCCACGAGCCCGATGAACAACCCGTACAGCGCGGCACAGATGACGATGACCCGTCCGTGCTGGTGGACCCGGCCCGCCCAGCCGCTCGTGGCGGTGGCGACCATCGCGCCCACGGTCTCGGAGGTGTAGAGCAGTCCGAGGAGCTCCGGCCGCTCGAAGATGTCCTGGGCGAACGCAGGGAACAGCACGACAGGGATCGCCAGCAGCATCGCCGCGATGTCGACGAGGTAGGTGCCCAGCAGGTCCTTGCGCCCGACGGCGTAGCGCAGCCCCTCGGCGATGCCGGCCAGGCTCGGCGGGGTCGTCTCGTCGCGGTGCGGGTAGGACCGCATCGCCGCGTAGAGGGCCGTGGCGATCGCCAGGCCGACCACGTCGACCGCGAAGCACCAGGCCACCCCCACGCTCGCGAGCAGCAGACCACCGATGGTGGGGCCGAGGAGCAGACCCACCTGCATGCCGAAGGAGCCGAGCGCGTTGGCGGCCACGATCTCGTCGTGCCGCACGGTGCGTGGCAGCAACGCCTCCCGGGACGGCCGCTGCACGCTCGAGAAGGCAGCGAGCAGGAACGCGAGCACGTAGAGCGGCCAGACCGCCGGCTGCTCCTGGAGGGCGTTGAGGGCCAGGAGTGCGGTGATGAGCGCCTGGGCGACCCCGGTCACGACGAGCAGCTTGCGGCGGTCGACGTGGTCGGCGAGAGCTCCGCCGTACAGACCGCCGACGACCAGCGGGACCAGCTCGACGAGCCCGATCAGGCCGACAGCCGCGTTCGAGCCGGTCAGCGTGTAGAGCTGGTACGGGATGGCGACGTAGCTGATCATCCCGCCGAGGTAGAACACCGTCCCTGCGACGAACAGCAGCCGGAAGTCGCGGGAGGTCCGCAGCGGAGTGACGTCCATCCGCAGGCCGCGGACCCGGTCGAGCCAGCTCACCGCAGAAGTATCCACAGGGAAGGAGCAGTCTGCCTCCGGGTTTATCGCGAACCAGGGCCGAGGCACCGGTGCCGCACCGCATCCGCTTCGCTTGGGTCGTCAAGGGAGAGGGAGGACCACCGACCGTGCACGCGATGCTGGACGTCCTGATGCAACGCCGCCGCGCCTGGGCCGTCGCGCTCGTGAGCCTGATCCTCGGGCTACTCGCCGCCGGGCTCCTGGGCGAGGCGGAGCGGGACGCGACCCCGGTCGACTCGCTCCCCGAGGGCTACCAGAGCACCGAGGTCGTGGCCCTCCAGCAGGAGCTGCAGACGACGGAGGAGTCGACGGCGATCGTGCTCTTCGCCGCGTCCGACCAGCTGGCCCCGGCCGAGCTCGACGAGCTGCAGAAGCTGTTCGACGGTGCCGCGCCCCAGCGACAGCAGACGTCGTCAGGGCCGGCCGGCCCCCCTGGCGGTCTGGTCCCCAGCGAGGACGGCACGGCCGCTTTCGGAGTGCTGGCGGTGCCGGGGGCCGGTGCGACCGAGATCGCCGAGCAGGTGACCGAGCTCCGCACAGACCTGCAGGAGGGGCTGCCCGACGGCGTCACGGCCCAGGTCACCGGCCCGGCGGCGATCCAGGCGGACCTCGCGGCGGTCTTCGACGGCGCGAACTTCCGGCTGCTCGCGGCGACCGCCGCCGTCGTCGCCCTGCTCCTGATCATCACCTACCGCAGCCCGGTGCTGTGGCTCGTGCCGATCGTCGTCGTCGGCATCGCGGACCGGGCGGCTGTCGCCCTCGCCACCCACACCCTCGCGGCGACCGGTGTCACATGGGACGAGTCGACGGTCGGCATCCTCTCGGTGCTGGTCTTCGGAGCGGGCACCGACTACGCGTTGCTGCTCATCTCGCGCTACCGGGACGAGCTGCGCCTCGACGAGGACCGGTACGCCGCGATGCGCCGCGCGACCCGGCGCACCGCGGAGGCCGTGCTGTCCAGCTCCACCACGGTGGTGCTCGGCCTGCTGACCCTGCTCCTGTCGGTCGTGCCCACCACCCGTGGTCTCGGCCTGGCGTGCGCCGTCGGGGTCGTCGTCGCTGCGCTCGCGGCGCTCGTCGCCCTGCCGTTCACGCTCGTGCTGTTCGGTCGTTGGATCTTCTGGCCCCAGACGCCCCGCACCGGACAGCCGACGCTCGTCGACGCCCGGTCGGTGTGGCGGCGCGTGGGCGATCTGGTCTCCCGGCGACCCGGTGCGCTGATCGTGTCCACGCTCGTCGTCCTGGCGGCGCTCTCCTCCGGAGTGCTGCAGATCCAGACCGGGTTGTCGCAGTCGGACCAGTTCCTCGAGAAGCCCGAGGCCATCGCGGCGGCGGAGCGGTTGGCGGAGTCGTTCCCGGCCGGCAGCGCCGACCCGACCACGGTGCTGACCGAGGCCGGCGCTGCCGAGGTCGTCCCGGCGATCGAGGCGGTGGCGGGGGTGGACTCGGTCCGCCCGGTCGTGGAGGGAGCGGGACCGCAGGACCTGACGCGGATCGATGTCGTGCTCGAGGCCGGCCCCGGCACGTCGGCCGCGCAGGAGACGGTCCGGGAGCTGCGTGCGGCCCTGGAGCCGTTCCCGGCCACCGACGTCGGCGGCACCGAGGCCGAGTCGATCGACGAGCGGGACGCCGCGGCGCGTGACCGGCTGCTGCTGATCCCGTTGATCCTTGCGCTGGTGGTCGTCGCCCTCGTCCTGCTGCTGCGGTCGCTGGTGGCGCCGCTGATCCTGGTGGCCAGTGTCGTGGCGACGTACTTCGCCGCGCTGGGGGCCTCGTGGTGGTTGTTCACCGGGCTCTTCGGCTTCGACCGTCTGGACGTCGGCGTACCGCTGCTGGCCTTCCTCTTCCTCGTCGCGCTCGGCGTGGACTACAACATCTTCCTGGTCACCCGCGCTGCGGAGGAGGCGCCCGGGCACGGCCCCCGGGAGGGCATGCTCCGGGCGCTCACCGCGACCGGCGGGGTGATCACCAGCGCCGGCATCCTGCTGGCGGCGGTGTTCGCGGTGCTCGGCGTGCTGCCGCTCGTCGTGCTTGCCCAGCTGGGCGTCGTGATCTGCGTCGGGGTCCTCCTCGACACGCTGGTCGTGCGGACCGTGCTGGTCCCGGCGATCGCCGTGCGGCTCGGCGCTGCCTTCTGGTGGCCACGTCGGCTTGGCTGACAAATCGGTCTGCCCACCCCTAGGGGTGGTTTTCCTCACCTCCTCGTGGGCACAGGTCTATGTGGCAGTTGTCAAGTGCTGTACGACGCCTGGCGCGCCACACACAGGACCACGACGAAGGGAATGGCATGACTGAGACGATGGGAACCACATCTGGGGGCGCGACGTCCGCCAGCGGTGACGCGTCCACGCGCGACGTAGCCAAGGAAGAGGCGCGCGGCGTCGCTCAGGACGCTGTCCAGAGCGGCAAGCAGACTGTCGGGACCGCGAAGCAGCAGGCCGGCGAGGTCACCAACGAGGCGATGAGCCAGGCGCGCATGCTCCTCGACCAGACCCGCCAGCAGGTCACCGAGCAGGGCACGGCCCAGCAGGAGAAGGCAGCATCGGGTCTTCGCACGCTCGCCGACGAGCTCCAGGGCATGGTCTCCGGCGACGTGCAGCAGCCGGGACTGGCCTCGGACCTGGCCACGCAGGCCGCCGAGCGCGTCCGCACCGCAGCCGACATGCTGGAGAACCGCCAGCCCTCCGAGCTCCTCGACGAGGTACGCCGCTTCGCACGGCGTCGTCCGGGTGCATTCCTCCTTAGCGCCGCAGTGGTCGGCTTCGTGGGCGGACGTTTCACCCGCGGCATCGCCGACGAGGCGCGCGACGACTCCGGCACCCAGTACACCGGCACCCAGTACTCCGGCACGCAGTACTCCGGCACGCAGTACACCGGCGCCCCGGTCACGACCCGCACCGCGCCGACCGCCGGCCTGCCGGCGAACTCGCCGACCAACGCGACCGGCGTCTACGGCGGCGTGCAGAGCGAGTCGGGCTACGCCACCACCCCGACGACCCAGACGTCCGGTGTTGCCGAGGCCGCCCCGGTGAGCCCCGCCTACAGCGTCGCTCCGGAGACCGACGTGGACCCCGCCGGTGACGCCACCGCGCAGTTCAACCCGACCGACTCCGGCGCCCAGCGCGACCAGATGCCGAGCGAGTTCGGCGCACGCGGCACCAACGCCTCGGGCAACGCTCCGGAAGAGGGCCGCAGCTGATGAGTACGCCATACGAGACCCCGCCGCGGGCGGGCAGCACCGGCCGGAGCGAGTCGATCCGCGACGCTATTCCCGACGCGGAGCCGATCCACGGATCGCACGACACCTACGCGAAGGGTGAGGTCGGCTCGATCGGCGGCCTCATCAGCGACATCTCCGCCGACCTCTCCACGCTGATGCGGCAGGAGGTCGCGCTGGCCAAGGCCGAGGTCAAGGACTCCGCGACCAAGGCCGGCAAGGGCGCCGGGATGCTGGCCGGAGCAGGGTATCTCGGACATTTCGTCCTACTGTTCCTCTCCATCGCGCTCTGGATGGCGATCGGCGAGCTGATCGACAGCCTCGGGTTGGCCGCAGTGATCATGGCCGTCCTCTTCGGCATCGTCGCGGCCGTGCTGGCCATGCTCGGCCGCAAGGAGCTCAAGAAGGTGGAAGGCGTGCCGCGGACCCAGGAGACGGCGCAGCGCATTCCCGACGCACTCAAAGGAAACGAGGACCCCCGATGACCACGAGCAACATGAACACCAACGATCCTGACGCCCTCCGCGCGGAGATCGAGCAGACCCGCGCGAACCTGAGCCAGAACGTCAACGCGCTCGGTGAGGCCGTCCAGCCGTCGAACATCGCCAAGCGCCAGGTCAACAAGGTCACCGGCGCCGCCACCGGCATCAAGGACAAGGTGATGGGCAGCGCCGAGGACACCGCCTCGTCGCTCCACGGCCGGGCGACCGGCGTCACGAGCGGTGTCGGCGACTCCGTCAGCGGCGTGAGCAGCTCGGTTACCGGCACGGTCTCCAACGCCGGGCAGACCGCGAAGACGCAGGCCCAGGGCAACCCGCTGGCAGCCGGAATGATCGCTCTCGGGGCAGGCTGGCTGCTCGGCTCGTTGCTCCCGGCCACGTCCCGCGAGCGTCAGGCCGCCTCGGCGGTGAAGGAGCAGGCGACGCCTCTCGTGAGCCAGGCCCAGGACATGGCCAAGGAGGTCGCCAAGGAGACCGCCGAGGAGCTCAAGGAGCCGGCGATGTCGGCTGCGGACTCGGTCAAGAGCACCGCTCAGGACGCTGCCCAGACGGTCAAGGCCGAGGGGCAGAGCGCCGCTGAGGACGTCAGGTCCAGCGCGCAGGACTCCAAGGAGAGCGTCCAGCAGCACCAGAGCTCGCCGGGCACCTCGATCTGATCGAGCACCCCGGACGAACCACGCGGCGGCACGGGCACCAGGACAAAACACCCTCAAGGGTGTGGTGCCCGGGCCGCCGTGGTTCGTAGTTTCGACGACGAGAGTGGTCGTGGCCAGCGCCTTGCCGCACCCTTGGTGCGACCACGACCGCTCTCGACCGGCATCGGCCGCTCGGGAGCCGGTGCTCGTGCCGCCTCGGGGCGGACCGAAGTCAGGGCCGGGATCCTTCGATCACGAATCGGGGGTCCCGGCCCTGCGTCGTCCGTGGGTGATCCGGCCAGTGTGGTCCGGCCAGTGTGGTCAGTCCAGGCCGCGCTCGTAGGGCTTGCCCGCCTGGACCCACGCGAGCGTCCCGCCGGCCACGTTGACCGCGTCGTAGCCGAGGGCGACCAGGTGCTCGCACATCACCGCACTGCGGTGTCCGCTCCGGCAGATCAGGTAGACGGGTGCGGACCTGTCGAGCTCGCCGAGGCGACCGGCGAGGTGGTTCATCGGCATGAGCACTGCGCCGGGGACGTGCGCCTGCACGAACTCCGCGGGCTCCCGGACGTCGACGAGTGAGGCCCCGTCGGCGAGGGCCTGCTCGAGCTGGTCGACATCGATCTCTCGCATGCCGCCAAGGTACCGGCCTGTGACACGTGGGGTTTGCGCCGCTGGGGTTCCGGAGACTCTGCGTTCATGAGCCACGTGCACGATTCACAGCGCGCGCGGGAGCCGAAAAATGCCCACGCGCTGCCGGAGCCGGTGACCGAGCCCCAGGAGGCGTCGCTGGGCGGCCTGGTGTCCTCGCTGTCGTCGCAGATCCCTGAGCTGATCAGGTCCGAGATGCGGCTGGCCCAGGCCGAGCTCGCCCAGAAGGGCAAGCGGGCCGGCATCGGCGTCGGCATGTTCAGCGTCGCCGGGCTCATGGGCTTCTTCGGTCTCGCGGTGCTGATCGCGACGTTCGTGCTGCTGCTGGACCTGGTGCTCCCGGCGTGGGCCGCGGCCCTGATCGTCGCTGTGATCCTCTTCGTCATCGCGGGCGTCGCAGCGCTCGTCGGCAAGAACAAGGTGGCCGAGGTCGGCTCCCCCGCGCCGGAGCGGGCGATGAGCGGACTGAAGAAGGACGTCGCCACCGTGAAGGGTGAGCGCCGATGACCAGCCAGTCCCCCGAGGAGATCCAGGCCGAGATCGAGCAGCAGCGCGAGCAGCTCGCCGGCACGCTGGACGCCCTCTCCGCCAAGCTCGACGTGAAGTCGCAGGCCCAGGCCAAGGTGGCCGGGGTCAAGGCAGACGTGAAGGACCGCACGACGGACGACTCCGGTCGTCCTCGTGCGGAGTTGCTCGTGTTCGGGGCCACCGTCGTGGTGGTCGCGGTGGCACTCGTGTGGTGGAGGCGCAGATGACCGACGTGAAGGGTGTGGGCAAGGAGGAGGAGTCCATGCCGGACCCCGAGTCCTCGGCGAAGCCGGACTCACCCACCGACCTCGACAAGCGTTCGTGGAAGTACGTCGCCCGGAAGACGCTCCGCGAGTTCAGTGACGACCAGTGCACGGACCAGGCGGCCGGGCTGACCTACTACGCCGTCCTGGCCGTCTTCCCCGCGCTGCTGGCGCTGTTCTCCGTGCTGGGCCTCGTCGGCCAGGGGCAGAAGGCCGTCAAGGCGATCACCGACATCATGAAGCCGTTGGTCAGCAAGGACACGTTGGAGACGTTCACCCCGATCCTCGAGAGTCTCGCGAGGTCCCAGGGCGCCGGAATCGCCCTGCTGATCGGTATCGCAGGCGCACTCTGGTCGGCGTCCGGCTACGTCGGCGCCTTCGGTCGGGCGATGAACCGCATCTACGAGATCGATGAGGGACGCCCGTTCTGGAAGCTGCGCCCCCTGATGCTGGTCATCACGCTCGGCGCCGTGCTCCTCTCCGCGCTCGTGCTGGTCATGCTCATCGTCTCCGGACCGCTCGCGGAGTCCATCGGGAACAAGGTCGGGCTGGGGAGCACCGCAGTGACGATCTGGAACATCGCGAAGTGGCCGGTGATCGCGGTGATCGTGATGATGGTCGTGGCGCTGCTCTACTACGCGACGCCCAACGTCAAGCAGCCGAAGTTCAAGTGGCTGTCGGTCGGCGCGGCCATCGCGATCGTGATCTGGGTGCTGGCGTCGATCGCCTTTGCCTTCTACGTCGGCAACTTCTCCAGCTACAACAAGACCTACGGCTCGTTGGCCGGCGTGATCGTCACCCTGCTGTGGCTCTGGATCACGAACCTCGCGCTGCTGCTCGGCGCCGAGATCGACTCCGAGATGGAGCGTGGCCGCGAGCTCGAGGCCGGTATCCCGGCCGAGGAGGAGCTCCAGCTCCCGGCGCGCGACACGCGCAACATCGACAAGGCGCGTGAGAAGGAGCAGAAGGACATCGAGATGGGCCGCGCCATCCGGGAGCAGGCCGACCCCGACGGGGACGTGGCGGCGAAGTACGCCGACTCCCCGACCCAGACGTCACAAGGAAGGAAATGACATGAGGAAGATGACGATGCTCGTCTCCGGCGGGATCGGCTACGTGCTCGGCGCCCGCGCAGGGCGGGAGCGCTACGAGCAGATCCGCACGACCGCCCTGAAGATCAAGGGCAACCCCACGGTCCAGGCGACGGCCAGCAAGGCAGCGGACGCAGCCAAGGACGCTGCGCCGGTGGTGAAGGAGAAGGTGGCCGGCGTCGCCGACTCGGCCACCCAGAAGGTGCAGTCCTCGTCGACCGACACCGGCGCCAACGGCGTACCGCTGCAGGAGACGGCGTACCCGAACACCTGAGCAGGCTGACTGTCTCAACGGTACGAGACGGCCCCGCCCACCCCTCAGTGGCGGGGCCGTCTCGAGCTCCGGCGCCCTCGAGGCGCACTTCTCCTATCGACGGACCTAGGTCCTGAATGAGAGATTTCGGGCACCCAGTTCCGCCCCTGAGCGTCAGCCGGCCAGGAAGCTGAGCCGCAGCTGACGGTCGGGGTTGTCGACGTTGAGGTCGACCAGGCAGATGCTCTGCCAGGTCCCGAGGGCCAACCGCCCGCCCACCACCGGCACCGTCGCGTACGGCGGCACGAGGGCCGGCATCACGTGCGAACGGCCGTGGCCACGGCTGCCGTGCCGGTGCTGCCAGCGGTCGTCGGCCGGGAGCAGGTCACCCAGCGTCGCGAGCAGGTCGTCGTCGCTCCCGGCGCCGGTCTCCAGCACGGCGATCCCTGCCGTGGCGTGCGGCACGAAGACGTGCAGCAGCCCGTCCCCGCGGTCCCGGACGAAGGCCGAGCAGTCGTCGGTGATGTCGAGGACGACCTCCCGGTCGCCGGTGTGCACGTCGAGCAGCTGACTGTCCATGGACGGTACATACCCAGGGCGGGCCCTACCCAGAAGTGTCATCTCGGCCGGGACCTACGGATCAGGCGCGCACCGGGTGGAGTTGTGAGGATGTGCCGGTGACTCTCGGGAACCGACCTAGCCGACCCTGGTTGCCGGCCGTGCTGACCGACCTGCTCTGTGCTGCGGGACTGGCCGCCGTGGAGGGACCGTCGGTCGCCGCACCGCCGTCGCAGGGGATGACGCGGCTCGCAGCGCCGGAGGGTCGGCCGAACATCGTGCTGATCACCGCCGACGACATGCGCGCGGACGAGATCCGGTTCATGCCCAAGACGCGCAGGATCCTCGGCCGCAACGGGTTGACCTTCGAGAACTCGTTCGCCCCGAACCCGCTGTGCTGCCCGGCAAGGGCCTCGATCCTCACCGGCCAGCACTCGCACAACCACGAGGTGTTCCACAGCCTGCGTCCCTACGGCTTCGGCAGCTTCGACGACCGCTACACGGTCGCCACCGCACTCGAGGACGGCGGGTACCGCACCGCGCTCGTCGGCAAGTACCTCAACGGCTACGGTCACCAGCCCTCACGCGTGACCGGTGGGCCGAGCCTCCAGTACGTGCCGCGCGGCTACACGGACTGGTACGCGTCGGTGGAGCCGCCCGTCGGTGCGGGCTACTCCGGCGGCACCTACCACTACGACAACGTCGTCTACAACCACAACGGTCGGATCGACGACCGGCACCGGGGCGAGTACTCGACCGTGGGGATCAGCCGGATCTCCCAGGGGCTGATCGGCAAGTACTCCCGCACCGACCGGCCGTTCTTCCTGTGGGCCTCCTTCGTCGCACCGCACACCGGGCTGCCGCGCGAGCCCGGAGACCCCCGGCACGCCACTCCGGCCCGCCCCGCGTGGGTCCGCGGCTGGTTCGACGACGTGATCAACCGCGCCCCGGGGGTCCCGCGAGGTGGGGGCCCGGTCGAGAGGGACATGAGTGACAAGCCGCGGTTCATGAGCAAGGTGCGGGAGCCCGGTGCCGATGCTCGCCGAGGGATGACCAACAGCGCACGGCAGCGCGCGGAGTCCGTCTACGTCCTCGACCGGGAGGTCGCCGACATCGTGCAGCGGCTCAAGCGGACCGGGGAGTGGAGCAACACGGTCCTGGTGTTCACCAGCGACAACGGGTTCTTCCTCGGCGAGCACCGGCGGACCTCCGGCAAGGTCCTCGGCTACGAGCCGTCGATCCGGGTGCCGTTCCTCGTCACGGGGCCGGGCATGCGCTCAGGTGAGCGCCGGTACGACCCGATCACGCTGGTCGACCTCGCCGCGACGATCCTCGACCTCGGCAAGGTCACCGGCCTCTTCACGGCCCGCCACCCGATCGACGGGACGTCCAAGGTCCGCACGATGCGCACCGGAGATGTGGGGTGGCAGGCGCCGGTGCTGACCGAGTCCCACATCTGGCGGAAGGTCGACCGCGAGAAGGCCCGAGAGCTCGGGTTCAGTGGCACCGGCCAGTCCTACTTCGGCATCAGGACCGCGCGCTACTCGCTCATCCGGACGATCCGCGGGACGCTCGAGCTCTACGACCTCGCCGACGACGCCAACCAGATGGAGTCCCGGCACTCCGACCCGGCGTACCGCGCTGTGAAGCGGCAGCTCCTGGCCGTGTGGGAGGAGTACCTGCACTGCCGCGGGCAGCGGTGCGTGGCTCCGCTGCCCGCGGAGCTGCAGGCCGACCCGACGCAGGAGCGGCGGCTCACGAACTCGTTCTGGCGGCAGGTGAACAGGGTCCACGGCTACTGAGCTCCCGCGCAGGCAGCGCGGGTCAGGGCTGGAAGACCACCTTGACGTGGCCGTCCTCCTTCTTCTGGAACTTCTCGTAGGCATCAGGCGCGTCGTCGAGCGGCAGGTGGTGGGTCGCAAAGGACTCCACGTCCCACGGGTCCCCGTCCTGCAGGATCGCGAGGAGCTCGTCGGTGTGGGCCCGCACGTTCGCCTGACCCATCCGGAGCTGGACCTGCTTGTCGAAGAGCTGGAACATCGGCATCGGGTCCAGGGCACCGCCGTACACGCCGGAGATCGAGATCGTGCCACCGCGGCGTACGGCGTCGATGGCGGTGTGCAGCGCGGCGAGCCGGTCGATGCCGGCGTTCTTCATCATCGGCTCGGCGACCGCGTCGGGCAGCAGGCCGACGAACTTCTGGACGCCGGTCGCGGCGGGTGAGCCGTGTGCCTCCATGCCGACCGCGTCGATGACGGCGTCGGGGCCGCGGCCGTCGGTCAGCTCGCGGACGAACGTCCCGACGCCGCCGAGCTTCTCGGCCTCGGTCAGGTCGACGACCCCGGCGCCGTGCTTTTCGACGCGCGCCAGCCGCTCGGGGACGCGGTCGACGGAGATCACCCGGTAGCCGAGGTGGACGCCCATCCGGGCGGACATGTCGCCGATGGGACCGGCGCCGAGGACCAGGAGCGTTCCGCCGTCGGGGACGTCGGCGTACTTCACCGCCTGCCAGGCGGTCGGGAGCACGTCGGAGAGGAACAGGAAGCGGTCGTCGGAGGGACCGTGGGGCACCTTGACCGGCAGGAAGTCGGCGAACGGCACCCTGAGGTACTCCGCCTGGCCGCCGGGGACCTGGCCGTAGAGCTTGCTGTAGCCGAAGAAGCTGGCGCCGGTGCCGTGCTCGTGGTTCTGCGTGGTCTCGCACTGGCTGTAGAGCTTCTGGTCGCACATCCAGCACGAGCCGCAGCAGACGTTGAACGGCACCACGACCCGGTCGCCGACAGCCAGCTGGGTGACCGAGCTGCCGACCTCCTCCACGATGCCCATCGGCTCGTGGCCGACGATGTCGCCCGCTTCCATGAACGGGGCGAGGGTCTCGTAGAGGTGGAGGTCCGAGCCGCACAAGCCGGTGGACGTGACCTTGATGATCGCGTCGGTCGGCTCCTGGATCTGGGGATCGGGGACCTCGGTGACCTGCATGTCGTGCGTGCCCTGCCAGGTGACGGCTCTCACTGCGTTCTCCTCGGTGCGTTGGTCGGTCGGTGCGCTCCTCCTCCAGTACCCGGCGCCGGGGTCGCTAGACATGGCCGTTGCTCAACCAGGTGGTTGACAAGGCTGCCGTTCGCCAGCACTGTTGAACCAACTGGTTGAGAAGGTGACAGGTGGACGAGGCGCAGCTCTCCCGGGTCTTCGGGGCACTCGCGGACCCCACCCGTCGGGACCTCGTCGCCCGGCTGGCTCACGGCGACGCCACGCTCACCGAGCTGGCCACCTCCTACGAGGTCTCCCTGCAGGCGGTGGCCAAGCACCTGAAGGTCCTCGAGGACGCCGGCCTGGTCCGGCGCACCCAGGAGGCGCAGCGCCGGCCCGGCGACCTCGAGGCCGACGTCCTCGACCTCATGACCGGCTGGATCGAACGTCGCCAGCGGGAGGCCGAGCGGCGCTACCGGCGCCTGGACGCCCTGCTCGACCAGCTGGCCGCCGACGACCAGCACCCGATCGACCACCCGAACGACCACCTGGAAGGACCACCAGCATGAGCACGCCGAGCGAGTCCCACCGTCAGCACGCCGCAGCCTTCACCTTCCGGGTCGAAGGTGTCCCGGACGACGGCTGGGACGCCCCGGCCCCCGTGGAGGGATGGGTCGCCCGGGACGTCGTACGCCACCTCGTCGAGTGGTTCCCCGGTTTCCTGCAGTCGGGCGCCGGGATCACCCTCCCGGCCGGGCCGACGGTCGACGAGGACCCGGTCGGGGCCTGGGCCGCCCAGCGGGACGCCATCCAGGCGCTGCTCGACGACCCGGGCACCACAGAGCTGGTCCTGAGCAACCCGCACCTCGGCGAGGTGCCGCTGCCCGACGCGATCGACCGGTTCTACACCGCCGACGTCTTCATGCACACCTGGGACCTGGCCCGGGCGACCGGCCAGGACGAGACCCTCGACGCCGACATGTGCCGGCGGCTCTACGAGGGGATGCTCCCGATCGACGAGATCCTGCGGTCGAGCGGCCAGTACGGCCCACGCGTGCCGGTGCCAGACGACGCCGACCCCCAGACGCTGTTGCTCGGCTTCATCGGCCGACAGCCCTGACGGGACCAGCACTACGCTGACGTCGTGGCTGAGACCGACACCTCCCGGACCCCGTTGCGCTACGCGTTCCTCGGTCCGGCGGGGACCTTCACCGAGCAGGCGTTGCGCAGCCTGCCGGACGCGGGCTCCGCGGAGCTGCACCCCTGCGCCACCGTGACCGTGGCGCTGGACGCCGTGCGATCGGGCGAGGCGGACCACGCGGTCGTGCCGATCGAGAACTCGGTCGAGGGGTCGGTGCCGGTGACGCTCGACGAGCTGGCGCAGGGGGAGCCGCTGATGATCGTCGCCGAGATGACGGTGCCGGTGGCGTTCTCGCTCCTCGTCCAGCCAGGGACGAAGCTCGAGGACATCGAGCGGGTGGCCACCCACCCGCACGCCGCCGCGCAGACCCGGGGGTGGATCGCCGAGCACCTGCCGGCCGCCGAGGTCGTGCACTCCTCCTCGACCGCCGCGGCTGCCGCCGCCCTCGCCGTCGGGCCGGAGGGCCCCAAGGACCCGCCCTGGGACGCAGCGATCTCCGCTCCGCTGGCGGGCGACCACTACCGGCTGGAGGCGCTGGCCGAGGGGATCGGCGACAACGCCGAGGCGGTCACCCGGTTCGTGCTCGTCTCCCGGCCGGGCCGTCCTGCCGCCCCCACCGGCCGCGACAAGACGAGCCTGGTGGCGTTCATGCGCGAGGACCACCCCGGCGCGCTCCTGGAGATCCTCGAGCAGCTGACGACCCGCGGCGTGAACCTCTCCCGGATCGAGTCGCGCCCCACCGGCGCCGCGCTCGGCGACTACTGCTTCTCGATCGACGCCGAGGGGCACATCGCCGACCGGCGGGTCGGAGAGGCGCTGATGGGGCTGCGCCGGGTGTGTGCGGACGTCCGGTTCCTCGGGTCGTACGAGCGGCACGACGGCAAGGCCCCGACGATCCGGCCGGGCACCACCGACCAGGAGTTCGAGCAGGCCGGCGACTGGCTCGCCCGCCTCCGGGACGGGCGCTGACGGCCCACCCCGGCGGCCGCTGCGGCTGACGCACCGGCTACGCCGGCAGTGGGACGGGCTCCGCGTGGCTGCGTTGCTCGGGCGCGGCACCGGCTTAGGCTGACCGCGCCATGTCGAACTCCGTGCTGACCGCCCTGGTCGTCGTGCTCGCCCTGCTCACGCTGGTGTCCCTGACGCTCTCCGTGGTGGCCTACCGTGCGCTACGGACCCGCCGAACGGGGTCGGTCGCCTCGCCGTTGCCGACCGACGTGCAGGGACTCCGGGACGAGGTCGAGCGGCTGCGCACCGAGACGACCGGGGCGCTCCGGCACCTCGCCGTCGTCCGGTACGACGCCTTCGGTGACATGGGGGGCCGGCTCTCGTGGTCGATGGCCCTGGTCGACGAGGGCGGCAACGGCATGGTGCTGACCTCGATCCACGGACGCAGCGACGCCCGGACCTACGCCAAGGACCTCGCTGCCTGGGCGGGCACCACCACGCTGTCCCCCGAGGAGGAGGAAGCGGTCACCCAGGCGAAGGCCCGCTGACCGAAGGCCCGCTGCCCGAAGCCCCCACCGGCCGAGCTGCCGGCCGGCCCGCGACCTCGTCCGGGTGGAACGTGTTCCACTACGCTGCCCGGCATGGGTCTGCTCACGCCGCTCGCCGTCAAGATCGGCAGCCTGTCGTTCATGCCGAAGCTCCTGCCGCAGATCACCGCGACCGACAAGGCGCTGCAGCGGCTGACCAAGGGCCGCGTCACGATCCTCGACGTCGCCGGGCTGCCCAACCTGACGCTGACCGCTCGGGGTCGCAAGTCGGGAGAGCCGCGGTCCACCCCGCTCCTCGCCGTCCCCCGCGGCGAGGACTGGCTGGTCGCCGGCTCGAACTTCGGCGGCCCGAAGCAGCCGGTCTGGGTGGTCAACGTCGAGGCGAACCCCGACTGCCAGATCACGGTCAACGGCCGCACCCAGGACGTGACCGCCCGCCGGCTCGAGGGTGAGGAGCGCGACCGCGCCTGGTCCGAGATGGTCGCGGTGTGGCCCAACTACAACCTGTACGCCGAGCGCACCGACCGGCAGATCAAGGTCTTCGAGCTCTCGCCGAGGTGACGGCGGAGGGGTCGCGCGGCTGAGAGTGCGCCCCAGCGCACGCTGGACCACACGACCCACCTGTCAGCGGGGGACCCGGACGAGCAGCTTGCCCGGCAGGCACTCGCAGATCAGCTCGCGTCCCGCGCCGACCGGGTCGCCGTCGACCTGACGAGGGGCGTCGTGCGACGCGCGGACCACGACCTTCCGGCCGGTCATCCGGTTGACGGTCGCGTCGGTCTTCTTCCCCCGGCTGACCACCCGCACCACGACCCTCAGCCAGCTGAGGAACCGTGCCGGGTTCACGATCACCACGTCGACGCGCCCGTCGTCGATGGTCGCGTCGGGCAGCAGCGGCAGCCCCGCCTGGAGGAAGCCGACGTTGCCCACCACGATCGTGCGGGCGCGGTGCCTGCTGAACGGCGAGTCGTCGACGGAGATCTCCACCCGCATCGCCGGGAACATCAGGTGGCGCATCCCGGCGACGAAGTACGCCAACCAGCCGACCTTGGCCTTCAGCTGCTCGTTGGCGCCCTCCATGATCGCGGCGTCGAACCCCATCCCGGCCATCACCAGGAAGTGCTCGTCCGGCTCGATCATGTCGCCGGCGATCCGCACGATGTCGATGGCACGGTCCTGACCGTTCAGCGCGACGTCGATCGCTGCGTTGAGGTAGAGCGGCAGCGCGAGGTTGCGGGCGAGGAGGTTGCCGGTGCCTGCCGGCACCACGCCGACCGGGATGCCGGTCCCGGCCAGCTCGGCGCACACCGTCCGGACGGTGCCGTCACCGCCGCACACCACGACCAGCTCGGCGCCCGCCATGGCTGCGTCGTGCGCCATCGAACGGCCCGGGTCGGCGATCGTGGTCTCGTACCAGGTCGGTGCGCTCCACCCGAGCTCGACCGCGCGTTGGTCGACCAGCGCCCGGAACGCTGCGGGGTCCTCCACCTTGATGGGGTTGAGGATCACCGCGAGCTCACGGGTGCGCGGCAGGGGGTTCGGCAGCGGGTCCAGGACCGGTGAGCGAGGAGCGGGGTCAGCGACGTACACACCTCCCACGACCCAGAGCACGCCGAGGGCGAACCCGGTGAGCACGTCGGTGATGCCGTGGACCCCGAGCAGCAGGCGGTCGAGACCGATCAGCAGCGCCACCAGCACGGCGAGCACGGTGACGATCCGGCGCTGGTTGCGGCGTCGTAGGAAGATCGTCGCGAGCACGATCACGATCCCGGCGGCCGTCGCGATGCCGCTCGAGTGGCCGGAGGGGAAGCCGTAGTCCTGCAGCGCCATCAGCGCGTAGTCCGGGCGCTCGCGGTCGAATGCCATCTTCATCAGCGTGGTCGTGACGGTGCAGCCCGCCGCGACCAGCACCACCCAGGCGGCCGTGCGGCCGAACCCCTTCCAGGCGAGGACCCCGGCCACGATCACCGTGTAGACCGCCATCGGGAGGAACCTGGTCCACCAGGCTGCGATGACCGCGGCTCGTTCGAGCCAGGCGTGCTCCGCGGTGTACGTCGCGAAAGGCTCTCCGAAGTCGTGGTCGATCCGGTCGACGGTGTCCGGGTGCTGCCACACCATGTAGCCGGCGAAGAGGATCCACAGGCCGGCCAGGACGATGCCCAGGAAGAGCCGTCCCCGGGTGCGGGCCGTCAGCGCCATGGATCTCCCTTCACGGATGCAGTCGCCACGGTCGGCTTCCATGGCAGCGCCAAGTATCTCCCCCTTCCCGACCCCCTCCCCCCGCGGGTCGAGACGGCACTCGCGCGAGGTCGAAGCGGCACTCGCGCTGGGTCGAGACGGCACTTGCACGAGGTCGAGACGGCACTCGCGCGGGCAAACGGGCTCGTCGGCGCCGATAACATGGGGCGGTGATCGATCCCCGTGTCCTCCGTGACGACCCCGACCGTGTCCGTGCTGCTCAAGAGCGGCGCGGGCTGTCGGCGAGCGTCGTCGACGAGGCCCTCGCGGTGGACGCCCGACGACGTACGGCGATCGTCGACTTCGAGAGGCTGCGCGCGGAGCAGAAGAGCCTGGGGAAGCAGATCGCCAAGGCGCAGGGCGACGAGAAGCAGGAGCTGCTCGCCCGCACGAAGGTCCTCGCGTCCGGCGTGAAGGAGGCCGAGGCCGCGCAGGCCGAGGCCGAGGACGACTACAAGCGGGTGCTGATGAGCATCCCCAACCCGGCCGCCGAGGAGGCACCCGCCGGGGGCGAGGACGACTTCGTCGTGCTCGAGCACGTCGGGGAGCCGCGTGACTTCTCAGCCGAGGGGTTCGAGCCCAAGGACCACATCGAGCTCGGCCGGATCCTCGGCGCCATCGACATCGACCGGGGCGCGAAGGTCTCCGGGGCCCGCTTCTACTACCTCACCGGCGTCGGTGCGGACCTGGAGCTCGCCCTGGTGCAGATGGCGATGGACCAGGCGCGGACCGCGGGATTCACGACGATGATCCCGCCGGCGCTGGTCCGCCCGCGCGCCATGGAGGGCACCGGGTTCCTCGGCCAGGCGGCGGACGACGTCTACCGCATCGAGGGCGAGGACCTCTACCTCGTGGGGACCTCCGAGGTGCCGCTGGCGGCGTACCACTCCGACGAGATCCTCGACAGCCAGACGCTTCCGTTGCGCTACGCCGCCTTCAGCCCCTGCTACCGCAAGGAGGCGGGCTCCTACGGCAAGGACACCAGCGGCATCATCCGCGTCCACTGGTTCGACAAGGTGGAGATGTTCTCCTACACCACCGTCGAGGAGTCGTACGCCGAGCACCAGCGGCTGCTCGAGTGGGAGAAGGAGTTCCTCACGAAGCTCGGGCTCGCGTTCCGGGTGATCGACGTGGCGGCCGGGGACCTGGGCCTGTCCGCGCAGCGGAAGTTCGACTGCGAGGCGTGGATCCCCACGCAGGGCAAGTACCGCGAGCTGACCTCGACCAGCAACTGCACCGACTTCCAGGCACGCCGCCTCGACATCCGTGGCCGGTTCGCCGAGGGCACCAAGCCGCTCGCGACGCTCAACGGGACGCTGTGCGCGATGACCCGGACGATCGTCGCGATCCTCGAGACCCACCAGCAGGCAGACGGTTCCGTCCTGGTGCCGGAGGCGCTGCGGCCGTACCTCCAGGGTCGCGAAGTCCTCGAGCCGGTCACCAAGTGAGCAACCAGGTCTCGAGACACGGCTCTGCCGCTCCTCGACCACCGGACGAAGGGTGGCAGCCGAAGCTCGTCGCGCTCGACATCGACGGCACCCTCTTCGCGGCAGGCCACGGCATCGCGAGCAACACCGTGGAGGAGAGCATCTCCCCGGCGGTCCGCACGGCCATCGACAAGGCGATCGACGCCGGCGCCCACGTCGTGCTGGCCACCGGGCGCTCGACGTTCGGGATCACGCGGGTCCTCGACATGCTCGAGCTCCCTCGGGGCCGGACGACCGGGGACGGCGCCGCGAAGGTGCTGTCCGTCGCCTCCAACGGGTCCGTCACCTTCAGCTACCCGCCGGTGGAGGTGCTCACCGCGGTCACCTTCGACGCCAGCGAGGTTGTCCGCGAGCTGGTCGAGCACGTGCCGCACGCGCTGGTCGCGGTGGAGGAGATCGGTGTCGGCTACCGCGTCAACCGGCACTTCCCCGACGGGGAGATCACCGGCGAGATGACGCTGCAGTCGGTCGACGAGCTCGTCGCGGAGCCGGTCACCCGCGTCATCATCCGCGACCCGGACGCGACTGCCGAGGAGTTCATCGCGCTCGCGGAACGGCTGGGGCTGCACGGCATCAACTACTACATCGGCTGGACCGCCTGGCTGGACCTGGCACCGCAGGGGGTCTCGAAGGCCTCGGGGCTGCAGCAGATCTGCGAGCGGCTCGGCGTCGCCGCCGACGACGTGCTGGTGATCGGCGACGGCCGCAACGACATCGAGATGATCCAGTGGGCCGGTCGCGGTGTCGCGATGGGTCAGGCGCCGCTCGAGGTGCAGGAGGCGGCGGACTTCGTCACCGAGACGGTGCTCGAGGACGGGGTAGCGCGGGAGCTCGACCGCTGGTTCTGAGCGGCCGGCTCGGCCCGGGGTCAGCCTGACCGCCGGCCCGGCCCGGGGTCGGCCTGACTACGCTGGCCCGGTGCACAAGCTCGTCGCCACCGACCTCGACGGGACCCTGCTGCACACCGACGGCACCGTCACCGACCGCACCCGCGAGGTCCTCGACGCGCTCGACGCGATGGGGGTCACGGTGGTCTTCGTGACCGGCCGGCCGATCCGGTGGATGGAGTCGCTGTGGCACCACGTCGGCGACCACGGGCTGGCGATCTGCAGCAACGGCGGGATCGTGTACGACGTCCCGGGACGCGCGGTCGTCGAGGCGCGCGCGATCCCCCGGCACATCGGTCTCAAGGTCGCCGACCTCGTGCGCAGCGAGCTCCCCGGCTCGATGTTCGCCCTGGAGAAGGCCACCGGCTTCGGCAAGGAGCCGGTGTTCCTCCCGCAGCCGGAGGACCAGGACAACCCCGACCTGACGATCGGTCCGCTCGAGGAGATCTTCGACGACGCGGTGGTCAAGCTTCTGGCGCTGCACCTGGAGATGGCACCGGACGAGTACTGGGCCCGCGTCGAGCAGCTCGTCGGTGATGCCGTCACCACGACGTGGTCGTCGGTGGGCTCGCTCATCGAGATGAGCGCAGCCGGGGTCACGAAGGCCAGCACGCTGGAGCTGATCTGCGCCGAGCGCGGCATCGCCGCCGAGGACGTGGTCGCATTCGGGGACATGCCCAACGACATCGCGATGCTCGAGTGGGCCGGGACGTCGTACGCGATGGCGAACGCGCACCCGACGGCGATAGCCGCGGCCGGGCACACGGCGCCGCGCAACGACGAGGACGGCGTCGCGCAGGTGCTGACCGAGCTCTTCCTGTCGTGACCGACGTGCCGGTGGAGCCGGTGGACCCCGCCGCCGTCGAGCGGGCCGCCGCCCTCGTGCCGGAGCGCGGCCGGCCGGTGGTCGCGATCGACGGGGTGGACGGCGCCGGCAAGACGACCTTCGCCGAGGCGTTGGCCGAGCGGCTGCGTGCTGACGGACGCGACGTGGTGCGCGCCTCGATCGACGGGTTCCACCACCCGTTGCAGCACCGGCGTGGGGAGGGTCGGACGCCCGAAGCGGTGTGGAGCAGGCACTTCGACTACCCGGCGCTGCGGCGTGAGCTGATCGAGCCGTGGCGGGCGGGCCCGCCGGCCACGTACCGCCCGGCGATCCATGACGTCGCCTACGACGCCGCGCTGGACCTGCGGCCGCGCACTCCTCCGGACGAGGGCGTGCTGGTCGTCGACGGCCTGTTCTGCCAGCGTCCTGAGCTCGACGGGTGCTGGGACCTGGTGGTGTTCCTCGACGTGCCGTTCGAGGTGTCGGTGTCCCGGCTGGCGGCGCGCGACGGCTCGGTCGACGACGTGGACGATCCTGACCAGCGGCGCTACGTCGAGGCCCAGAGGATGTACTTCGACCGCTGCGACCCCCGGGGCCGCGCCGAACTGGTCATCGACAACACCTGAGACCGAGCTGCGCCCTAGGCAGGTACGCCGTTGCTGGCGCCGAGCACGTGCGCGGCCAGCGACACGATCATCGGCACGAGCTCCTCCCGGTCGACGTGCAGGTCGGCGTCGACCTTCGAGTGCTGGGTCATCGCCGCGGTGACGATCAGCTTCACCGCGAGCACCACTCGCAGCCGCTCGGCGGGGCTGCTGAGCGGATGGTCGAGCGCGTCGACGAGCCGGTAGCCGAGCCCCTGGATCGCCTCGACACCCGGCTCGTCGCCGTCGGACTCGAAGGCACGCAGCATCATCTGCACCATCCCGGGCCGCTCCAGCGCCTTGAGGGTCATCAGCTCGAGGACCTGGGTCACCTGGTCAGGCTGGTCGCTGTGGGCGACGGCGTGCCCGACGATGTCCTGCACCGTGTCGGAGACCTCGGTCAGCACCGCCCGGTGCAACGCCTCCTTGCTCCCGAACCGGTGCAGCAGTCCCGGCTTGGAGTAGCCCACCGCGTCCGCGATCTGCTGCACGGAGCTGTGCGTGAAGCCGTACGTCGCGAAGATGCCGGCGGCCACGTCGAGGATCGCGTGGTCGATCTCTGCCGCGGTCTGGCGCATGCGGGACTCCTCGGAGACGATGGTCCGACCGGATCGGTCAGCAATGAATCACTTCGATCAACCATGAATCATTGCGGTCGGTCGACGCAAGAGCGCGCCCCGAAAAACCTCAGAGGTACAGACCGGAGCTGCGGCCCTCGGACGGGTCGGCCGGCGGGGGCTGCTGACCCATCGCCGCTGGTACGGCGCCCGGGGGAAGTGCCCGACGCATCTGCTCCAGCTGCGCCCTGGCCGCCATCTGCTGGGCGTAGATCGCCGTCTGGATCCCGTGGAACAGCCCCTCCAGCCAGCCGACGAGCTGCGCCTGGGCGATGCGGAGCTCGGGCTCCGAGGGCGTGCCGGCGGCGAACGGCGACGACAACCGCTCGAGCTCGTCGACGAGCTCAGGCGCGAGTCCCGACTTGAGCTCGGCGATCGAGGAGTCGTAGATCCCGGCCAGCCGGGCACGCGACGCCTCGTCCAGCGGGGCTGCCTTCACCTCCTCGAGGAGCTGGCGGATCATCCCACCGATCCGCATGACCTTGGCGGGCTGCTCGACGAGGTCGGTGATGTGGCGCTCCTGCTCCTCGTCACCCGCGTCCTCGCCGGAACCGCCGGAACCGTCGGCGCCGGACGACCCGCCGCTCACGGCCATGCCGTTCGGGCCGATGATCACGACCCGCGGGTCCTGCTCGTCGGTGCTGGGTGCGTCAGGTCGCGGCTGGTCGGTCATGGACGCCAGCCTATCGACCGGTCGTGAGGAGCACCTTCCCGATGTTGCTGCCCCGCTCGACCGCAGCATGGGCGGCCGCTGCCTCGGCGAGCGGGAACCGCTCCGCGACGATCGGCTTGACGTCCCCGGACCCCACGAGCGGCCAGACGTGCTCGGCGACCGCTGCGCAGATCGCCGCCTTCTCCTCGACCGGCCGGGACCGCAGCGCGGTGGCGATCACCGCTCCGCGCTTGCGCAGGAGCGTCGCGATGTCGAGCTCGCCCTTCGTGCCGCCCTGCATCCCGATGATCACCAGCCGGCCCTCGGTCGAAAGGGCCTCGACGTTGCGGCCGAGGTACTTCGCGCCCATGTTGTCCAGGATGACGTCCGCTCCCCGGCCGTCGGTGGCTGCTCGCACCTCGTCGACGAAGTCCTGCTCGCGGTAGTTCACGGCCACGTCGGCCCCGAGCGAGCGACAGACCTCGAGCTTCTCCTCGGACCCGGCGGTGGTCACCACCCGGGCGCCGAGCGCGTGCGCCAGCTGGATCGCGAACGTGCCGATGCCCCCGCCACCCCCGTGCACGAGCAGCGTCTCCTCCGGTCGCAGGTGGGCGACCATGAACACGTTCGACCAGACCGTGCAGGCCACCTCCGGCAGCGCAGCTGCCGTCTCGACATCCACACCGGACGGCAGCGGCATCACCTGCGCGGCGGGCACGAGCACCTGCTCGGCGTACCCTCCGCCGGCGAGCAGCGCACAGACCTCGTCGCCGACCTGCCACCGGTCCACGCCGTCACCGACGGCGGCGATGCGTCCGCTGCACTCGAGGCCGATGATCTCGCTCGCTCCGGGAGGCGGCGGGTAGTGGCCCTGCCGCTGGAGCAGGTCGGCGCGGTTGACGGCCGACGCGACGACGTCGACGACCACCTCGCCGGGACCCGGAGCGAGGTCGGGCAGCTCGCTGACGGTCAGGACCTCGGGGCCACCGGGCTCGGTGGCGATGACGGCACGCATGGTGCCCAGGTTAGGGGTGGCCGGGGAGATGACCGGAGAGACGACCGGGCAGGGTCAGTCGGCGACCAGCTCGGACGGGTCGCCCTC
>CADCUK010000205.1 GCA_902805865.1 uncultured Nocardioidaceae bacterium | reverse complement strand
GGGGCCCGTTGACCCGCCCGCACCTCGTCACTACTGTCCGCGGCGCAGCGTCCACCCGTCGCAAGGGGGCTCGCATGGTCGTCGAACTGCCGGAGCACGGCGACCTCGCCAAGGTGGCCGAGCGCTACGGGCTCGGGCTCTCCGAGGCAGACATCGCGTCGTTCCGCCCGCTCGTGCACGGCCTGCTGACGTCGTGGGACGTCGTCGCAGAGCTCTACGAGAAGTGCGCACCGACGGCGCCGGACCGCCGGTGGAGCCGCCCTGAGGGCGCCGAGAACCCCTACAACGCCTGGTACGTGAGGACGGACATCAGGAACGGCGGGTCGGGGCCGCTCGCGGGGCGCACCGTCGCGGTGAAGGACAACACGATGGTCGCCGGTGTCCCGATGATGAACGGGTCGACGACGCTGGAAGGCTTCGTCCCCACGCGTGACGCCACGATCATCACGCGACTGCTCGACGCCGGCGCCACGATCGCCGGCAAGGCCGTCTGCGAGGACCTGTGCTTCTCGGGCGGCTCGCACACCGCTCGCACCGGCGCGGTCCGCAATCCCTGGGACGAGACGCGTTCGGCGGGTGGGTCCTCGTGCGGCAGCTCGGCACTCGTCGCGGCCGGCCTCGTCGACATGGCCACCGGCGGTGACCAGGGCGGCTCGATCCGCATGCCGGCCTCCTACACCGGCATCGTCGGGCACAAGCCGACGCACGGACTGGTCCCCTACACCGGCGCCTTCCCCATCGAGCAGACGATCGACCACCTCGGGCCGATGACCCGTACGGTCGCGGATGCGGCCCTCATGCTCTCGGTCATCGCAGGGCGCGACGGTCAGGACCCGAGGCAGCCCCGCGACCTGGAGACGCAGGACTACCGGGCTGCCCTCGACCAGGGCGCCGAAGGGCTGCGGGTCGGTGTGCTGACCGAGGGCTTCGGCCACATCAACTCCGAGCCAGGCGTCGACGACTCGGTCCGAGCCGCTGCCGAGACGCTGCGCGGCATCGGGCTCACGGTGGAGGACGTCTCCGTGCCGTGGCACCTGTTCGGGGCCAAGCTCTGGGACGTCATCGCCACCGAGGGCGCGACCGCTCAGATGGTGGACGGCAACGGCTACGGGATGAACTGGCAGGGCCTGTACGACCCGGAGGTCATGGCGCACTACGGCAGCCGCTGGCGCTCGGATGCCAGCCAGTTCTCCGAGACCGTCAAGCTCGTGCTGCTCGCAGGCCGTTACGCCATCGACCGGTACGACGCCGCCTACTACGCCATGGCGCGTGATCTCGTGCCGCAGCTGCGTGCTGCGTACGACGAGGCGCTGTCGCGCTACGACGTGCTCCTGCTGCCGACGACCCCGATCCAGGCGACAGTGCTCCCGGACCCGGGTGCGCCGCGTGAGGAGATCATCGCGCGGGCCCTCGAGATGCTGGCCAACACGTCGCCGCTCGACGTCAGCGGTCACCCGGCCTGCAGTGTGCCGGCCGGGCTCGTGAACGGCCTGCCCACCGGGATGATGCTCGTCGGCAAGCAGTTCGACGACGCCACGGTGCTCCGCGTCGCGCACGCGTTCGAGCAGGCCGTGGGCGGCTTCCCGGCACCGGCAGCTGCGGGAGCCGGACGCGCTGTCTGACCCGTAGGACGACCACCGACGGCTTGCGGCGACCCCCTGGCATCGACTCGAGGAGCTTCCCATGAACGGCGTGCACGACGTGGGCGGGATGGCGGGGCTCGGCCCCGTCGCACCTACGCCTGAGGAGCCTGCCTTCCACTTCCCCTGGGAGCGGGAGATCTTCGCGATGCTCGTCCCCTCGTTGCTGACGGGGATCAACCTGGACGAGTTCCGTCACGGCATCGAGAAGATGCATCCGGCCGAGTACCTCACCTCGCCCTACTACGAGCACTGGCTCTACACGATGGAGCGCAACATGCTCGAGAAGGGCGTGGTGACGCCGGAGGAGCTCGAGGAGCGGATCCGGCTGTACGACCAGAACCCCGAGGCACCGCTGCCCGGCCGCGTCGACGACGGCCTCGTCCAGCAGCTCGTCGGGGCTGCACGCGCCGGGGCGTCCACCCGCGCGGACACCGACAAGCAGCCGGCCTTCCAGCCCGGCGACGAGGTGCTGGTGCGCAACTACCACCCCGACGGTCACACGCGGCTCGCGCGCTACCTGCGGGGCAAGCGCGGCGTGGTCGAGCGCTGGCACGGGTCGTTCGTCTACCCCGACACGAACGCGCACGGGCAGGGCGAGAACCCGGAGCACGTGTACACGGTCCGGTTCGAGGCGAGCGAGGTGTGGGGCGCCGAGGTCGCAGATCCGAACGCCATCATCAACTTCGACGTGTGGGAGCCCTACCTCGTCGCGCGCTGACGCCACGAGCCATCCGACTGGAGGACACAGCATGACGACGGAGCAGATCAGATCTCTGGCCCAGGTGGACCGGACTGCACCCACCCCCGACCCTCGCATCGCCGCGCGCGTCAAGGCCCTCGAGTCACTGCTCATCGACAAGGGCTTCGTCACCGAGGAAGCGGTCGACCGGGTCGCCGACCTCTACGAGAAGGAGGTCGGCCCGAAGCTGGGCGCGAAGGTCGTCGCCCGGGCGTGGGCGGACCCCGACTTCAAGCAGCGACTCCTCGAGGACGCGACCGCTGCGTGCCGCGAGCTGGGCATCGGCGGCCTGCAGGGCGAGGACATGGTCGTCGTGGAGAACACCGAGGGCGTGCACAACGCGCTGGTGTGCACGCTGTGCTCCTGCTACCCCTGGCCCGTCCTCGGGCTGCCGCCGAACTGGTACAAGTACCCCGCCTACCGCTCCCGCATGGTGAAGGAGCCGCGGGCACTCCTGCGCGAGGAGTTCGGGCTGGACCTGCCGGAGTCGACGACCATCCGCGTGTGGGACACCAGTGCGGAGGTGCGCTACTGGGTGCTGCCGCAACGACCGGAGGGCACCGAGGGCATGTCGGAGGACGAGCTCGCGGAACTGGTGACACGGGACGCGATGATCGGTGTCGGGCTGCCCAAGCGCGTGGGCGAGCAGTGACGGCCGGCGGCCCCACCGTCGCCCACGCCAACGACTGCCGGCCGGCCGTCGAGCGGGTCGTCGCGGCGCTTCCCGAAGGCGACCTGGTCCCGCGCCAGGAGGGCGAGATCTCGTTCTCGGCTCCGTGGGAGCTGCGCGCCTTCGCCGTCGCTGTCGCTGCGCACCTCGACGGCCGGTTCGAGTGGTCCGAGTTCCAGCGCGAGCTCGTCACCGCGATCGAGGCTTGGGAGCAGACGCCGCCGGAGGAGCGGGACGAGTGGAGCTACTACCGCGAGTGGTTGCGAGCGCTCGAGAGACTCGCACTGGAGCGGGGTCTGGTCACGCAGGAAGACGTCGAGGAACGGACGGCCGAGTATCTGGGCGGGCCGCGCGACCCCAAGCACCACTAGCGAGCGCTCGGTGCGCCGGCGGCCCTCGACTGCCCGCTGACCTCCCGGGGACGCCGGCGC
>CADCUK010000204.1 GCA_902805865.1 uncultured Nocardioidaceae bacterium | reverse complement strand
AGACGCTCGCTGCGCTCGCTCCTCAACCACCAGGGACGCTCGCTGCGCTCGCTCCTCAACCACCAGGGACGCTCGCTGCGCTCGGTCCTCGACCGCCGGCAGGTGTGACCGGGGACACGTCCGGCCGGTTCACCCGCCAGGGGCGTACCAAATGGCGGACAGCCGTCTCACGACACGAGATCCGGGTTTGTGGGAACCGCGTCCGACCGTTGAGACTTGCTCCCATGATCAGCGCTGCAACGTCCCAGTTCCTCGTGGCCCGTCGCCACGTGGACTACGGGCGCATCCGCAGCATGATCTGTATGTCGGTCTGACCGAGGTCGCCTCGTGCGACCACGCCCGTCCGCATCCACCCGGACGTGCGGTCGCCGACATCCTCTCGACAACGGCGTCGGGGATCGAGTCAGCGCTCGCGCGTCTCTCACCTCCAGGACACGCATTCCATGACGACCACCTCAGGGTCCACCGGCCCGGGCAGCACTCCCGCCACGAGCCCCGGCACCCGTCCCGCGCGCGCCGCCCGACCGCGTCCGCGCCGAGGTGAGGGGCAGTGGGCCCTGGGCCACCGCGAGCCGCTCAACGCCAACGAGCAGTTCAAGAAGGACGACAACCCGCTCAACGTCCGGGCGCGGATCGAGAACATCTACTCCCGTCAGGGGTTCGCCTCGATCGACGGCAACGACCTGCGCGGCCGGTTCCGCTGGCTGGGGCTCTACACCCAGCGTCGACCCGGTCTCGACGGCGGCAAGACCGCCACCCTGGAGCCCCACGAGCTCGAGGACGAGTACTTCATGATGCGCGTCCGCACCGACGGCGCGCTCCTCGGTCCCGAGCAGCTCCGCGCCCTCGGCACCGCCTCCACCGACTTCGCCCGCGACACCGCGGACATCAGCGACCGGCAGAACATCCAGTACCACTGGATCGCGATCGAGGACGTGCCCGCGATCTGGCAGCGGCTCGAGGCCGCCGGCCTGGAGACCACCGAGGCGTGCGGTGACTCCCCCCGCCCGTTCCTGGGCTCGCCGGTCGCCGGCGTCGCGAAGGACGAGATCATCGACGGCTCCCCTGCGCTGGCCGAGATCAAGAGCCGGTTCATCGGCAACCCCGACTACTCGAACCTTCCGCGGAAGTTCAAGACGTCGGTCTCCGGCCACCCGAGCCTCGACGGGGCTCCCGAGGTCAACGACGTCAGCTTCGTCGGCAACGTGCACCCCGAGCACGGTCCCGGTTTCGACGTCTGGGTCGGCGGTGGGCTGTCCACCAACCCGATGCTCGCGCAGAAGCTCGGCGTCTGGGTGCCGCTCGACGAGGTCGCCGACGTGTGGGAAGGCGTCGTCAGCATCTTCCGCGACTACGGCTACCGCCGGCTGCGCAACAAGGCGCGGCTGAAGTTCCTCGTCGCCGACTGGGGCGTGGCGAAGTTCCGCGAGGTCCTCGAGAAGGAGTACCTCGGCCGCCCGCTGGTCGACGGCCCCTCCCCCGATCGCGCCACCGTCAACGGTGACCACATCGGCATCTTCGAGCAGAAGGACGGCAAGTTCTACGTCGGCGCCGCACCGGTCGTCGGCCGCGTGTCCGGGACTCTGCTGACCGCGCTGGCCGACGTCGTCGAGCAGTACGGCGCCGCAGGTGTCCGTTTCACGTCGTACCAGAAGCTCGTCGTGATCGGTGTCGACGCCGACAAGGTCGAGGACGTCGTCGCCGCGCTCGACCGGATCGGCCTGTCGGCCCGGCCGTCGACGTGGCGCCGCTCCACGATGGCCTGCACCGGGATCGAGTACTGCAAGCTCGCGATCGTCGACACCAAGGACCGCGCCACCGCCCTCGTCCACGAGCTCGAGCGACGGTTCCCCGAGATGGAGACCCCGATCACCATCAACGTGAACGGCTGCCCGAACGCGTGCGCCCGCACACAGGTGGCCGACATCGGGCTCAAGGGCCAGCTCGTGATGGATGAGAGCGGCAACCAGGTCGAGGGTTTCCAGGTCCACCTCGGCGGCGGCATCGGGCTCACCGAGCCCATCGACAACGTGTTCGGCCGGAAGCTGCGTGCCCACAAGGTCACCAGCGCCGACCTCGACGACTACGTGTCCAGCCTCGTGACGAACTACCTCGCCGAGCGCACCGAGGGCGAGTCCTTCGCTGCGTGGGTGGCCCGCGCGGACGAGCAGTCCCTGCGTGGCGAGCGGGCGCTGGCCGAGGTCAGCGGATGACCGCTGCGACCACGACGCGGGCCGCGCGGGCCCGTGGCGCCGAGACCTCCGGGCGGAGCGAGGAGGAGCTGCGCGACCTCGTCAAGCACGCGGGCGCGGAGCTCGAGCTCGCTCCCGCAGAGGTGATCATCGAGTGGGCGGTCGCCACCTTCGGCGAGCGCTTCTGCGTGACGTCCTCGATGGCGGACGGGGTGCTGGCCCACCTGGCTTCCCGCGTGGCACCAGGGATCGACGTGGTCTTCCTCGACACCGGCTACCACTTCGCCGAGACGATCGGCACCCGTGACGCCGTGCAGGCGACCCTGCCCGTGCGGATGCTCACGATCCTCCCCGAGCTCACCGTCGAGCAGCAGGACGCCGTCCACGGTCCGGAGCTGTACCTCCGTGACCCCGACCTGTGCTGCGCGATGCGCAAGGTGAAGCCGCTCGAGCGGGCGCTGGCCGGGTACGACGCCTGGGCCACCGGGCTGCGGCGTGCCGAGACCCGCGACCGGGTCATCGCCCCCGTCATCGGCTGGGACGCGACCAAGCGCAAGGTCAAGGTCTCACCGTTGGCGCGGTGGACCGACGCGCAGATCGACGCCTACATCGCCGAGCACCAGGTGCTCGTGAACCCCCTGGTCGAGGACGGCTTCCCCTCGATCGGCTGCGCCCCCTGCACCCGCCGCGTCGCCCCCGGCGAGGACCCGCGCAGCGGCCGCTGGGCCGGCACCGGCAAGACCGAGTGCGGCATCCATGTCTGACCCATCAACCGAGAGGAACCGGACACCATGACCGCACCAGCACTGGTGGCCCTGGCCCACGGCAGCCGCGACCCGCGATCGGCGAAGACCGTCCGTGCGCTGGTCGACGAGGTACGCCGGATGCGGCCCGACCTGCGCGTCGAGACGGCCTTCCTCGACCTCGCCAAGCCCGCCTTCGGGACCGTCGTGGACCGGCTGGTCAAGGCGGGGTACGACGAGATCGTCGTCGTACCGCTGCTCCTCACCGAGGCGTTCCACGCCAAGGTCGACGTGCCCACCGTGATCGCCGAGGCGACCGCGCGGCACGAGGGGCTGCAGATCCGCGCCACCCAGGTGCTCGGTCTCGAGGGCGCGTTCCTCGACGTCCTCGACCGCCGGCTGCGCGAGGCGCTGTCGGACGCCCGGGTCTGCGAGCTCGACGCACTGGTGCTCGCCGCGGCCGGCACCACCGACCCGCTGGCCACCCAGTCGATCAACCGGCTGGCGCGCCTGTGGGGCAACCGCCACCGGCTGCCGACGGTCACGGCGTTCGCGTCGGCGTCCCCGCCGGCCACCGGTGAGGCCGTCCGGGCCTTCCGCGCCCAGGGCCGCCGCCACATCGCGGTCGGCTCGCTGTTCCTCGCACCCGGGTTCCTGTACGACCGCGCCGCCGAGCTGGCCCTCGAGGCCGGCGCCGTCGCCGTCTCGCAGCCGTTCGGCGCGGACCCCGAGGTCGCGCGGACGATCCTGGCGCGCTACGCCGTCGGGGCGGTCGAGCTCGTGCCGGTCTGATCGCTCGACTAGGCTCGGAGTCATGAGCCAGCACTTCGATGTCGTCGTCCTCGGCGCCGGTCCGGGCGGCTACGTCGCCGCCATCCGCGCCTCCCAGCTCGGCCTCAAGGTCGCGGTGGTCGAGAAGAAGTACTGGGGCGGTGTCTGCCTGAACGTCGGCTGCATCCCGAGCAAGTCGCTGCTGCGCAACGCCGAGCTGGCGCACACGCTCACGGCCGACAAGGAGCTCTTCGGCATCAGCGGCGACGTCTCGATGGACTTCGGGGTCACCCACAAGCGCAGCCGCCAGGTCTCGGACAGCATCGTCAAGGGTGTCCACTTCCTGATGAAGAAGAACAAGATCACCGAGATCGACGGCTGGGGCACCTTCGTCGACGCCAAGACGATCTCCGTGGAGCTGGAGGACGGCGGCACCGAGGAGGTCACCGCCGACAACGTCATCATCGCCGCCGGAGCCACCACGCGGCTCATCCCCGGCACCGAGCTCTCCGAGCGCGTGGTCACCTACGAGGAGCAGATCCTCGACCCCGAGCTGCCCGGCTCCATCGTGATCGCCGGCTCCGGTGCCATCGGTGTGGAGTTCGCCTACGTCATGGCCAACTTCGGCGTCGACGTCACGATCGTGGAGTTCCTCGACCGGATGGTGCCGACCGAGGACGAGGAGATCTCCAAGGAGCTCGCCAAGCACTACAAGAAGCTCGGCGTGAAGGTGCTGACCTCGACCAAGGTCGAGTCGATCGACGACAGCGGCGACAAGGTGAAGGTCACCGTCTCCAAGGACGGCAAGGAGGAGACCCTCGAGGCCGACAAGGTCATGCAGGCGATCGGCTTCGCCCCGCGGCTCGACGGCTACGGCCTCGACAAGACCGGTGTCGAGGTGACCGACCGCGGCGCGATCGGCGTGGACGCCCGCGGCCGCACGAACGTCGAGGGTGTCTACGCGATCGGCGACGTGACCGGCAAGCTGATGCTCGCCCACACCGCCGAGGCGATGGGCATGGTGGCGGCCGAGACGATCGCCGACGCGGAGACCGTCGAGATCGACTTCGACATGATCCCGCGCGCGACGTACTGCCAGCCGCAGATCGCGTCGTTCGGCTACTCCGAGGCCCAGGCCAAGGAGAAGGGCTACGACGTCAAGGTCGCGAAGTTCCCGTTCTCGGCCAACGGCAAGGCCAAGGGGCTCGGCCACACCGCAGGGTTCGTGAAGATCATCGCGGACGCGAAGTACAACGAGATCATCGGCGCGCACATGATCGGCCCGGACGTCACCGAGCTGCTCCCGGTGCTGACGCTGGCCCAGAAGTGGGACCTGACGGCCGACGAGGTGGCGCGCAACATCTTCGCCCACCCGACGCTGTCCGAGGTCGTCAAGGAGGCGATCGAGGGCATCGCCGGCCACATGATCCACATGTGACCGTCGCTGGTCGAGGAGCGTGCGTCCCGAGAGCTAGCCGATCGGGACCACGCAGGTCGCCAGCTCCTGGCCGTCGACCTCCATGACCGCCGTCCACACCGGCCACTCCACCGCGACACCGACCACGTTGGCCGGGAAGCGGACCGTGACCTCGCCGGTGTCGACCTCGGCGTCCGCATCGAGCTCCACGCGACCTGAGCTGGCCTCGACGTGCTGGGCGGCCTGGCCGGCGACCTGCTGGAGCGTCAGCCGCACGGTCTCCTTGCCGTCCGGCGCGGTAATGACCATCGCCCAGGCCACGGACCGGGCATCCGGGAGCTCGCCCTCCCACTGGATGTCGAATGCGACGAAGCTGCCGGCAACCGTCCGGCCGCAGTGCTTGATGGTCACGTCGCTCATGCCCGCAGCCTAGACGCCGGGCTGTCGCCAGCTTCCCGGCGCGCGCGCAGCGGCTGCGGGAAACTGGCGACAGCTCGGCGTGAGAAGGTTTGCGTCGTGAGCCAGATCCCCACCGTGCACGCCACCCGGTACGTCGTGCCGCTGCGCGAGGGGGGCTCGCTGCCAGGGATCGTCGAGGCCGACGACCTCGGCACCTACGTCTGCAAGTTCCGCGGCGCGGGCCAGGGGCTGCGGGTCCTGGTGGCCGAGGTCATCGTCGGCGAGCTGGCCCGCAGCCTCGGCATCGCCGTGCCGGAGCTGGTCGCGATCGAGCTCGACGGCGCGCTCGCCCGCTACGAGGCCGACGAGGAGGTGCAGGACCTGCTCGTGGCGAGCATCGGGCTGAACCTCGGCATCGACTTCCTCCCCGGGGCCTTCGGCTTCGACTCCGGCTGCCGCCCGGACCCCGAGGTCGCGGCGAAGGTGCTCTGGCTCGACGGCCTGACGGCGAACGTCGACCGCTCCTGGCGCAACCCGAACCTGTTGATGTGGCACGGGAACCTGTGGGCGATCGACCACGGCGCCTGTCTCTACTTCCACCACTCGTGGTCCGGTGGGATCGGCTCGGCCGACCGGTTCGCCGCGCAGCCCTACTCCGCCGACGACCACGTGCTCGCCCAGTACCTTCCCGGCGTCCCCGAGGCGGACGCCGTGCTCGCGCCGCAGGTGACGGAGGAGCTCCTGCGCGAGGTGGTGGACAAGGTGCCCGCAGAGTGGATCGAAGCCGTCCCGGGCGCCGACGTCGACGCGGTGCGGTCGGCCTACGTGACCTTCCTCCGGAGCCGGGTCGCCGGTGACCGGTCCTGGTTGCCGGGAGGTGCGGCATGAGCGCGCTGCTCGGCTTCCAGTACGTCGTGCTGCGGTTCGTCCCCAGGGTGGACCGCGAGGAGTTCGTCAACGTCGGGGCGGTCCTCTACTGCCAGCAGGCGGACTTCCTGGACTGTGCCAGCCGCATCGACGACGGACGGCTCGCCCTGCTGTCGCCGGGGACCGACGCCGAGGCGGTGCGCTCCGCGCTGTCGGCGATCACGGCAGTCTGCCGTGGTGAGTCGTCCGCAGGCGCCGCCGGCCGTGCGCCGCTCGGGACGCGCTTCGGCTTCCTCAGCGCTCCTCGGAGCACCGTGGTGCAGCCCGGGCCGATCCACGGCGGGCTGACCAGCGACCCGGCCGCGCACCTGACGCACCTGCTCGACACGCTCGTCGGCTGAAGCCGGACCGACCCGGACGGGCCGTCCTGGTCGGACCCGCGTCAGTCCGGCGCGTCGACCTCGAACGGCGGCCGTCCGGTGCCGCTGATCCGGTGCCGGCCCCAGGGGTCGACGTCGGAGAGGCGACCGGCCCCCTCGCCGTACGGCGTGCGCACCACGACCTCGCTCCCGGACAGGGTGCTGGGCAGCCGGTCGCTGGCGGCGATCCGGCCGTACCAGTGGTACCGCCCGTCGAGAGGCTGGAAGGCCCCCCGGAGGCTGACCTCGACCGGCAGCTCGGCGGGCGACTCGGCGGGCAGTCCAGCGGGCCCGGTCTCCGCATCGCCGCCGGACCCGCCCGCGCCCGAGGTCAGCTTCAGGACCGCTGCTCCGTCGAACCCGGTCACGCCTGCCCCCTCGCCTCGGCACCGTCGCGGTCGTCGGCTCCTCCGCTCAGCAGCCGCAGGTCGCCTGGCGCCTCGATGTCCACGCCGTAGCCCGCGGAGATCCCACGGAGCGCGTGCCAGACGAACTCGGTGAGGTAGGCGCCGACGTGCGGCCGGGTCATGGTCTGCCGGTCCAGCCACCACTCGCCGGTGGACAGCCCCAGGCCGACCAGCCCGTGGGCCCACGGCTCGGCGCCGCCTGCGTCGATGCCCAGCTCGTGCAGCGCGTCGCCCATGACGCGGGCAATGACCGCGGCGATCGTCGCCTTGCCGTCGCCGAGCGGGTCGGCAGCCCCGTGGCTGCGGTGGCGGACGAGCAGCAGGAAGACGTTCGGGTGCTCCTCGATCACCGCCAGGTAGGCGTCGACGGCGTGGGCCACCCGCTCCCGCACCGGCTCCGAGCCCAGCAGGGCCGGCATCAGCCGGTCCATCACCAGCTGCGCGCCCCACTGGCCGACTGCGGTGTGGATCTCGTCCTTGTCGGCGAAGTACCGGTAGAGCACCGGCTTGCTCACGCCCGCGAACGCGGCGATCTCGCCGAGCCCGGCCTCGGGCCCGTGCTCGTCGATCGCGGCGACCGCCGCTTCGACGAGCTCGGCGCGCCGGGTCTCGCGGTGTCCCGACCACCGCGTCGAGCGCCGGTCGGACTCGCTGGGTCGGTCGTTGGGCTTGACGCGCGGGGTCATGCAGGACACGCTAGCACTACCTGTTACTGACAGTAACCGCTAACTCGGTTCACCAGGAGACCTCCATGACCCAGACCGTCGAGACGCGGTTGCTCAAGTCCTCGGCCAAGCAGTCCTACGACCCCGAGGTCGACATCGACTGGGACGCGCCGCTCGTCGACGGGCTGTACTTCATGCAGCCCGAACGGCTCTCGCTCCACGGCACGGCTCTGTGGGAATCGATGACCGAGGAGCAGCGCATCGAGCTGTCCCGGCACGAGCTCGCCAGCATCGCGAGCGTCGGCCTGTGGTTCGAGATCATCCTCATGCAGATGATGCTGCGCGACGTCTACGACCAGGACCCGCGGGCACCGCGCACGCAGTACTCCCTCACCGAGATCGGGGACGAGTGCCGCCACTCGGTGATGTTCGGGCGCCTCGTCGACAAGCTCGGCGTCCCTGCGTACGGCGCCACGCCGCACATCCATCGGCTCGGCCGCGGCTTCAAGACGCTGGCAGGGGGCGTCAGCGCCTACGCGTCGATCCTCGTCGCGGAGGAGATCCTGGACCGGTGGCAGCGCGAGGCGATGAAGGACACCCGGCTCCAGCCGCTGACCCGGATGGTCTCGCGGATCCACGTCCTCGAGGAGGCCAGGCACATGACCTTCGCCCGGCAGGAGGTCGAGCGCATGGTGCCGACGCTCACCCCCGCCGCCAAGCGCTGGCACCAGGTCGTCACCGCGCAGACGTCGTTCATGGTCGCCCGGAGCCTGATCAACCCGCGCGTGTACGCCGAGGTGGGGCTCGACCCGCAGGAGGCGCGGAGGGCTGCGTTCACCAACCCGACGTACCAGGCGACGATGGCCTGGATGGGCGAGCGCGTCCTCGCCTTCCTCGACGAGCAGGAGCTGCTGCCGTCCATGCTGCACCCGGTGTGGCGACGGTCGCTGCTGATGCCGGCCTGAGGGCTGCCCGGCAGAGTATGGGTGTGAGCGACGAGCCCGAGCACCAGCGCCCCCTGGTCGTCACGTTGCAGCTCGACGAGGCCGCCACGGCGCGGTTCGGAGCCGAGCGTGCCGAGCTCTTCCCTGCCGGGCGTACGGCGGTCGGCGCGCACGTCACCTTGTTCCACGCCCTTCCTGCGCACCTCCGTGAGGACGTCGAGGCGGAGCTCGCCCGACTGGCGGCCGGGACCCCGCCGTTCCCGGTGGCGGTCACGGAGGTCTTCTCGCTCGGCCGTGGCGTGGCCTACCGGCTCGCCGCCGAGGAGTGCCGGCGCCTCCACCGCGCGCTCCAGTACCGCTGGACCCAGCAGCTCACCCGGCAGGACGCCCAGCCGCTGCGTCTGCACGTGACCGTCCAGAACAAGGTCGAGCCGGCGGTGGCTCGAGCGACGCTCGAGCGGCTGCGGGCGAGCTTCCGTCCCACGACGACCCGGGCCGAGGGGCTCGAGCTGTGGCGCTACGACGGCGGCCCGTGGACCCTCCTGCACCGCTACCGCTTCGACGCGGCCGGCTGAGCCGCTCGGTCAGGACCGGCGCGCGGTCCGCAGGGAACCGCGCGCTGCCGTCCGCACGGCCGCGGTGAGCTCGTCGAGGGCGGTGCTCTGCAGCCGCCAGCGCTGCCAGTGCAGGGACACCCCGACCGCGGTGGTGCCCGGCAACCGGACGAGGGTCCCGTCGGACAGGCAGTCCCGCAGCTGCGGCTCGGGCACCATCCCCCACCCGAGCCCGGAGCAGACGGCCGCCAGGAAGTCCGCGCTGCTCGGCACCCGGTGCACGAGAGCCGGTCTGCCGACGCCGTGTGCGTCGAGAGTGCCGTCCTGGAGCCGGTCCTTCTCGTTGAACACCACCATCGGCGCGGCGGACCAGTCGAGTCCCCTGCCCCTCCGATGGCGCTGGACCAGCGCGGGCGTGGCGGCCGGGACGTACCTCAACGTGCCGAGCAGCTCGACCGAGCAACCCTGCACGGGCTGCGGCTCGCTGGTGACGGCGGCCAGCACCTCCCCGCGACGCAACAGGTCCTGCGACAGACCCTCGTCCTCGACGAAGAGGCGCAACGCCGTCGCCGGCCGCCCGGCGAGCGCCGCGAGCACCGGCCGGAACCACGTCGCCAACGAGTCGGCGTTCACCGCGACAGCCAGGTCGACGACCGTCTCGGCGCCCAGCGCCTCGGCCGCCTCGGCGGTCAGCAGCCGCAGCTGCCGGCCCAGGCGCATGAGCGGCGCTCCGGCTGGGGTAACCATGGCAGGGGACGTCCGCCTGACCAGGACCTGGCCGGCCGCCCCCTCGAGGGCCCGCACACGCTGGCTGACCGCGGACGGTGTCAGGTGCAGCCGGTGCGCAGCGGCCTCGAACGAGCCCTCCTCCGAGATCGCGAGCAAGGTCTCGAGCTGCGCCGGGTCGAACTGCATCTGCTCAGTGAAGCACTGCTTCAGTACGTGACGAAACCTTCGTTGGTCTTCATGGACTCGGCAACCTACCTTCGTAGGGTGCTCCCCTCCCTGATCTCCGGCTTCGTGACCGGCGGCTCGCTCATCGTGGCCATCGGTGCGCAGAACGCCTACGTGCTCCGGCAGGGCCTCGTGCGCCACCACGTCGCTGCGGTCGTCGCAATCTGCGCACTCTCGGACGTGGTGCTCATCGCTGCCGGGGTGAGCGGCATCGGAGCGGTCATCGACCGGGCCGGCTGGGTCGTCGACGTGGTCCGCTGGCTGGGTGTCGCCTTCCTCCTCTGGTACGCCGCCGGCTCGCTGCGCCGCGCCTTCCGGTCCGAGTCACTGCAGGCCGACGGTGCCGTTGCGCCGAGCACCGAGCCCCGAGGCACGGTCCTGGGCCGCGCAGTCGCGCTCACCTGGCTCAACCCGCACGTCTACCTCGACACGGTGCTGCTGGTCGGCTCCATCGCGGCGACCCACAGCGCCTTGCCGGACCAGCCGATCGACGGGCGGTGGCTGTTCGGCCTGGGGGCGATGCTGGCGAGCATCGTGTGGTTCAGCGGGCTCGGCTTCGGTGCCCGCGCGCTCGCGCCGGTGTTCGCGCGTCCCCGCGCGTGGCAGCTCCTGGAGCTGCTCATCGGGGCCACGATGGTGCTCATCGCCCTCAAGCTGGCACTCGGCTGAGAGCCGGTCAGACGTAGGTCAGACGTAGAAGGAGTGCGTGGCCGTGCAGCCGCCGTCGGCCACGAACTCGGCACCGGTGGAGAACGAGCTCTCGTCGCTGGCGAGGAACACGTACATCTGCGCGATGTCCTCCGGCTGGCCGACCCTCTTGAGAGCCACTCGAGAGGCCGCCCACTTCATGCCCTCCTCACCGGCGTACTGCCGGGTCATCCCGGTGTCGACCATGCCCGGGTGCACGCTGTTGACCCGGATGCCCTTGGGGCCGAGCTCCATCGCTGCCGCCTTGGTCATGCCGCGGACGGCGAACTTGCTGCCGGTGTAGCCGACCAGCGACGACATCCCGGCCAGCCCCTCGACCGAGGAGGAGTTGACGATCGAGCCGCCACCGCGCTCGATCATCACCGGCGCCACGGTCTTCATGCCGAGGAAGCAGCCGAAGACGTTGACCCGGAACAGCCGGTCGAGGTCCTCGACGGGCATCTCGGTGAGGTTCGCGAACATGAGGATGCCGGCGTTGTTGATCAGCACGTCGATGGCGCCGAAGGTGGCCACCGCCTCGTCGACCGCTGCCCGCCAGCTGTGCTCGTCCGACACGTCCAGGTGGACGTAGTGCGCAGACTCCCCCAGCTCCTCCGCGAGCGGCTTCCCGGCCTCGTCGGCGATGTCGCCGATCACGACCCGGGCGCCCTCCTCCACGAAGCGCCGGGACGCGGCTGCGCCCTGACCCTGGGCGCCACCGGTGATGAGCGCGACCTTGCCTGACAGACGACCCATGAGGGGCTCCTTCTTGTAGGGCTTGAGCGAAATCGGATTGTCAGAGCTCGATGCGCATGACGGAGTCGGCAGCGAAGCACACCGACGGGTCACGGTCCTCGAAGTAGCTCCCGACCTGCTTGTCCAGGTCGTCGAGGTCCCAGGTCGACCCGGAGGCGTCGAACCGCTGCTCGACGACCGGCGCGGCGAGGAGCGCCACCATGCCGCCGTACACGACGAAGACCTGGCCGTTGATGCGCTGCGCGGCCGGAGACGCCAAGTAGGCGACCAGCGGTGCGACGTGCGCCGGCGAGAGCGGGTCGACGTCAGCGCCCGACTCGTCCTCGGCACCGAAGACGCCCTCGGTCATCGCGGTCCGAGCGCGCGGGCAGATCGCGTTGGCCGTGACCCCGAGGCGGCCGAGCCCTCGAGCCTCGGAGAGAGTCAGCGCGGTGATCCCCGCCTTGGCGGCGGCGTAGTTCGGCTGGCCCGGCGAGCCGGAGAGGAAGGCCTCCGAGGAGGTGTTCACGATGCGGCCGTAGACCGGCGCCTCGCTCTGCTTCGACAACCCACGCCAGTACGCCGCGGCGCTGCGGCTGAGCAGGAAGTGACCGCGGAGGTGGACCCTGATGACCTGGTCCCACTCCTCGTCGGTCATGTTGAACAGCATCCGGTCGCGGGTGAACCCAGCGTTGTTGACCACGATGTCGAGCCGCCCGAGCCCTTCGGTCGTCGCCGCCATGAGCGCGTCCGCCGTGGACCGCTCGCCGATGTCACCGGGAACCAGGGAGGCCTCGCCGCCGGCTGCCCGGATGGCCTCGGCAGCGTCGTCGGCACCACCAGGAAGGTCGTTGAGGACCACGTGCGCACCGGCAGCCGCCAAGGCCTCAGCCTCCGCGCGTCCGAGGCCGGCGCCTGCGCCGGTGACGACGGCGACCCGGCCGGTCAACGAGAGGGATCCGCTCTGGCTCGTCATCGGGGTCAGCCCTCGATGCTCAGGGCAGCCTTGGGACAGGACGCGACCGCCTGCTTGATCCGCTCCTCGTTCTCCGCGGTCACCTCGTCGGTCAGGATGACCAGGTAGTCGTCGTCGTCGAGCTCGAACACGTCGGGCGCGAACGCCGTGCAGAGCGCGTTGGCCTCACACAGGTCGAAGTCGGCCTTCACCTTCACCGTTCAGTTCCCTTCGCTTGGCTGTCGGTCAGCTGCCGGCGCCCGGCAGGGCTGACATCTTGCTGTGGTCCCAGCTCGCGACCCTGGTCGGCGTCACGATCACCGCGACGCGCTTCTGCACCTGCTTCTCGACGATCTCCCGACCGAGGTCGCCGAGGTCGACGCCGCCGGACATCGCGTGGGTGACGGCGGTGCCGATCTCCCGGATCCGGTCCTTGTCACGCACGATCTCGGCCGTTCCCTTGACGGAGACGCCGGCCAGCTCGAAGTAGTCGGTCCCGGTCTCGACCAGGCAGCTGATCCGCGGGTCGCGCTCGAGGTTCTTGATCTTCTGGGAGGAGGCGTAGGTCCAGAACGCGATGCGCCCCTCGTCGAGGACGTAGAAGAGCGTGGTCAGGTGCGGCGTGCCGTCGCTGCCGATGCTCGCGACCTGGACCTTCATCGACGCCGCGAGGTAGGACTCGACCTCGTCGTCGGTCATGGACACCGCGCTGCGGCCCGCGGGCCTGGTCGAGGTCACGGTCATCCTTCCGAGGAGTGGCCGGGGAAGAGGTGCGCGGCAGGGTTGATCGCCACCGCGGCGTTGTTCACCGCGGTCGCCGCCTCACCGAAGCCGACGGCGATGAGCCGGACCTTGCCGGGGTACTCGGTGATGTCGCCGGCGGCGAAGACCCGCGGGAGGTTGGTGCGGGTGGTCGAGTCGACGATGATGTGGCGCTTCTCCACCTCGAGCCCCCAGCTCTGGATGGGGCCCAGGTCGGCGACGAAGCCCAGGGCCGCGACGATCGCCTGCGTCTTGACGACGGTCGAGGTCTTCGCCTTCACGTCCTCGACCTCGATGGCCTCGAGGCCGTTCTCGCCGACCAGCCGCACGACGTTGGCGTTGGTCATCACCGTCACGGTGCCGGCCATCACCTTGTCGACGGTGGCCTGGTGGGCACGGAAGGCCTCCCTGCGGTGGATGAGCGTGACGGACGCGGCCACCGGCTCCAGCGCGACCGCCCAGTCGAACGCGCTGTCCCCGCCGCCGACGATGACGACGTCCTTGCCGGCGTACTGCGCGAACGAGGGCACGAAGAACGCGATCTCGTCGCCGCTCCACTCCGCGGCCGCGGGAAGGGGGCGGGGGGTGAACTTGCCGATCCCGGCAGTGATGATGACGGCCTTCGCGACGACCGACGTGCCATCGTCGAGCCCGACATGGACGAGGCCGGCCTGCTCATCGGAGGTCAACGTCTGCGCGGTCCGTCCCAGCAGGTACGTCGGGTCGGCGGTGGCCGCCTGCTCGACGAGACCCGACACGAGGTCCTTGCCCTTGACCACGGGGAAGCCGGCGACGTCGAGGATGTCCTTCTCGGGGTACATCGCGGTGATCTGGCCGCCGAGCTCGGGCAGGGAGTCCACGACCCCCACCGACAGCCCCCGAAAACCGCTGTAGTACGCCGAGA
>CADCUK010000203.1 GCA_902805865.1 uncultured Nocardioidaceae bacterium | reverse complement strand
GTCGCCGAGCTCGAGGCGGCCGCGACCGCAGCGGGCGTCGACCTGCCCACCGTCGTCCGGTTGTCGCAGGCACCCGATGAGGTGGTCTCGACGCGCTCCGGCATAGACGGAGACAGCGCCATCGACACCGACATCGACGCCAGGGCCGAGGCGGTCTCCCCCGACGACGTCGCGGACATCCTGTTCACCTCCGGCACGACCGGGCGGAGCAAGGGCGCCTGCACCGCGCACCGCCAGACCGTCGCGGTGGCCCGGACGTGGGGCGAGCTCGGCGAGGTGACGCAGGACGACCGGTACCTCGTCGTGAACCCGTTCTTCCACTCCTTCGGCTACAAGGCGGGCATCGTGGTCAGCCTGGTCACCGGCGCCACATTGGTGCCGATGCCGGTCTTCGACGCCACGCAGATGATGCGGCTCGTCCAGAAGCACCGGATCACCGTGCTCCCCGGTGCGCCGGCGATCTACCAGGCGCTGCTCGAGGCGCCGGACCGCGCGGACCACGACCTGTCCTCGCTGCGCTTCGCGGTCACCGGTGCAGCCGTGGTGCCGGTGGCCCTCGTGGAGCGGATGCAGAGCGAGCTGAGCTTCGACCTGGTGCTCACCGCGTTCGGGATGACCGAGTGCGTGGTCGGCACCATGTGCCGTCGCGGCGATCCCCCCGAGCTGGTCGCCGGCACGTGCGGCCGCGTCGTACCAGGTCTGGAGCTCCGGGTCGCGACCCCGGGCTCCAACGAGCCGCTCCCGGCTGGTGAGGAGGGCGAGGTGCTCTTCCGCGGAGACACCGTGATGCTCGGCTATCTCGACGATCCGGAGTCGACCGCCGAGACGATCGACGCCGACGGATGGCTGCACACCGGCGACATCGGCCGGCTCGACGAGGACGGCTACCTCAAGATCACCGACCGGCTCAAGGACGTCTTCTTCGTCGGCGGCTTCAACGTCTACCCCGCCGAGGTCGAGCAGGTCCTCGCCCGCCTCGACGGGGTGGTGGAGTCCGCCGTCGTCGGGGTGCCGGACGAGCGGCTCGGCGAGGTCGGCAAGGCCTTCGTCGTACGGCGGTCCGGGGCCCGCCTCGAGGCCGACGACGTCCGGGCGTACCTCAAGGAGCGGGTCGCGAACTTCAAGGTCCCGCGTGAGGTCGAGTTCGTCGAGTCGCTCCCCCGCAACCTGGCCGGCAAGATCCTCAAACGAGCCCTTCGACAGGCTCAGGAACCGAGCAGCTCATGAACCTCGACCTGTCCGACTCCGAGCTCGCCTTCCAGGCTGGAGCGCGGGAGTGGCTGGCGGCCAACGTGCCTGCGGAGCCGCTGCCCTCGATGGACACCGCGGAGGGATGGGCTGCGCACCAGGCCTGGGAGGCGAAGCTCGCCGAGGCCCGCTGGGCGGTCGTGTCGTGGCCGGAGAAGTACCACGGCCGGGACGCCTCGCTGGTGGAGTGGGTGATCTTCGAGGAGGAGTACTACCGGGCCGGTGCGCCTGGGCGCGTGAGCCAGAACGGCATCTTCCTGCTCGCGCCGATCATCTTCGAGCACGGCACCGCCGACCAGCAGGACCGCTTCCTGCCCACGATGGCCACCGGCGAGCAGATCTGGGCACAGTGCTGGTCGGAGCCCGAGGCCGGCAGCGACCTCGCCGCGATCCGGTCCACCGCCCGCCGCGACGACGACCGCGGCGGATGGGTGCTCAACGGCCAGAAGACCTGGAGCTCGCGGGCGACCTACGCGCACTGGGGGTTCGGGCTGTTCCGCTCGGATCCCGAGGCGGCGCGCCACGCCGGGCTGACCTACTTCCTCTTCCCGCTGGACGCCGACGGAGTGACGGTGCGGCCGATCGCCCAGCTCGACGGCGAGCCGGGTTTCGCCGAGGTCTTCTTCGACGAGGTGTTCGTGCCCGACTCCGACGTGCTCGGCGCCACCGGCGACGGGTGGCGGGTCGCGATGAGCACCGCAGGCAACGAGCGTGGCCTGTCCCTGCGCTCCCCCGGCCGGTTCTGCGCGGCTGCAGAGCGGCTCGTGTCCCTCTGGGGCGACCGCGGACACGAGCACCCCGAGCTGCGCGACCGCGTCGTCGACGCCTGGATCGCCGCCAACGCCTACCGCCTCTACACCTGGGGCACCGTCACGCGGCTGGCTGCCGGCGGTGAGATGGGCGCCGCGGGGTCGGTCAACAAGGTCTTTTGGTCCGAGCTCGACATCGCGTTGCACGAGACCGCGCTGGACCTGCTCGGACCCGCATCCGAGCTCCGTGAGGGTCCGGACGCCGCATGGGTCGACTCCTACCTCTTCTCGCTGTCCGGGCCCATCTACGCAGGCACCAACGAGATCCAGCGCAACATCGTCGCCGAGCGCGTGCTCGGTCTGCCCCGCGAGCCCAAGGGGGTCGGCCGATGAGGTTCACGCTGACCGACGAGCAGCGTGACTTCGGCGCCTCGCTCGAGAAGCTCCTCTCCTCCGAGGACCCGGTCGCCGCTGCGCGTGCTTGGGCCGATGGTGACACCGCTCCGGGGATCGCGCTGTGGCGGCGGATCGCCGACCTGGGCACGACGGCGCTGCTCGTGCCGGAGCGCGCCGAGGGTCTCGACGCGAGCCCCGTGGAGCTCGTGGTCGCCTTTGAGCAGCTCGGCCGGTACGCCGTACCGGGCCCGTGGGTCGAGACCGTCGCGTACATGACCCGGCTCGTGGAGAGCACGCCGGAGCTCGGGGTCCGCGACGAGGTCCTGGCTGCGGTGGCCCGAGGTGAGGAGCTCGTCTCGGTCGCGGCACCTCCGCACACGCCGTACGCCCTGGACGCCGACGTTTCCCGCACGATGCTCGTCCAGGACGGCCACCTGCACCTGGCCGAGGTCGGCACCCAGCACCGGTCGCTCGACCCGGCCCGGCGGCTCTTCGAGCTCACCAGCGAGCGGGAGCTGATGCCGGTGCCGCAGGAGGGGCTCGACGAAGCGTTCGACCTGGCGGTGCTTGCCTGCTCGGCCCAGCTGCTCGGGCTCGGGGAACACCTCCTGGCGACGACCGTCGACTACGTCAAGCAGCGCAACCAGTTCGGACGGCCGGTCGGCTCCTACCAGGCACTCAAGCACCGGCTCGCGGACACGCGGATCGCGCTGGACTTCGTGCGCCCGCTCGTCCACGGTGCGGCACTGGCCGGCACCTCGACCCGGAGCCGCGACGTCTCGGCGGCAAAGGTCGCCGCCTCCGACGCGGCCTACCTGGCCGCACGCACGGCACTGCAGCTGCACGGCGCGATCGGCTACACGGCGGAGTACGACCTGTCCCTGTGGATCCTCAAGGTGCGGGCGCTGGTCCCTGCCTGGGGCACGACGGCGTTCCACCGGGACCGGGTCCTGCGTTCCGTGACGGGGCTCGGCTGATGGTCGCCGACCTGCGTTGGAGCGAGGAGCAGCAGGAGCTCGCCTCGATGATGGCGTCGCTGTTGTCCAAGCACAGCGACAGCGGGGCTGTGCGAGCAGCCGCCGAGAGTTCTTGTGGGTACGACGAGAAGCTGTGGCAGC
>CADCUK010000202.1 GCA_902805865.1 uncultured Nocardioidaceae bacterium | reverse complement strand
ACCAGCGCTCCCACGGCCGGAGCGGGCGTTCGGAGAAGGAGAACGCGACGATCGACCAGCTGGGTCGCGACCTCCACACGGTCATCGATGCGCTGGCGCCGGACGAGCCGCTCGTGCTCGTCGGCCACTCCATGGGTGGCATGTCCATCGTCGCCCTCGCCGAGCAGCACCCCGAGCTCTTCGGCGACCGGGTCGTCGGCCTCGGGCTGATCTCCACGACCGCCGGCGGCCAGCGCACCCACAAGATCGTGTCGAAGTACGTCCCGGACGCCGTCGGCCGCCGCGTCGTCGAGCGTGGGCTGCTCGTGGCTGCCCAGCGTGAGCGGATCCTGGAGCTGGCACGCCGCAGCGGCTCGGCCATCGCCTTGAAGGTGATCGAGGAGTTCGCGTTCGGCGACGAGCCGGCTCCTCGCTCCCACGTGCGGTTCCTCGACTCGATGATCTCCTCGACCCCGCTGAAGGTGCTGGTCGAGTTCATCCCCGAGTTCGACGCGCTCGACAAGTTCCATGTCGTCGCGGCGTTCTCCCGGGTGCCGACCGTCATCATGTGCGGCACCAAGGACCGGCTCACGTCGATGGAGCACGCCCGCAAGCTGAACGAGCACGTCCCCGGGTCCCGGCTCGTCGAGCTGCGGGGCGGTGGCCACATGTCGCTCTTCGAGTTCAAGGACCGGGTCAACCAGGAGCTCGAGGTGCTCCTCGCCGACGCCGATCGTCTGGCGGGCGGCGAGGCATGAGCGCAGAGCCCCAGGTCACCGAGGTCGGCCGGGAGGCGACCGACGAGGTGGTCCGGATCATCCACGCAGCGTTCGCGGCCCGGCCGACCCTCGACCCGCCCGCCACCGCGCTCGACGAGACCGCGGAGTCGGTGGCCGACGCCCTGGAGGAGCACGGCGGGCTGGTGGCCACGCTCGACGGCCGACCGGTGGGAGCCCTGCTGCTGGCGCCCGCGACCGTTCCCGACCTCGACGTCGAGTCCCTCGTGCTGCGTCGAGTCTCGGTCCTCCCCGAAGCCCAGCAGCACGGCGTCGCCCGGGCTCTGCGCGCTGCCGCCGAGGAGCTCGCCCTCGAACGCGGCTTCCGCCGGGTCCACGTGACCGCCCGCCTCGAGCTTCCCGCGACGGTGGCGTTCTGGGCCCGCGGCGGCTACCGCGAGGTCACGCGTGAGGGGACCACGCTCACCCTGGCCCGGGAGCTTCCCGTCGAGTCGGACGTGGCCACGGCAGAGGCGATGCAGTCGCTCGGTGAACGGCTCGCCGGGCGGCTCCGTGCCGGTGACCTCGTGATCCTCACCGGTGACCTCGGCGCCGGCAAGACGACCCTGACGCAGGGCATCGGTGCCGGGCTCGGCGTCCGCGGCGGCATCACCTCACCCACGTTCGTGATCTCGCGCATCCATCCGTCGCTCGTCGGCGGACCGGCGCTCGTGCACGTCGACGCCTACCGGCTCGGGGGGCTGGCCGAGCTCGACGACCTCGACCTGGACATCTCGCTCGAGGACTCGGTGACCGTCGTGGAGTGGGGCGCGGGGATGGCCGAGTCGCTGGCCGAGGACCGTCTCGAGGTGGTCGTGTCGCGGTCGCTCGGCGGGGCCGGGTCCGCGGACCGCCGTACGGTCCGGATCTCGGCGGTCGGGGCGCGCTGGGTCGGCTCGGACGTCGCGGACGTCGTCGCCTAACCTCGGGACGTGCTGCTCGCCCTCGACACGTCGACGCCGCTGGTCTCGGTGGCGCTGCACGACGACGGCCGGGTGGTCCACGCCGCGACCAGCGAGCAGCCGATGAAGCACGGTGAGCAGCTCGCGCCGATGATCGCCGCCGCGCTCGACGCAGTCGGTGCCGTCCGCCAGGACGTCACCGCGGTCGCCGCCGGCGTCGGACCCGGTCCGTTCACCGGGCTCCGGGTCGGCCTGGTGACCGCCCGGACGCTGGGGCTGGCGCTGGGCATCCCGGTCTACGGCGCCTGCAGCCTCGACGTGCTCGCCGTGCGGGCGGTCGACTCCGGTGTCGAGGGGCCCTTCCTGGCCACGATCGACGCCCGCCGCAAGGAGCTCTTCTGGGCGTCGTACGACGAGGAGGGCCGGCGGCTCGACGGGCCGCACGTCGACCGTCCGACCGAGCTCCCGGAGCTGCCTGTGGTCGGTGCTGGTCCGGTGCTCTACCCCGACGTGCTGAGCCGGGGGACCGGACCGCAGACGCCCGATGCAGCCACTCTCGCGCTCGCCGTCGCTGAGGAGCGGGTCGAGCTGCTCGACCCCGAGCCGATCTACCTGCGCCGTCCCGACGCCACCGTCCCCGGCCCGCCGAAGAAGGTGTCGTGACGATCCGCCCGGCGACCCCTGACGACGTGGCCACGGTCAGCGAGCTCGAGGAGCAGCTGTTCGGGGCTGACGCCTGGTCGGCGGCGTCGGTGCGCGAGGAGCTCACCGGTCAGCGCCGGCGCGCGGTGGTGGCCGTCGACGACACCGGCGTCGTGGGCTACGCAGTCACCCTGCTCACCGACGACGTCGTCGACCTCCAGCGCATCGCGGTCGTGCCTTCGCAGCGGCGGACCGGTGTCGCGGCCCGGCTGCTCGACGAGGTGCGCGGTGCAGGGCGGACCGACGGCGCCCACCGGATGCTGCTCGAGGTGAGCGCGGCGAACACCGGTGCGCTGGCGTTCTACGCGACTCAGGGGTTCGTCCAGATCGACCAGCGACCGCGCTACTACCGGGACGGCTCCGACGCCCTGGTGCTCCGGGCGACGCTCGGGGGCGCGGCCTGCGGAGGGAGAGCCTCGTGAGCGACCAGCCCCTCGTGCTCGGCATCGAGACGTCCTGCGACGAGACCGGGGTCGGCATCGTCCGCGGTCACACGCTGCTGGCGGACGCCGTCGCCTCCTCGGTCGACGAGCACGCCCGGTTCGGCGGGGTCGTGCCCGAGGTGGCGTCGCGCGCGCACCTCGAGGCGATGGTGCCCACGATCGAGCGGGCCTGCGACACCGCCGGCGTGCGGCTCGCGGACGTGGACGCGATCGCTGTGACCAGCGGACCCGGCCTGGTCGGCGCACTCCTCGTCGGCGTGGCCTCGGCAAAGGCGCTGGCCATCGGCCTCGACAAGCCGTTGTACGGCGTCAACCACCTCGCCTCCCACGTCGCGGTCGACCAGCTCGAGCACGGCCCGCTGCCGGAGCCCTGCCTGGCGATGCTCGTCAGCGGCGGCCACTCCTCGCTGCTGCTCGTCGAGGACGTCACCCAGGGCGTCGAGCCGCTCGGCGCGACCATCGACGACGCGGCGGGCGAGGCCTTCGACAAGGTGGCGCGCCTCCTTGGGCTGCCGTTCCCCGGTGGTCCGCACATCGACCGGGAGGCCCGCTCGGGGTCCTCGGTCGCCATCGACTTCCCGCGTGGTCTCACCTCGGGACGCGACCTGCAGCGGCACCGCTTCGACTTCTCGTTCTCCGGGCTCAAGACCGCGGTCGCCCGCTGGGTGGAGGCCCGCGAGGCCGCGGGCGAGCCGGTGCCGGTGGCCGACGTGGCTGCGTCGTTCCAGGAGGCGGTCTGCGACGTGCTGACCCGCAAGGCGGTCGACGCGGCGGTGGCCAACGGCGTCGAGGACCTGCTCATCGGGGGCGGGGTGGCGGCGAACTCACGGCTGCGGGTGCTCGCCGAGGAGCGGGCGGCCCGGCACGGCGTACGGGTGCGGGTGCCCCGGCCCGCGCTGTGCACCGACAACGGGGCAATGGTCGCCGCGCTCGGCGCGGAGATGGTGTCCCGCGGCCGCACCCCCTCGGCCCTCGACATCCCGGCCGACTCGAGCCTGCCGATCACCGAAGTCTTGGCCTGACCGGTCTGTCCATTTCGTTGGGATTTGGATATCCTGACGTCCTCCCCGTTTCGAGGGGAGGGTCTCCAGGGGTGGGGACGACGTTGACGCGGGCGGGGGCCGGCGGACGGAGCGGGTCGACCGGGGGGTCGACGGACGGCGTGGTCGGAGGACCAGCCACCGGTCCGCCGTACGAGCTCCGCCTCAGAGGGGTGGGGGACATGGCACGGGACATGGCACGGGACATGGCACGGGACACGACACGGGGCACGACGCGCTGGCTGGGGGGTGCGCCGGTCCTGCTGGGACTCGTCCTTGCACTGCTGCCCTCCGCCGCCCAGGCGGTCCCGACGTACGACACCTACGTGTCGGCCAACCCGGTGGACCACACGCCACACGCACGCGCGGGCAAGGTGCGCTCCATGGCCACGGTCAACGGGATCACCGTCGCGGTCGGCGACTTCACCCAGGTGCGCGAGCAGGGCTCGGACACCTGGATCGATCGGCCCCGCATCTTCGCCTTCGAGACGGCCACCGGGAAGATCCTCTCCGGGTTCGACCCGGTGGTCACCGGCACCGACGTCTTCGACGTGATCCCCGCCGCCGACGGGCAGTCGGTGTACGTCGCCGGGCTCTTCAACGCGATCGACGGCGCGGCGCGCACCCAGCGGCTAGCCCGCATCGCGGTCCCCTCGGGCGAGGTGATCACCACCTTCAAGTCGCCGGGGTTCAACGGCAAGACCACCGAGCTCGCGCTCCACGGCGACCGGTTGTACGTCGGTGGATGGTTCACCAAGGTCGCCGCGCGCGACCACAGCCTGGTCGCCGCCGTCGACGCCGCGACCGGCGCGATCACCGACAAGATCGACCTGGAGTTCACCGGCACGTTCAACGGCGGCAGCCGCGGCGTCACCGACATGGCGATGCGACCGGACGGTTCCAAGCTCGTCGTGATCGGGAACTGGACGATGGTCGAGGGGCAGTCCCGTCCACAGATCGCGATGATCGACCTGACCACCCCTGTCGCGACGCTCGACCCCTGGGCGACGTCGCGCTACGGCACCGCCTGCAGCCGCACCTTCGAGACCTACATGTGGGGCGTGACCGCCTCGCCGGACGGCTCCTACTTCGCGGTCGGCACCACCGGGGCCTACTCGGGCGGACCCGCGGCCGGCACCCTGTGCGACACCGTGGCCCGCTGGGAGTTCGGCCGGTCCGGAGCCGGCCAGCAGCCGACCTGGGTGCACTACACCGGCGGCGACACCGTGACCCAGGTCGAGGCGACCGACGCCGCGATCTACGTCGGCGGCCACTTCCGGTGGATGAACAACCCCTACGGGAACGACTTCGGCGGGGCGGGGGCCGTCCGACGCATGGGGCTGGCTGCGCTGGACCCGCGCAACGGTCTGCCGCTCAGCTGGAACCCGACGCGCAAGCGGGGATGGGGCGTGTGGGGCTTCACCGCCGACGAGCACGGACTGTGGGTCGGCCACGACACCGACCTGCTCAGCAACGAGCTCCACGACCGGCTGGGGCTGTTCCCCATCGGCACCAGACGCCCGCCGCTCGACAACACCGGGACGCTCCCCGGAGACGTCTACCTCGCGGGTGCCCCGCAGGGCGGCTCGTTCGACGACAACCTGCGCCGCTTCGGGTTCAACGGCGACGACGTCACCGCCCAGGAGGACGTCCAGGACTTCGCCACCTCGTGGAGCAGGACCCGGGCGACGTTCATGGTCGACCAGCGGCTCTACACGATCTGGTCCGACGGCACGATGACCCACCGGACCTTCACCGGTCAGGCCCTCGGCACCTCCACGGTGGTCCCGCTCAACGGCCTGACCGCCTTCACCAACGAGATGACGGCGATGACCAGCGCCTGGTACGACGCGGCGGCGGGCCGGGTGTACTACACGCTGGCCAACGACCGGAACCTGTACTACCGCTACTTCCTGACCGAGAACAAGCTGGTCGGTGCCGAGCGGTTCGTCGCTCCCGGAGGTGGCGTGGACTACCGCAGCCTCACCGCCGGGTTTGTGGTGGACGGTTCCTGGTACTACCGGGACACCGGGGGCACCCTGTACCGCCAGGCGTGGTCGAACGGTCCGGTGGCAACGGCCCCGGCGGCGGTGTCCGGCCCCAAGGTCGACGGGCTCGACTGGCGGTCGCGCTCGCTGTTCCTCTACGCCCCGTAGGTCGGCCCGTCGCTCAGGGCTGGGTCGACAGGACCATCGGTGCGCTGACGTCGTCGCCACCGGCGAGGTCCTGCACCTTGCTCAACCCGCCGTCGGGGCTGAAGCGCATCAGGCTCCAGGAACCCTGCTGGAACACGGTGGCGAGCAGCGTCCCGTCCTCGTCCCAGGCAGTCGACGCGACAAAGGCCTGCGTCTCCGCGTTGTTGGTCCACTCGCCCAGCACGGAGCCGTCGGAGGCGTCGAGGATGGCGAGCTTCCCGGCACCGGAGCCGTCGAGGTACGCCGGGAGTCCGACCACGAGGCTGCTGTCCGGGCTGAAGACGTCGACCGTGTGGTCGCAGGTCGACCAGCGGGGGCGTTCGTCGAAGGCGTCGGCGCGGACCTCGCTGCAGGAGCCGGGCTCCACGCCGAGGTCGTCGACGCTGACCACGCCACTCACCGCTCCGTCGGCGGAGACGTCGCGGAGGGTGCGGTAGTCCGCGAGCGGGTTGATGATGCCCTTGGAGGTCAACGAGTAGCCGCGCGGCTGCTCCCCGGCGTCGGTGACGTAGACGACGCAGCCGCCGTCGACCTCCGGGTCGCAGCTCTCCGAGCCGCTGATGCCGACGGGGTCCGGCGTCTGCAGGTCGGGCACCGCCGGCAGCTCCTGCTGGTCGCCGGTCTCGGTCAGCACCGCCAACCTGCCCTCAGGAGTGGCGTAGGCGACGAGGGAACCGTCGGCCGAGCCGGCGAGCTGACCTGTGCTCGGGTAGGTCGCGACAACGGCCCCGTCCGGCCCCACGACCTGGAGCTCCTGGCGCCCGGCGTCGGCCACGACGACGCCCGACTCGCCGAGCGCCACCAGCTCGTCCCACTCGCCCTCGACCGGGATCGTCCCGCCGTCCGGGAGGGTCACCTCGCCGTCGTACAGGTAGGGGATGGCCGGGGCGTAGCTCTCGGCGTCGACGTCGGTGGTGAGCACGCCGTCCTTGACGCCGGTGTCCGGCGGCGGGCCTTCTTCGGACGGCGTCGCCGACGGGCCGGCCACCGGAGGGTTCTCCGGGTCGGTGCCGATCCCGTCGGTGACGGCAATGCCCATGGGGACCGCGACCGCGAGCACGGCCGTGGCGGCGAGGCCGGAGACCGCTGCGCGGCGGCGGCGGATCCCGCGGGCCCGGCCCTTGATGTCGTCGAGGTTCAGGGGGTGGGTGTCACCGAGCTGCTCCGCGCGGTGGCGAAGAGCGTCTCGGAGCGGTTCCTGGTTGCTCATCGCTCCTCCTGGGAGGCGAGGTGGGTGTCGCCGACGCGGGTGCGCAGCGCGGCGAGCGCGCGGCTGGTCTGGGACTTGACCGTGCCGACGCTGACGCCGAGGACGGCCGCGGTCTCGGCCTCGCTCAGCTCCTCGTAGTAGCGGAGCACGACGGCGGCCCGCTGCTTGCGGGGGAGCGTCTGGACGAGCTCCCAGAGCTCGGAGTCGTGGCTGCTCTGCTGGGGCTCGTCGGCCTGGTCGGGCAGCTCCGACGTCGTGGTCTCGCGCTTCTTCCAGGCCCGCCGCCACAGCGAGTTGTGCTCGTTGACGAGGATCCGGCGGACGTAGCCGTCGAGCGAGTCCTGGCGCTGCACCTTGTCCCAGCTCAGGTAGAGCTTGGCGAGGGCGGTCTGGACGAGGTCCTCGGCGGTGTGCCGGTCGCCGGTGAGGAGGTACGCCGTACGCAGGAGGCTGGGTTGGCGCGCGGCCATGTACTCGGAGAACTCCGCATCTTTCCGGGCGTCCTTGTCGCGGACGCCCGCGTCAGTGCTCGACAAGCTGCCTGCTCCTGTCCTTGCCGCCGCCTCGAACGCTGTTCCGCTCGGCGCGAACACCGTCTCGACGACCACCGTCATGACCCTCACCATCCTTCCGTCTCTCGGGCGCGGTTCCGGCTTCCGACACCACCAAGACGCGACCCTCCCCCGGAAGGTTGCACGCCGAGTCGGCGCGTTCTGGACGTCCCGGGCCGCCGAGTCGGCGCGTCCGGTCAGTCCCGGGCCGCCGAGTCGGCGCGTCCTGTCAGTCGGGGCGGCCGGTGAGGGCCAGACCGACGCCGAGCCCGATCATCGACACCCCGCCGACGGTGCCGAGGGCGCGCCCCCGGGCGGGCGAGGCGTTGAACCAGTGCCGCAGCTGGGCGGCGAGGAACCCCCACAACCCGTCGGACAGCAACCCGATCCCGAACGCGAGCAGCCCGAGCACGAACATCTGCGCGGTGACGTTGCCCGCGCTCGGCTCGATGAACTGCGGGAGCACCGCGGCGAACATCATGAACGCCTTGGGGTTCGACGCCCCGACGACGAACCCCTGCCGCACCGCCTGCTGCCAGCGCATCGAGTCGTCGCCCCAGTCGACGTCGTCGACCCGGATGGCGCGGCGGTGGCGGAACGCCTGGATGCCCAGCCACACCATGTAGCCGGCGCCGACCAGCTTGATCGTCGTGAACACCACGGCCGACTCGGCCACGACCGGACCGAGGCCCAGCGCGACGAGGGCCATCACGAAGAGCAGTCCAAGGCTGTTGCCGAGCACGCTCAGCAACGCCACCGAGCGGCCGTACGCGAGCGCGCGGCCGATGACGAAGAGCACGCTCGGGCCGGGGATCGCGATGATGATGAACGCAGCCAGGCCGAACGCGAGCAGCTGCTGCGTCGTCACCACCGCGGTCATTCCCTCACCATGACTGCAGTGTGCCGCAGCCCAGAGCCGCGCCGCCTGTGGTTATCCCAGCGGACGGACGAGCAGCGCGGTGCCACGTCCGGCCGAGCGGGTCAGCACCACGGTTGCCTCGCCGTCCCCTCGCAGGGCCAGCCGCTTCCGCAGCTGCTCGGGCACCACGTCGACGCCTCGCTTCTTGATCGTGAGCCGGCCGATCCGGCGCTCCCGGAGGGCGGCCTTGAGCTGCTTCTCCTGGTACGGAAGCTCTTCCAGGACCTCGAACCCCCGCGCGTACGGCGTCCGGGTCGGTGCGTCCGCAGAGACGTAGGCGATGTGCTCGTCGAGCAGCCACCCGTCGACCTTCGCCGAGACGGCCGTGACCAGCCCGGCCCGGATCACCGCCCCGTCGGGCTCGTAGAGGTACCGCCCGGCCGGCTTGACCTCCGCCCGCCCCGGGTCGTCCTCGTCGGTCAGCGTGGCCAGCCCCTCCTTCGCGACCAGCGTCGCGCGCCGCTCGGTGGTCGCCAGGTGGGACGACCACAGCACGGCCTCCTTCACATCGCCTTCGAAGCTGACCCACTCGGCCTCCGCGCCCGCGGGGACCCGCTCGTGGGGGATCCCTGGTGCGACCTTGACGGTGGCGGGACGGAGGAGCAGCTGTTCCACGAAGGTCCACGGCGGGGAGTAGGCGTCGACGTCGAAGACCCGTCCTCGAGAAGTCCGCCGGGCCGGGTCGGCGAACGCGATCCCGAACGGCGACAGGTCGAGCGCGGTCGCGTCGGCGACCATGACCGCGCCCGGCAGCTCCAGCGCGGCCAGGTTGGCCTCCGCCATTGCGACCCGGACCGGGTCGAGGTCCACACCGGCGGCGGTCAACCCCGCACGAGCCAGGGCGACGAGGTCCCCGCCGATCCCGCACCCGAGGTCGACCACCGAGGACGGTGCGGCGAAGGAGATGCGCCGGGCCCGGTGCGTCGCGACCTCGGCGCGGGTCGACTGCTCGAGGCCGTCCTTGGTGAAGTACATCCGCGCGGCGTCCGCGCCGAACTTCACCTGGGCGGCCTCGCGCAGCGTCACCTGGCTCATGGCTGCGGCGGCCTGCTCGGGGCTGAGGGCGCGTCGCAGGAGCTCGCCGGCCCGCATCGGTGCGACCCGGTCGGCGTGCAGCCGGCTCGCCTCGATCAGGGCCGCTTGACCCGAGGGGGAGCGCAGCCAGCCGAACACTTCGAGATCCACCCGCGCATCCTCCCAGCACGACAGGACGCGCCGACTCGGCGTCGCACCGCGGCCAGGACGCGCCGGCTCGGCGAAGAGGGCTGGCACTCGACTTGACCGAGTGCTAGTCCCGGCGTAGTTTCTGAGTTGGCACTCTCGACCTGAGGGTGCTAACCCGCTCGGTAGAGGTGCGACCCCCGCGACGGCGCAGATCGACCGGGCGAAAGTCTTGAACGCTCATCTCTCGACACAACGAAAAGTGGAGGTCGACGACGTGTCGGTCAACATCAAGCCGCTCGAGGACCGGATCCTCGTGAAGACGCTCGAAGCAGAGCAGACCACGGCTTCCGGCCTGGTCATCCCGGACACCGCGAAGGAGAAGCCCCAGGAGGGCGAGGTCATCGCGGTCGGTCCCGGTCGCTTCAACGAGGACGGCGACGAGCGCATCCCGCTCGACATCTCCGTGGGCGACAAGGTCATCTACAGCAAGTACGGCGGCACCGAGGTCAAGTACGGCGGCGAGGAGTTCCTGATCCTCAGCGCCCGCGACGTCCTCGCGGTCATCGGCTGACCCAGCTCATCGAAACCTGACACCGCCCCGGGCGGCCCAGCCGCGAGGCCGGGTCCCTGGGGCGGCGTCATTCTCGGTCATTCCGGCCACCAGGCCATCCCGATCCAACGAAAGGCAGTGAGTCTTCGATGCCGAAGATCCTGGAGTTCGACGAGAACGCCCGCCGCTCCCTCGAGCGTGGCGTGGACGCCCTCGCCAACACCGTCAAGGTGACGCTCGGCCCCAAGGGCCGTTACGTCGTCCTCGACAAGAAGTGGGGTGCACCCACCATCACCAACGACGGCGTCACCGTCGCCCGTGAGGTGGAGCTCGACGACCCCTTCGAGAACCTCGGTGCGCAGCTCACCAAGGAGGTCGCCACCAAGACCAACGACGTCGCCGGTGACGGCACCACCACCGCGACCGTCCTCGCGCAGGCGATGGTCCACGAGGGCATCCGCGCGGTTGCCGCCGGTGTGAACCCGATGGCTCTCAAGCGCGGCATGGACAAGGCCGCCGAGGCCGTCGGCGAGGCGCTCCGCGAGGCCGCCCGCGACATCGACTCGAAGGAGGACATGGCTGCGGTCGCGACCGTGTCCAGCCGCGACTCGGTCATCGGCGAGCTGCTCGCCGAGGCGTTCGACAAGGTGGGCAAGGACGGTGTCATCACCGTCGAGGAGTCCAACACGATGGGCACCGAGCTCGAGTTCACCGAGGGCATGCAGTTCGACAAGGGCTACATCTCGCCGTACTTCGTGACCGACACCGAGCGCATGGAGGCGGTCCTCGACGACCCGTACATCCTTCTGCACCAGGGCAAGATCAGCTCGATCTCCGACCTGCTGCCGCTGCTCGAGAAGGTCATGCAGTCGGGCAAGCCGCTGTTCATCCTCGCCGAGGACGTCGAGGGCGAGGCGCTCTCCACCCTCGTCGTGAACAAGATCCGGGGCACCTTCACCGCTGCCGCGGTCAAGGCACCCGCCTTCGGTGACCGCCGCAAGGCGATGCTGCAGGACATCGCGGTCCTCACCGGTGGCCAGGTCGTCGCCCCCGAGGTCGGACTCAAGCTCGACCAGGTCGGTCTCGACGTGCTGGGCCAGGCCCGCCGCGTCGTCATCACCAAGGACAACACCACGATCGTCGACGGCGCCGGTGACGACGCCGAGGTCTCCGGTCGCGTGAACCAGATCAAGGCCGAGATCGAGAAGTCCGACTCCGACTGGGACAAGGAGAAGCTCCAGGAGCGCCTCGCGAAGCTGGCCGGCGGCGTCTGCGTCGTCAAGGTCGGCGCGGCCACCGAGGTGGAGCTCAAGGAGAAGAAGCACCGCATCGAGGACGCCGTGTCCGCGACGCGCGCCGCGATCGAGGAGGGGATCATCCCCGGCGGTGGTTCCGCTCTCGTCCACGCGGCTTCGGCTCTGAAGGACAACCTCGGCCTCACCGGTGACGAGGCGTTCGGCGTGCGCGTGGTGGCCAAGGCCGTCGACGAGCCGCTGCGCTGGATCGCCGAGAACGGCGGGGTCAACGGCTACGTCGTCGTCGCCAAGGTCCGCGAGGGCCAGGCGGGCGAGGGCTACAACGCCGCCACCGAGGAGTACGGCGACCTCATCGGGCAGGGCATCCTCGACCCGGTCAAGGTCACCCGCTCCGCGCTGCTCAACGCGACGTCGATCGCCGCGATGCTGCTCACCACGGAGACGCTCGTGGTGGACAAGCCGGAGGAGCAGGACGAGTCCGCAGCAGGCGGTCACGGCCACGGCCACGGGCACGGTCACTGACCGCCTGATCGACCCCGCTCGACCATCTGAAGGGCGTCGCCCCGGCTCCGGCCGGGGCGGCGTCTTTTTTGTCCGGTTAAGTCGGGACTTTCGGGGGGAGGTTGCAGGTCACGGAGTGGCCTAGGCTGACTCCAACGCCTTTGGGGAGGTGTGTTCGACGGTGCTCCAGCAACCGATGCGTCTTGGGGGTCTGGCGCTGGTCTGTGCCCTGGCGACGTCGGCTCTGGTCCTGGTCACCTTCCTGGCCTCCAACCTCGTCCTGTCGGTGATCGGCGGCATCGGCCCGGGGGACCGGGCAGCTGCAGATCAGCAGCCGGCCGCGGCCGTGCTGCTCTCCTCCCAGCGGCAGACGGAGCGACAGGCAGAGCGACAGACGGAGCGGCAGACGCAGCGGCAGCCCGCTGATGGGGCGACGAGGTGCGACCGACGCCCCCAGCGTGAGCCGGGAGCCGATCAGCGGAGCGGCCGGGACGCGGACCGCTGCGCTGGGCAGCGCGGCGGTGCCGGCTCGCCCCGGCCGTAGACTGGGCGCCTGAGATCCGGTCGATCACGGAAGGGCCGCCTTGAGCCTCAACCCAGCAGGAGTCCCCGACAAGTTCCTCCCCCTCGGGCTGACGTACGACGACGTGCTCCTCCTGCCGGGCGAGACCGATGTCATCCCCAGCGAGGTCGACACCACCAGCCGGCTGACCCGGGGCATCGACCTCCGGATCCCGCTCGTGTCGAGCGCGATGGACACCGTGACCGAGTCCCGGATGGCGATCGCGATGGCCCGCCAGGGCGGCATCGGGGTCCTGCACCGCAACCTGTCCATCGAGGACCAGGCCTACCAGGTCGACCTCGTCAAGCGCACGCAGACCGGGATCATCTCCAACCCGGTCACGATCGGCCCCAAGGCGACCCTCGAGGAGCTCGACGAGCTGTGCGGTGAGTACCGCGTCTCCGGCCTCCCCGTCGTCGACGAGGGCAACACCCTTCTCGGCATCATCACCAACCGCGACCTCCGCTTCGTCCCGGTCGCGGAGTGGGGGAGGCACCTCGTCGGCGACGTGATGACGCCGATGCCGCTGATCACCGCGCCGGTCGGCATCGACCGCGAGGACGCGGCGGTGATCCTGCGCCAGCACAAGCGTGAGCGGCTGCCGCTCGTCGACGACCAGGGCAAGCTCGCGGGGCTCATCACCGTCAAGGACTTCGTCAAGTCCGAGCAGTTCCCCAACGCCTCCAAGGACGCCGACGGGCGGCTGCTGGTCGGTGCCGCGGTCGGCTACTTCGGCGACGCCTACGACCGCGCCACGACGCTGGTCGAGGCCGGCGTCGACGTGCTCGTCGTGGACACCGCCCACGGCCACGCCCGGCTGCTGCTCGAGATGATCGAGCGGCTCAAGAAGGACCCCGCCACCCGCGACGTCCAGATCGTCGGCGGCAACGTCGGCACCCGTGCCGGCGCCCAGGCGCTCGTCGACGCCGGCGTGGACGCCGTCAAGGTCGGGGTCGGGCCGGGGTCCATCTGCACGACCAGGGTGGTCGCCGGTGTCGGCGTACCCCAGATCACCGCGGTGTACGACGCCGCGGAGGCCTGCCGCCCCGCCGGGATCCCGGTGATCGCCGACGGCGGGCTGCAGTACTCCGGCGACATCGCCAAGGCGCTCGTCGCGGGAGCCGACACCGTCATGGTGGGCTCGCTCCTCGCCGGCTGCGAGGAGAGCCCCGGCGACCTGATCTTCATCGGGGGCAAGCAGTACAAGTCCTACCGCGGCATGGGCTCGATCGCGGCGATGTCGTCGCGGGGCAAGAAGTCCTACTCCAAGGACCGCTACTTCCAGGCCGACGTCCTCAGCGACGACCTGATCGTCCCGGAGGGCATCGAGGGCCAGGTCGCCTACCGCGGCCCGGTGGGTGCAGTCGCCCACCAGCTCGTCGGCGGGCTGCAGCAGTCGATGTTCTACGTCGGTGCCCGCACGATCCCGGAGCTGCAGGAGAAGGGCCGCTTCGTGCGGATCACCTCGGCGGGGCTCAAGGAGAGCCACCCGCACGACATCGAGATGACGGCCGAGGCGCCGAACTACTCCCGCCGCTGACCGCCCCGCAGCGACTCAGGCCAGGACCCCGACGACCCCGAGCGCCACAGCCAGCACCGCCGACGCGATCGCGCCGATCCGCATCCACTTGTGGCCCGAGGCTGCACCGGCCAGCACCTCGGCCTCCGAGCGGGTCGACACCAGCAGCTTGTCCTTGCCCTCCGGCTCGACGATGACCAGCGCACCCCCGCGGTCGACCGC
>CADCUK010000201.1 GCA_902805865.1 uncultured Nocardioidaceae bacterium | reverse complement strand
CCGACGTCACCGGCCGCGGCGAGCTGGCCAGAGAGGGCGAGGCGTCCCGCGCCGGCCTCCGGGTGGGTGAAGCCGAGCGTGAGGGACCGGTCGTGGACCACCGGGGCAGGCGGCACCCGGTGCTGCATCAGCTCACCGAAGATGAGTCCCTCGCCCTGGCTGTCATTGAGTGTCACGGAGGCGATGGCCGAGCCGTCGGTGGTGTAGAAACCGAAGTACCGCGGCTGGTTCGAGGTTCCGCAGGCCTGGCTGACCGACTGCACACCTGAGCTCGTGCCGTTGTCCGTGGTGGCGGTGATGGCTTGGTTCGAGTTGCACACCGCTGTCATCGCGTAGAGCGAGATGGCATTGACTCCCGGGGGCATCGTCAATGTCACGTTCCGGTGGGCGCCGAGCTCGTCGACATAGACGTCTTCCCCATCGGTGCCGGCCCAGCCGCCCGTGAGCATGTCGCCGGTGTAGACCATCATCTCGTTCGAGAGCGTCAGCTTGTCTCCACCAGGGGCCGGAATCACGCTCGTCTCGGTGAGTTTCCTCGGGTCGTCCGGGTAGGCCGTCATCGCATAGCCGCCGAGCGTGGCTGGCGCAGGGTGCGTGCGGCCGGGTCCGCCGTCGAAGACGACCGGGTTGACCGAGTCTCCCGCAAGAGCAGGCATCGGCGCGAAGGCCAGGGCTGCGGTCGCCCCCACCGCCGCGACCCACGTGGATCGTGTACGGCGTGGGCGGTGATCGGTGGCGGCCATCTGGCGCCCCTCCCTAGACAGCCACGTCCCCGAGTCGACTACCCCAAGGAAACGACCTCGAAAGGACCCGGGAGCTCCTGGGTCGCCGTCACCCTAACGCCGGACGACCGGCCGACAGGAGTGCCGATCGTCCCGGCACCGGTGAAGGCCCCGCGCGGTCCCAGGGGAGAGACCGGCACGGGGCTTCGACGTCGTCGGTACCCCCGCACGGACATCACATGCACGACGAAGCCCCGCATCTGACGGGGGAGACAGACGCGGGGCTTCGACGGGTATTGTAGAGCCTCGAAGACCGGCGCACGCAGGCTGTCTAGCCGCACCCCACCTCGGAGCCGGATCCGGGCTCCACACCCTCCCTCAGAAGGAACACAGATGCCCTTCTCCATGCGAGCTCGCCACCTGCTGAGCCTCGTCCACCACACCGAGCGGGAGATCCAGTACCTGCTCGACCTGTCCCGCGACCTCAAGCGGGCGAAGTACGCCGGCACCGAGCAGCAGCTGCTCCGCGGCAGGAACATCGCGCTGATCTTCGAGAAGACCTCCACCCGCACGCGGTGCGCGTTCGAGGTCGCAGCCCACGACCAGGGGGCCCACGTCACCTACATCGACCCCGGCTCCTCACAGATCGGTCACAAGGAGTCGATGAAGGACACCGCCCGGGTGCTGGGCCGGATGTACGACGCGATCGAGTACCGCGGCTCCGCCCAGTCCACAGTCGAGGAGCTCGCGGAGTACGCCGGCGTGCCGGTGTTCAACGGCCTCACCGACGAGTGGCACCCGACGCAGATGCTGGCCGACGTGCTGACGATGACCGAGTACTCGGTCAAGCCGGTCCACGAGATCTCGTTCGCCTTCGTCGGTGACGGCCGCAACAACGTCGCCAACTCGCTCCTGCTCGTCGGTGCGAAGCTCGGCATGGACGTCCGCATCGGTGCTCCGAAGGAGCTGTGGCCGACCGAGGAGCTCGTGGCCGCGTGCCGCGGCTTCGCCGAGGAGTCAGGAGCCAGGGTCACGGTCACCGACGACCCGCAGGAGGCGGTGGCCGGGGTCGACTACGTCTACACCGACGTGTGGGTCTCCATGGGTGAGCCGATCGAGTCGTGGGGGGAGCGCATCGACAAGTGCCTCCCGTTCCAGGTCAACAGCGAGCTCATGGCTGCCACCGGGAACGCGCGCGCCAAGTTCCTGCACTGCCTGCCGGCGTTCCACAACTCCGAGACCAAGGTGGGCAGGCAGATCGCCGAGGAGTACCCCCACCTCGCCGGCGGCATCGAGGTGACCGAGGACGTCTTCGAGTCCGCGGCCAACCTGTCGTTCGAGCAGGCCGAGAACCGCATGCACACGATCAAGGCGCTCCTCGTGGCGTCCCTGGCCTGAGGGACGTCGGCGCGGGCGCTCAGAGGCCGGTGACGCCCTCGCCGCCGCCGGCCTGCTCGTCGAAGCTCTCGTGCTCCAGCAGGTGCAGCACAGGTACGCCGAGCTTGCGGCGCGCCCGGGAGGTCCAGTCGACGTGGAAGAACTCCGCGACGACGTGGCTGCGGGTCAGCACGATCACCTCGGCCGCCCCGACCTCCTTCACCTTGTCGACGAGCGCGTCGATCGGCTCCTCGGTGACGGTCTGTCCGGTCGCCTTGGCGCCGGCCTCCTCCAGGCATCGCAGGCACGAGGCGAGGTCGGTGCGGGCCTGGTCGAGGAGCTCGCGCTGGATGTCCTGGACCTCGTCGTGCTCGAGCACCATCGGCGCGGCGACCAGGGCGTCCCCGGAGGCGAGCGCTCCCATGGCGGATTCGACCCTCGCGGCGGCGTCCTCGACGGGGAGGAGCAGGTGGTAGCGCACCGGGTCGGGCGCCTGCTCGTGCAGGCCGCGCACCTGGACGGCGTCCTGACGGCTCAGCGGCTGCTCGACGAGGAGCACCACGTCGTAGGTCGGGGACTCTTGGTCGCTGCCAGTCATGGTGCCAACCCTAGTGCCCCAGGACGTCGGCAAGGTCGTAGGAGACCGGCTCCTCCAGCTGCTCGTAGGTGCACGTCTCGGGGTCCCGGTCCTCGCGCCACCGCTTGAACTGCGCGGTGTGGCGGAACCGGTCGCCCTCCATGTGGTCGTAGCCGACCTCGAGCACCCGCTCGGGGTGCAGCGGCACGAACGACAGGTCCTTGCCCGTGCTCCACCGGCTCACGGCACCGGGCATGCGCTCGCCGCTCGCGGTGATCTCCTGCCACTGACCCCAAGGATGGTCCGCTGCCTCGCACACCAGCGGCTGCAGCTCCTCGATCAGCTGGGCGCGGCGCGCCACGGTGAACGAGGCCGCGACGCCGATGTGCCGGAGGTTGCCCTCGTCGTCGTACAAGCCGAGCAGGAGCGACCCCAGCAGCGGGCGGTCCTCGGTGGAGGTCTTGTGCAGGCGGTACCCGGCCACGACGACGTCGGCGGTCCGGTCGTGCTTGACCTTGAACATCGCTCGGGCGTTCGGCTGGTAGGCGCCCTTGAGCGGCTTGGCCACGATCCCGTCGAGCCCTGCTCCCTCGAACTGGTCGAACCAGCGCCGGGCCTCCTCGGGGTCGGTGGTCGCCGCGGTCAGGTGCACGCGCAGTGTGTCGCCGGCCAGCGCGTCGGCCAGCCGTTCACGCCGTACGGCGAGAGGCTGCCGGGTCAGGTCCTCGCCGTCGAGCGCAAGCACGTCGAAGGCCACGAAGGCAGCCGGTGTGGTCTCGGCGAGCATCCGGACCCGCGAGTCGGCGGGGTGGATCCGGTCCTGGAGCCGCTCGAACTCGAGCCGGTCGCCGACCGCGACGATGATCTCGCCGTCGAGGACGCACCGCTCCGGGAGCGCCCCGGTGCGGAAGGCCTCGACGACCTCGGGGAAGTAGCGGGTCAGGCTCTTGGTGTTGCGGCTGGCCAGCTCCACCTCGTCGCCGTCCTTGAACACGATGCAGCGGAAGCCGTCCCACTTCGGCTCGTAGAGCAACCCGGGGTGGTGGTCGTCGGGGAACTTCCCGGGCTGGGGGACGTCCTTCACGGACTTGGCCAGCATCGGAAGCACGGGCGGCAGCACGGGCAGGTCCACGCGGCGACCCTACCCAGGCGAGGCGGTACGGTGCCGTATGCCAAGCACCGGAATCGACAACATCGGCGGACTGCTCAAGGTGGGGCCGGGCCCCGTGGAGCTCAAGGACATCGATCCGAACGGGCACCCCGGCTTCGAGGGTGACAAGAAAGCCGGCAAAGCGGCCCTCGCCGAGCTCGAGGACGAGCTGGTCGACCTGCAGACCAAGCTCTCGGCAGAGGGATACGTCGGCGGCCATCGTCGACTGCTGCTGGTCCTTCAGGGCACCGACACGTCGGGCAAGGGCGGCGTCGTGAAGCACGCGGTCGGGCTGTTCAACCCCGGTGGCGTCCGCATCAAGTCCTTCGGTGCGCCGACGAAGGAGGAGCTCGCCCAGGACTTCCTGTGGCGCATCGAGAAGGAGTCGCCCGCAGCCGGCCAGATCGGCATCTTCGACCGGTCCCACTACGAGGACGTGCTGATCGCCAAGGTGCGCAAGCTCGCGCCGGCCAAGGAGGTCGAGCGACGGTTCGACGCGATCAACGACTTCGAGCGACGGCTGACCGAGGAAGGCACCACGATCGTCAAGTGCATGCTGCACATCTCCGAGGACGAGCAGCGGGAGCGGCTGCTGGCCCGTCTCGACCGGCCGACCAAACGGTGGAAGTTCAAGCCCGAGGACATCGACGAGCGCGCCTACTGGGACGAGTACCAAGCGGCGTACCAGGACGTGCTCGAACGCTGCAACACCGAGTGGGCGCCCTGGTACGTCGTGCCGAGCAACCGGAAGTGGTACCGGACGCTGGCGATCGCCAGCCTGCTCCGGGACAAGCTGCGTGCGATGGACCTGTCGTTCCCGGCGGTCGACTACGACGTCGAGGAGCAGAAGCGCCGGCTCCGGCCGTGAGCTAGCGGAGGAGCAGCCGGACCGCGACGTCCATCGACCTGCTGACGTCGGCTGCGCTCGCGCGACCGGTGACCCACTGCACCAGGCTTGCCAGCCACACGTCGCCGATGACCTTGGCGATCGCGATGTCGTCCTCGGTCGGCTCGTGGTCCTCGAACGGCGCATCCGGGTCGGCCATGGCCCGCATGAGCAGCCGGGTCACGTGCATCCCGACCACGTGGATCTCGGTGGCGACCGATGCGTCGGCGAACATGAAGGCGCGGGTGAGCGCCTCGGTCAGGTTGGGGTCCCGCTGCAGCGTCCGGGTGGCGCGGCCGAGGACGAACATCACCCGCTCGTGCTGGGTCTCGCCCGGCACCGGCCGTCGGTCGAGCCCGGTGTTGGCCTGCTCGAACTCCCGCGCCAGAGCCGAGACGAGCAGATGGATCTTCGAGGGGAAGTAGCGGTAGAGGGTGCCGAGCGCGACGTCCGCGCGCTCCGCGACCGCGCGCATCTGGACGGCGTCGAAGCCGCCCTTGGAGGCGAGCGCGATGGTGGCGTCGAGGATGCGCTTGCGACGCTCACGTTGGGCGGCAGAGCCCAGATCGTCGTAGGACAACGAGTTCAGCGTGCTCATCGGGTCCTCACTGCTCTCGGCTGTCGTCCGCCGGTTAGGCTACCACCGGAGCCGCGTAGAATCGAAACACGTTCCAGTTTCTCTGACGGTCGGGAGAGCCCGACGGGAGTGGTCGAGCCCGAAAGGCCCTCGTGTTGAGAATTGCCTTGTTGTCCTACCGCAGCAAGCCGCACTGCGGCGGACAAGGTGTCTACCTCCGCCACCTCAGCCGTGAGCTCGCAGCGCTCGGTCACGACGTCGAGGTGTTCTCCGGACAGCCGTACCCCGAGCTCGACGAGGGCGTGAAGCTCACGAAGGTCCCGAGCCTCGACCTCTACCGCGAGCCCGACCCGTTCCGGATCCCGAAGCGCAGCGAGTTCCGCGACCTCCTCGATGTCTACGAGTTCCTCTCGATGTGCACGGCGGCGTTCCCCGAGCCGCGCACGTTCAGCAAGCGCGTCGCACGGGTGCTGGCAGGGCGACGCGGCGACTTCGACGTCGTGCACGACAACCAGACGCTCGGCTACGGGATGCTCGATATCGAGCGGATGGGCTTCCCGCTGGTCACCACCATCCACCACCCCATCACGTTCGACCGCAGGGTCGACCTCGCCCACGCGCCGTTCAAGAAGCAGCTCTCGCTCCGCCGTTGGTACGCGTTCCTCCGGATGCAGGGCAAGGTCGCCCGCACGGTGCCGCAGATCCTCACCGTCTCGGAGAGCTCGCGACGCGACATCGCCGCTGACTTCGGCGTCGACCCCGCACGCATCCAGGTCATCCCGCTCGGCGTCGACGAGGTCTTCCAGCCGCCGACGAAGCCGCGGGTCCCAGGCCGCATCGTCGCGATGGCCAGCGCGGACACCCCGATGAAGGGCGTCGCCACGCTGCTGGAGGCCGTGGCCAAGCTGCGCACCGAGCGTGAGGTCGAGCTCGTGCTGGTGACCAAGCCCAGCAAGGGCGGGCGCACCGAGCAGCTCATCGAGAAGCTGGGGCTCGAGGACTGCGTGCAGTTCGTGCACGGCATCTCCGACGCCGAGCTGGTCGAGGTGATGGGCTCCGCGGAGCTGGCCTGCGTGCCGTCGCTGTACGAAGGGTTCTCGCTCCCGACCGCCGAGCTCATGGCCTGCGAGACACCCCTGGTCGTGAGCCGCGCCGGGGCGATCCCGGAGGTGGTCGGCGACGACGGCGAGTGCGCCGACCTCGTGACTCCTGGCGACGTCGGCGAGCTGTACGACGCGATCGCCGCGCTGCTCGACGACCCCGAGCGCCGCGCCCGGATGGGGGCCGCCGGCCGCCGTCGGGTGCTGGACAAGTTCAGCTGGCACGCGGTCGCGGTCGCCACCACCGAGGCCTACGAGCGCGCCGTCGCTCGGACCCGTACCCACACACAGACAGGATCGTGAATGCTGACCGTTGACTTCGACCGGCTCGGACTGCGGAGCGGCGAGCGGGTGCTCGACATGGGCTGCGGCGCCGGTCGGCACGCGTTCGAGATGTACCGTCGCGGCGCCGACGTGATCGCGCTCGACATGGACGCCGACGAGCTCGCCGGCGTGGGCGAGATCTTCGCGGCGATGCGTGAGCAGGGCGAGGTCCCGGCCGGCGCCGAGGCCGACACCAAGCAGGGCGACGCGCTGGACCTGCCCTTCCCCGACGGCGAGTTCGACCGGGTCGTCGCGGCCGAGGTGCTGGAGCACATCCCGGAGGACACCCGGGCCATCGCCGAGCTCACGAGGGTCCTGCGCCCCGGCGGCACGATGGCGGTCACGGTGCCGCGTTGGCTGCCGGAGAAGATCTGCTGGGCGCTGTCCGACGAGTACCACGAGGTCGAGGGCGGGCACGTCCGCATCTACTCGACCGCCGAGCTCGTGACGAAGGTCGAGAGCGCGGGGCTGCGGTACGTCGGCAAGGACTACGCCCACGGGCTGCACTCGCCGTACTGGTGGGTGAAGTGCGCCGTCGGCGTCACCAACGACGACCACCCGCTCGTCAAGGCGATGCACCAGGTCCTCGTGTGGGACATCATGAAGCGGCCCCTGGCGACCAGGCTCGCGGAGAAGGCGCTGAACCCGCTCGTCGGCAAGAGCCTCGTCCTCTACTTCGAGAAGCCGGACACGGATCGCTGACCCATGACCGCCAGGACGTGGGAGATCCCGGAGCTGCCGGGCTGTCTCCGGGCAGCCCAGGTTGCCCGGAGCGCTGCGGCGATCGCCGCGGTGCAGCAGGACGACGGCGGGATCCCCTGGGCCGTCGGTGAGCACATCGACGTCTGGAACCACGTCGAGGGTGCGATGGCGCTGCTGGCCGGCGGTGAGGTCGCAGCCGCCGAAGCGGCGTACGAGTGGTGCCGGGTGAACCAGCGCGAGGACGGCTCGTGGCCGATGAAGATCATCGGCGACGTCGTCGAGGACGCCAGTGGCGAGACCAACATGTCGGCCTACCTCGCGGTGGGCATCTGGCACCACTGGCTGCTGCGCCGTGACCTCTCGTTCGTACGCCGGCACTGGCCGGCGGTCCGCCGGGGACTCGACTTCGTGGCCGGCATGCAGCTGCCCTTCGGCGGGATCGCCTGGTCGCAGCAGGGCGACGGTGTCGTCAACCGGGACGCGTTGGTCGCAGGCAGCTCGAGCATCTACCACGCGTTGCGGGCCGGGCTCGCCCTCGGCGGCCTGGTGGGGGAGCCGCAGCCGGGTTGGGAGCTGGTCGCCGGCCGGCTGAGGCACGCGCTCGAGAGCCACCGGGACCTGTTCCTGGACAAGGCCACGTTCTCGATGGACTGGTACTACCCGGTCCTCAACGGTCCTCTCGAGGGCGAGGACGCACGCCGCCTGCTGGCGAGCCGCTGGGACGACTTCGTGGTGGACGGCTTCGGCTGCCGCTGCGTGGACCACAAGCCGTGGGTGACCGGCGCGGAGACCTGCGAGCTGGTGATGGCGCTCGACGTCGCGGGGGACCACGAGCGTGCGGTGAGGGTGTTCGCCGACATGCAGCACACCCGGCACGAGGGCGGGCTCTACTGGACCGGCTACGTCTTCGACGAGGAGGTGTTCTGGCCCGACGAGCAGACCACCTACACCTCCGCCGCGGTCATCCTCGCCACCGACGCCCTGTCCCGGACCACGCCGGCCTCCGGGGTCTTCCGGGGCGACGGGCTGCCGGCGGAGCCGCAGGCGCTGGCCATGCACTGCGGGTGCGCTGAGGACGCCGAGGTCACCGGCGCCGACGCAGGGCCCGCATGGAGCCGCAACCGCTGACCTCCTCGAAGCCGTCGTCGAGCGCCCGCAGGTAGATCTCGTACGGCGGCCGCCCGCCGTCCGCGGGGTCGGGGAACACGTCGTGGATCAGCAGGAGGCCCTGGGGCGCAACCAGGGGCACCCACGACTCGTAGTCGGTGTGCGCGGGCTCCTCGCCGTGCCCACCGTCGATGAACAGCAGGGCCAGGGGAGCGCGCCAGTGACGCGCGACCGTCGCGGAGCGGCCGACGACCGCGACGACCTCGTCCTCCAGCCCCGCCTGGGCGATCGTGCGCCGGAAGACCGGGAGGGTGTCCATCACCCCGAGCTCCGCGTCGACCAGCGTGGGGTCGTGGTGCTCCCACCCGGCCTGGTTCTCCTCCGAGCCGCGGTGGTGGTCGACGGTGAAGACCGTGGAGCCGGTCAGCCGGGCGGCGGCCCCGAGGTAGATCGCGGACTTGCCGCAGTAGGTGCCGACCTCGAGCAGCGGGCCGTCGCGGCCGGCGAGGACGGCCTGCTCGAAGAGGAAGAGCCCCTCGTCGTCGGGCATGAACCCCTTGGCGGACCGCGCTGCCTCGAGCAGCTCCGGCGGGATCGTGGGCTGGCTGCTGGACGGGTCGCTGGACGGCGTGCTGGACATGCGGGCCAGGCTAGAGCGTGCGTCGAGGCTCCCGAGCAGCGCCGGGCCTGTGCGACAATCTGGAACACGTTCTAGTTTGCGAGGAGTGTCGATGATCGGGCTGAGCGACGACCAGCGCGACCTCGCGGCTGCGCTGACGGACTGGGCGAGGGCCACAGGCACGGCCGCGATCACCAAGGACTCCGAGACGCTCGGCCCGAAGTCGTTCGAGCCCGTGTGGGCAGGGCTGGTCGACCTCGGCGTGCCGGGCATCGCGGTCCCGGATGCCCTGGGCGGCGCGGACGGGACGCTCCTGGACCTGGCGGTCGCCGTCGAGGCCTGCGCGGCCGCGATGGTCCCCGGACCGCTTCTGCCGACAGCGGTCGCCTCGGTGGTCCTGGAGGACGACACCGTCCGCAGTGCGATCGCGGCCGGCACGGTGAGCGTCGCCCTCGGCGCCGGCGACTCCACGATCACCCTGGACGGCGCTCGGGCCACCGGGACGTGTCCGCTGGTGTGGGGGCTGGGCACCTCGACGCACGCGCTGCTCCCCACCGACGGTGACCGGTGGCTGCTGCTCCCGGTCGACGACCGGCTCGCCACGACCATCGCAGCACCGGTCGACCTCTCCACACGCGTCGGCTCGGTGACGCTCCAGGACGTCGAGGTGGCCGACCACGAGATCACCGTCCTCGACGCGCGTCTGGTCCGCCACGTGATGGTGACCCTGGCCGCTGCGGAAGGTGCCGGCATCGCGCGCTGGTCGCTGGACGCCGCCGTCGAGCACGCCAAGGTCCGCGAGCAGTTCGGCAGGACCATCGGCTCCTTCCAGGCGGTGAAGCACCTGTGCGCGGAGATGCTCGAGGCGGCGGAGTCCACCACCGCTGTCGCCTGGGACGCGGCCGCGGCCCACGGAGACGCACCGGAACAGCTCGCGATCGCGGCCTCGGTCGCCGGCTCCGTCGGGCTCGACGCTGCGGTGACGACCGCGCAGACCGCGATCCAGGTGCTCGGCGGGATCGGCTTCACCTGGGAGCACGACGCCCACCTCTACCTGCGCCGGGCGACCGTGAACCGGCTGCTGTGCGGTGCGGCCGACACGTGGCGTCTCGCGCTGGCCGACCTCGCGCTGTCCGGCGTACGCCGTGCGCCGACCGTCGAGCTCGGTGACGAGGCCGACGGCTGCCGACGAGACGTCGGGCCTGTGGTCGCCGAGATAGCCGAGCGTCCGGCGGGGGAGCAGCACGCCGCCCTCGCCGACGCATCATTGCTGATGCCGCACTGGCCCCGCCCGTACGGTCGCTCCGCCGGAGCAGTGGAGCAGCTCGTGATCGACGAGGAGCTGAGGCGAGCAGGCGTGAGCCGCCCGGAGATCGGCATCGGCGCCTGGGCGGCTCCGACGATCCTCGAGCACGGCGACGACGCCCAGCGCGAGCGGTTCCTGGGCCCGACGCTGCGCGGCGAGATCGCGTGGTGCCAGCTGTTCAGCGAGCCGGGAGCGGGCAGCGACCTGGCATCGCTCCGCACCCGCGCGGTGCGGACCGACGGCGGCTGGCTGCTCACCGGTCAGAAGGTCTGGACCTCGATGGCGGCCCAGGCCGACTGGGGCATCTGCCTGGCGCGCACCAACCCGGACGTGCCGCAGCACAAGGGCATCACGTACTTCCTCGTCGACATGCGCAGCGACGGACTCGACATCCGACCGCTCCGCGAGCTGACCGGCGAGCAGCTCTTCAACGAGGTCTTCCTCGAGGACGTCTTCGTCCCCGACGAGTGCGTCGTCGGGGACGTCGACGCCGGGTGGCCGCTGGCCAGGACCACGCTCGCCAACGAGCGGGTCGCGATGAGCGACCGGTCCTTCGGCAGCAGTGTCGAACGGGTGCTCGACGTGCTCGCGTCGCGCCGGCCGAGCGACCTCGACCGGGCCCGCGTCGGCGCCGCCGTGGCGGCCTCGGCCACCGCGAAGGCGCTCGGGCTGCGCAGCACCCTGCGGGCGGTCGCCGGCCAGGGACCGGGGCCGGAGTCCAGCGTCCTCAAGCTCGTGGGTGTCCAGGAGCGACAGGACTCCGCCGAGCTGGCGCTGGAGGTGCTTCGTGAAGACGTGCTGCTGGGAACGGGAGAGGGCCCCGCGGCGGTCCGCGAGGCCCTCGTCACCCGATGCTTGAGCATCGCCGGGGGCACCACCCAGGTCCTCCGCAACGTTGCGGCCGAGAGGATCCTGGGGCTGCCCCGCGGCTAGCCCGTCGGTCGCTCAGCTCTCCTCGGCGATCGTGATGATCTGACCGTTCGGACCGAAGAGCCCGACGCTGGCGAAGAGCTGTCCCTCGAACCACTCGATCGCAGCCGGCGAGTCGAGGCCCTCAGCCACGGTCTGGGTCTCGCCGTCGCCGACGAGCTTGGAGACGCGCCCGCGGAAGAGCTCTGCGACGTAGATGTCGCCGCTGTCGGAGATGGCCACGTTGGTGGCACCGACGAGGCCGCCGGCCAGCTTCTTGCCCCTTCCGGTCTCGGGGTTGACCCGGTAGACAGAACCGTTGGCACCGAGCGCTGCGGACTCAGGACCACCAGGCAGGGAGCTGACGATCAGCTTCCCCTTCTTCGTCACCTCGACGTCGGTCGGCACCCCTTCGAACGCTCCCTTGCCATCCTGGTTCACGACGCAGTCGGGAAGGTTGAATTCCTTCGCAAGCGCCTTCGTGACGTCGACGACCGCCGGCCGCACGACATGGACGACCTTGATGCCGCCGTTCTTGTTCACCCTCAGGATCGAGTTGCCGGCCGCGTCGGCGACGTACCAGCCGCCGCCGGGCGCGTTGGCGATGGCGTAGGGGTGCGACTCCACGATCCCCTGGTAGGACCTGACCTGCTTCGGCGCCTTCGCCTCGCAGCTCTCCGAGACGCCGCGCAGGTTGTACTGCACGCCGCCGTCCGGGTTGGCCTCCTGCTCGAACTTGGCCAGATTGGCGATCTTGTCGACCGAGCCGTCGCTGTTGCGGAGCCGGAGCCACGCGCTGGGCTTGTCGTGGGTGCCTCCGGTGGTGAGGAAGGCGATCGTGTTGTTGCGCCGCGTCATCCCGGCGACCTCTTCGCCGACCTTCTCCCAGAGGCTCTCGACCGTGCCGTCCTCAGCAACCCAGCCGAGCGAGCCCATCGAGGGGGAGTTCTCGTCCTCCGGGTCCACCGGCGAGTTCTGAGCAACCAGCAGATTGCCTTCAGTGACGTCGAGCTGCAGCGCACCTTGCAGTCCGGAGGCGATCGGCTCGGCCGAGGCACCTGCCGTCGCGGACGGTGCCGCAGCGACGAGGGCAAGGGACGTGAGGGCGCTGGTGACGAGTGCGGTGCCGATGGCGGCACGTGAACGGTTCATGTGATCTCCTGGCTCCGAGACTGGAGCCACGATCGTGGCACGCCCCTACTCTCCGATCAGTGGCCCGATCGGATGAATTGCGGAGGACTCATGTCCCTATCTCACAGGGTCTTGGGTCGCGCTCGAATGCACGTGCCGGTGTCGCTGCCGGAGCTGTCAGATGTCTCCCGCTTGGATGTCCGCCGGCTCGACGTCGAGCTGCAGGAGCACCCCGGCGTCCCTCTCCGAGTCCACCCACCGCGGCAGGCTGCACTCGGCCTGGAGCGCGCGGTCGTGGTCCCCTCTCGACCTCAGCGCGCGCACCACCTTCTTGCGTTCCGTCTGCATGTGTATCTCCTCTCCCAGGAGAAGCGATACCCGGTGCGGGGCTCCGCGAACCGTTTCCGTGCCGTTCGCGCTCTATGGGAACCGAATCAGTCGTCGCGCGGGTCGTTCGACTCCATCTCCGCATCGCTCGCGGCGGGCACGCCCCGCCAGTTGTCGTGGGCCCAGCGCAGGAAACGGTCGACGCCGCGGACCGAGTGCTGGCTGCGCACGGACGGGAACACGTCGAAGGCGTGCTGCGCGCCGGAGAGCTCGCTGTAGGCCACCGCCTGGTCGGAGGCGTCCCGCAGCCTCTCGACGAAGGTCCTGGCCTGGCCGATCGAGACCAGGGTGTCGTTCACCCCGTGGATGACGTAGAAGGGCGGCGCGTCCTTGTGGACACGCAGGATCGGGGACGCCTTCTCGAAGGGGTCCGGGTTGCGGCGCGCGCTGTCGAAGAAGACCCGTGGCCCCAGGAACAGGTCCCGCATGCGTTTCACGGCCTTCTCGCCCGTGGCTCCGGCCAGGTCGTAGACGCCGTAGAACGGCACCGCCGCCTGCAGGGCGGTGTCCGCGTCCTCGAACCCGGGCTGGTACTCGGTGTCGTTGGGTGTGAGGGCGGCCAGTGCGGCGAGATGTCCTCCGGCCGACCCGCCGGTGATCGCGATGAACGAGGGGTCCGCGCCGTACTCCTTGCCGTGCTCGCGGATCCAGGTGATCGCCCGCTTCACGTCGACGATGTGCGCCGGCCAGGCCGAGCGCGGGCTCAGCCGGTAGTTGATCGCGACGCAGACCCAGCCCCTGGACGCCATGTGCCGCATCAACGCCAGCCCCTGCTGGTCCTTGTTGCCGATCGTCCAGGCGCCGCCGTGCACCTGCAGCAGCACCGGCGCGTCGTTGACCTCACCGGACGGCCGGTAGATGTCGAGCTTGCCGCGGCGTCCGTGCTCCGGCGCGTAGCTGACGTTCTTGACGACCTCGATGTCGCGTGAGACGTGGCGGAAGGGCCAGGCGAGCTGGAGCAGGGGTGTCTTCCAGTCGAGGTCGGTGTGCCTGGACTCCAGCTCCTCCCGGTAGTTCTCGCCGAGCCCCTCGACGAGGGCGGTCTCGAACGTCTGGTGGGAGAGCATGCCGCCGCGGAGGACGTACGCGAGCCCGGCGAGGTTGAGTGCACCGAGCACTGCCAGGCGGCGGTCACCACCTTCTCGCACCAGCTCACGTGCGGTGTCAGCCGCGGCGAACGTGGCGAAGTGGGGTGCCAGCTCCGAGACCAGCCAGCCGCCGAACATCGACGGCACGCTGACGGCGTACAGAGGGATCGGCCGGACGGCGTTGGCGGTCAGGGCGCCGATGACGAGCTGGCGGCGGAGGTAACCCATGGGCGCAGGGTAGCGACAACCGAACTAGAACGTGTTCTACTTCCGCGGTGTAGGATGCCGCCATGAAGCGCCTCAGCGGACTCGACGCGTCGTTCCTCTACCTGGAGACACCGACCCAGCTGCTCCACGTGTGCGGGCTGCTCGTCCTCGATCCGGACTCGATCCCGGACGGCTACACCTTCGCATCGATGAAGGAGCGGATGGCCCGCCAGGCCGGCGCCATCCCCGAGTTCCGCCAGAAGCTGCGCCACGTCCCGATGGACCTCGACCACCCGGTCTGGGTCGATGACGAGGACTTCGACATCGACCGGCACGTGCACCGGCTGGCGCTGCCCCCC
>CADCUK010000200.1 GCA_902805865.1 uncultured Nocardioidaceae bacterium | reverse complement strand
GAGACCACCCGGGTGCTCACCGACGCGGCGATCCACGCCAAGTCGGACTCGCTCCTGGGCCTGAAGGAGAACGTGATCATCGGCAAGCTGATCCCGGCCGGCACCGGCCTGGAGAGGTACCGGAACATCCGGGTCGAGCCGACCGAGGAGGCGCGGGCCAACGCGTACACGGTCAGCGGCTACAACTCCTACTACGACGACTTCTCGTCGACCGGTAGGCAGCAGGTCGTGGCGCTGGACGACTTCCAGTTCCGCTCCTACGACAGCTGATCCCAGCAGCACACGGAAGGCCGTTCGCCCCTCGGGGCGGGCGGCCTTTCCGCATTCGTCGAGACGGCGCTTGCGTCAGGTTGAGACGGCGCTCGCGCGGGAGGCCCCCTGCGCGAGCGCCGCCTCGACGTCAGGGGGCGGGGGTGACGACCTTCTCGAGCGGCTTGCGGACCGGCCGCCAGGAGAGCGTGAGGGCGACGACCACGCACACCGAGGTCGCCAGCACGAAGGACAGCAGCGCGTGCCCGCCGGCCCACTCCTCGAAGCCGGCGTACTCGGCGCCCTTCACGAAGAACCCGTGGAACAGGTACACCACCAGGCTGCCGGCGCCGAGGGCGCTGAACCAGCCACCGCGGCGCGGGATCCACGCGAGGACCGAGACCACCATCGCCAGCGCGAGCGCGATGAGCCCCAGCCGGATCGCCATGCCCTCGAGCGGGCCGGCGTCGAGCGCGCCGTACGACGTCCGGTAGTAGAGCCACTCGCTCGCCAGCCGCGACTCGACGAGGTGGGCCACGACGACCCCGGCCGGCAGCACGACGAGTGCGGCGAGGCGGGCCCGGCGGCTGCGCACCAGGTCGATGACCCGGTCCCCGGCCAGCACGCCGGCGGCGAAGAACGGCAGGAGGCCGAGGGCACGATTCACGTCGAACGTCTCGACGGAGAACAGTCCGCCGAGGAGCGAGACCCCGATCGTGACCGGCAGCGCCCAGGGCAGTTGCCGCAGGGCAGGGGTGGCCAGTCGCCACATGAACAGCACCGTGAGGTACCACAGCGGCCAGTGCGGGTTGAGCCACAGCCGCTCGAGGGTCTCCCCGCCGACGTGCACCCGGAAGAGCGCGAACAGCCCCTCGAAGACGAGGTAGGGGAGGACGACCGTCGTCACGAGCCTGCGCAGGTTGCGTCGGCTGTAGGTGAACTTGCGGGACAGGTAGCCGGTCACCAGCACGAACGCCGGCACGTGCCACAGGTAGAGCCAGTTGTAGGTGCGGTCGATCACCCAGGTCTCCGGCAGCAACGTCCAGCTGTGCCCGACCACGACGAGGGCGACCAGCAGCATCTTGGCGTTGTCGAACCAGGGGTCCCGCGCCGGCTTCTGCGCGGTGGGCGGAGCAGTCGAGGGGGCTGGTTGCTCCCGCGCAGAGCTCGCGGCCGTCGCGGTCAAGGTCTCCTCCAAGGTCTCGGGACGTCCTCGAGCGTTCCCTTCCAAGCAGGATGCAAGCCGCTTCCAAGTGGTCTCCTCGACGCTGAGCAGGCCAGCAACGAGAACGCCGATGCAAGCGGCCATGGTGTGGTGACAAAAGGCCCGGTCAGGCGGTCTCGCGGCCCGCCCTAGGATCGAGGCATGGTCGAGCAGCCCCCGCCGAGGCGTCAGCGCGTCGCGGCGTACGCCCTGCTCCGCAGGGACGACGAGGTGCTGCTCGCCCGGATCGCGCCGCGCATCGCCCCCGACGTGTGGGCGCTGCCGGGTGGGGGAGTGGACCACGGCGAGCACCCCCTCGACGCGCTCCGCCGGGAGATCTACGAGGAGACCGGGCTGCACGCCGAGCCCGGCCGGATCCTCGACGTGTACTCGACGCACTTCACCGGCGCCCGGCCGGACGGCCTGGTCGAGGACTACCACGGCATCGGGCTGATCTACGAGGCCGAGGTGCTCCCGCAGTCCCGCGACGTCGAGCCGCACGTCGTCGACGTCGGCGGCTCCACCGAGCAGGCAGCGTGGGTTCCCTTGGAGGAGGCCCGGAGACTGAAGCTGAACGGCTCGGCCCGGCACGCCCTCTCGCTCATCGACGAGCCACCCGACAGCACCAGGAGCACCGCTTGAGCCAGCACGAGTCCGTCTTCACCTACGGCGCGCCGGCCCTCAAGTTCGGCGCCGGCGCCTCGGAGTAGATCGGCCACGACCTCACGACGTACGACGCCAAGCGGGTGCTGCTCGTCACCGACCCCGGCGTCGCCGCGACCGGACACCCCGACCGGATCGCCGAGCAGATCCGGGCTCGTGGGGTGCAGGCGGAGATCTACGACGCGGTGCACGTCGAGCCGACCGACACCAGCCTCGAGCACGCCATCGCGTTCGCCCGCGACCACGGCCCGTGGGACGCGTTCGTCGCGGTCGGCGGAGGCTCGGCGATCGACACCGCCAAGGCCGTCAACCTGCTCACCACCAACCCCGGTGAGCTGATGGACTACATCAACGCCCCGGTCGGCAAGGCACGGGCGCCCCAGCACGCCCTCAAGCCGCTGGTGGCCGTCCCGACGACGACCGGCACCGGCAGCGAGAGCACCACGATCTGCGTGCTCGACGTGCTGTCGCTCAAGGTGAAGACCGGCATCAGCCACCCGCGGCTCCGGCCGACGCTCGCGGTCGTGGACCCGCGACTGACGATGACCCAGCCGGCCGGGGTCACCGCGGCCGCCGGGATGGACATCCTGTGCCACGCACTGGAGTCGTGGACCGCGCGGCCGTTCGACTCCTACGACCGCAAGCAGCCCGAGCAGCGGGTGCCCTACTGTGGCGCCAACCCGGTCGCGGACATGTGGGCTGAGAAGGCGATGACGCTGCTCGCGGCGTCGTTCCGGACCGCGGTCCGCGACGGCTCCGACGAGGAGGCTCGCGAGCAGATGGCGCTGGCCGCGACCTTCGCCGGCATGGGGTTCGGCAACGCGGGGGTGCACATCCCGCACGCGAACGCCTACCCGATCGCCGGCCGGGTCAAGGAGTTCCACCCGGCCGGCTATCCCGCGGACGAGCCGATGGTGCCGCACGGCATGGCGGTCTCGCTCACCGCGCCGGAGGCTTTCCGGTTCACGTTCGACGCCTCACCCGCCCGCCACGTGCGCGCGGCGGAGATCCTGTCGGTCGGCGGCTCCATCGACCGCCCGGCCGAGGACCGCGACTACCTCCCTCAGGTCCTGAGCGAGCTGATGCGCGACATCGCCATCCCCAACGGCATCGGCGCCGTGGGGTACGACGAGGGCGACGTGCCGGACCTGGTCGAGGGAGCCGTCAAGCAGCAGCGGCTGCTGGCGACCGCGCCCAAGGACGTCACCGAGGACGACCTGGCGCAGATCCTCGAGGGGTCGCTGGAGCTGTGGTGAACCCCCGACCGGACGGCGCCGCGGGTCCCGACCTGGTCGCCGAGCTGACCCGGCGCGGCGTGCGCGACGTCGACGACTCCGAGCTCGCGCGCTCCCTGTACGCCACCGACGCCTCGATCTACCGGGTGCCGCCGACGGTCGTGGTGCGACCGCAGCACACCGACGAGATCGCGGCCGTCATCGACGTCGCCCGCTCGACGGGGACACCGCTGACGATGCGCGGAGCGGGCACCTCGATCGCCGGCAACGCCGTCGGCACCGGCATCGTCATGGACACCATGCGCCACCC
>CADCUK010000199.1 GCA_902805865.1 uncultured Nocardioidaceae bacterium | reverse complement strand
CGAACTGCTGCTCGGTGGCGATGACCCGCATCGCGGTCACCTCGACCTCCTCGAGCGGCAGTGCCTCGGGAGTGCCCCAGTCGGCGACCACGTTCTCGACGTCGGTCGCGATCACCAGCACGTCGGCCTCGATGTGCTCGGCCAGCAACGCGGCGGTGAGGTCCTTGTCGATGACGGCCTCGATGCCCTCGTAGCCGCCGTCGGCCCTGCGGATGGTCGGGATCCCGCCACCACCGGAGCAGACGACGACGTACCCCTGCGCGAGGAGGAGGTCGGCAGCCGGCATGTCGAGGATCTCGAGCGGCTCCGGCGATGCGACGACGCGACGCCAGCCGCGGCCCGGGATCTCGACGTACCGCTCGCCGTGGGCTCTCATCGCCTCGGCGTCCTCCTGGGTGAGGTAGCCGCCGATCGGCTTGGTGCGGTTCTCGAAAGCCTGGTCGTCGGGGTCGACGAGGGTGCGGGAGACCAGGGTCGCGACCTGCTTGTCGATGCCGCGGCGGCGGAGCTCGGCGCCGAGGTAGTTCATCAGCAGCATGCCGATCGTCGCCTGGGTCTGCGCGCCGCACCAGCTCAACGGCACCGGGGGTACGACGGCCGCTGCGAGCTCGTTCTTCACCAGGATGTTGCCGACCTGAGGGCCGTTGCCGTGGGTCAGGAGCACCTCATGGCCGCCCTCGACGAGCTGCGCGATCGGCACCACCGCCTTGGCGATGGCCTGGTGCTGGGCCTCGGGGCTCGCGCTGCCGTCCGGAGAGGTCATGGCGTTGCCCCCGAGGGCGATCACGACTCGCATGGCTCGACCCTAGTGCCCCTCTGCCGGTGACCGACGTCAGTCGAGGTTGCCGGCCTCGGCGCCGATCGTGGTGTCGTCGCCGTGGCCGGTGTGCACGACGGTCTCCGGCGGCAGCGGCATGAGCTTCGCCTTGATCGAGCCGACGATCGTGGGCCGGTCGCTGAACGACCTGCCGGTCGCGCCGGGCCCGCCGTTGAACAACGTGTCACCGCTGAAGACGCAGCCGAGGTCCGGTGCGTGGAAGCAGACGGCGCCTGGCGCGTGGCCCGGCGTGTGCAGCACGTGCAGGGTGGTCCCCCCGACCTCGAGCTCCTGACCGTCGGAGAGGTCGGCGTCCCACAGGAGGTCGGGGTGGGTGAGCTCCCACACCGGCCGGTCGTCGGGGTGCAGCAGGATCGGTGCACCCGTCGCCTCGCGCAGCGCCGGCGCCACCCGCACGTGGTCGTCGTGCGCGTGCGTGCACAGGATCCCCTTGACCCGCCGGCCGTCGACGGCAGCAAGGATCGCGTCCACGTCGTGAGGCGCGTCGACCACGACGCACTCCGTGTCGTCGCCGATGACCCACACGTTGTTGTCGACGTCGAAGGTCTCGCCGTCGAGGGAGAAGGTGCCGGAGGTGACGGCCCGGTCGACGCGTGCCGCCATCAGAAGATCACCACCGAGCGGAGGACGTCGCCGTGGTGCATCTTCTCGAACGCCGCCTCGATGTCGCCGAGCCCGATCCGCTCGGTGACGAAGGCGTCGAGGTCGAGGCGGCCCTGCAGGTAGAGGTCGACGAGCAGCGGGAAGTCCCGGCTGGGCAGGCAGTCGCCGTACCAGCTGGACTTCAGCGAGCCGCCCCGGCCGAACACGTCGATCAACGGGATGTCCGGGATCTTCATGTCCGGGGTGGGGACCCCGACGAGGACGACGGTGCCGGCGAGGTCGCGGGCGTAGAACGCCTGCTTCCACGTCTCCGGGCGGCCGACCGCGTCGATGACGACGTCGGCTCCGAACCCGCCGGTCAGCTCCTGGATCGCCTCGACGGCGTCGCGCTCCTTGCTGTTCACCGTGTGCGTCGCGCCGAGCTTGCGCGCCCACTCGAGCTTCCGGTCGTCGAGGTCGACCGCGATGATCGTGCTGGCGCCGGCCAGGGCCGACCCGGCCACGGACGCGGCACCCACCCCGCCGCAGCCGATGACCGCCACGCTCTTGCCCCGCGTCACCGCTCCGGTGTTGATCGCCGCACCGAGACCGGCCATCACGCCGCAGCCGAGCAGCCCGACCGTCGCCGCGTCGGCGGCGGGGTCGACCTTGGTGCACTGCCCCGAGTGGACCAGGGTCTTCTCGATGAAGGCACCGATGCCCAGGGCCGGCGACAGCTCGGTCCCGTCCTCGAGCGTCATCTTCTGCGCGGCGTTGTGGGTGTTGAAGCAGTACCAGGGCTCGCCGCGCAGGCAGGCGCGGCAGTCGCCGCAGACGGCACGCCAGTTGAGGACCACGAAGTCACCGGGAGCGACGTTCGTGACGCCTTCGCCGACCGTCTCCACGATGCCTGCCGCCTCGTGGCCGAGCAGGAACGGGAACTCGTCGTTGATGCCCCCCTCGCGGTAGTGCAGGTCGGTGTGGCAGACGCCGCAGGCCTGGACGCGCACCACGGCCTCGCCCGGGCCGGGGTCGGGGACGTTGATCGTCTCCATCGTCACCGGCGCGTTCTTCGACCTCGCCACCACGCCACGCACCTGCTGCATGCCATCTCCTCCGTCAACGTCTGGGACCGCAAACCTACTGAGCGAGCGCCAGCGCGACTAGCGTGGCCGGCATGGACTCGCAGACGCTGCTCGTGGTGGGGGACGGACCCGTGGCCGAGGCCCTCGTCCCGATGGCCGAGCTCCTCGGCTGGCGTACGACGGTGGTCGACACCCTCGACGAGGCGACGGCCGCCGTCACCTCGGCCCAGGCCGTCGTGGTGACGAGCCACGACTCGGACGTCGACGCACCGGCCCTGGCAGCGGCGCTCGCTGCGCGACCGGCGTACATCGGGGCGATGGGGTCGCGGAACCGGCAGGCGCAGCGCCGGGAGTGGCTCCTCGCCCACGGGGTGACCGAGGCCGACCTCGAGGCCGTGCACGGTCCGGCCGGGCTGGACATCGGCGCGAACACCCCGGGCGAGATCGCCCTGTCGATCCTTGCCGAGCTCGTCGCGGTGCTGCGCGGGGCGTCGCCCGACGGCTCTCTCAAGGACGGCTCTGGCCCGATCCACCCGGACCTCCCGCGCGCGGAGACCTTCACCCCCGACGGCTGACAGGTCGTGCACCAGAGAGTGCGCTTGGGCGCACTGTGGGATGCACGACCTCGGCGTCAGAGCCAGTCGACCTCGGCCGCGGTGAGCCCACCGCTGAGCTGCTCGAACCCCGGCCCCCTGTCGAAGAAGGCCGCGTCGCCGCGCCCCTCGACCAGCTCCCTCCGCATGGTCGAGGTGGCTGCGGCGTCGTACCCCACGTCGTCGTCGTGCACCGAGCCGGTGAGGACCACACCGTAATCCGCGCGGGCGGCATCCGGGGACACTTTGCGCCAACGGACGTCTCGGACGACCAGCTCGGGGTCACGGTCGAGCGGGTCACCCCAGCCGCCGCCCCCGGTGGTCCGGATCCGGATCGTTTCCCCCGCGCTGACCGGCTCGTCGTCGGCGAGCGCGTCGACCTCCCGCTCGTTCGGCCCGCCGGGGTCGATCACCACCTGGAACGGCCTGCCCGCCCGGCCGCCGTTCACGCCCCAGCACGACAGGATCGACCGGTCGGCGATCGACATGAAGTGGCCGTCCTTGAGCATCCGGATGTGCTTCTCGTAGCCGAGGCCGCCGCGGTGCTGGCCCGCGCCGCCGGAGTCGATCGCCAGCCCCAGCGACTCCACGAGGAACGGG
>CADCUK010000198.1:4961-15633 GCA_902805865.1 uncultured Nocardioidaceae bacterium | reverse complement strand
ACATCGGTGAGGAGCACTACCGCTGCGCTGTCCGGATCAAGCAGATCCTGCAGCGCAACAAGGAGCTCCAGGACATCATCGCGATCCTCGGTGTCGACGAGCTGTCCGAGGAGGACAAGGTCATCGTGCACCGGGCCCGCCGGATCCAGCGGTTCCTGTCGCAGAACACCTACGTCGCCAAGCAGTTCACCGGCGTCGAGGGGTCCACGGTCACGATCGAGGAGACCATCGAGGGGTTCAACAAGATCGCCGACGGCGAGCTCGACCACGTCGCCGAGCAGGCGTTCTTCATGTGCGGTGGCCTCGAGGACGTCGAGCGCAAGTGGGACGAGATCCAGAAGAGCCTCAAGTGAGCGACGCCGTCATGCAGGTCGAGCTGGTCGCGGCCGACCGTCTCGTGTGGTCGGGCGAGGCCACCATGGTCATCGCCCGCACCACCGAGGGGGACGTCGGTGTCCTGCCGAACCACGCGCCGATGCTTGCGGTCATGGTCGACGGCATCGTGGACGTGACCACGGCCGACGGGGAGAGCTGGGTGGCTGCGGTCAACACCGGCTTCCTCTCGGTGGCGGGCAACCGCATCTCGATCCTCTCCGAGCAGGCCGAGATGACGCACGAGATCGACCTCGAGAAGGCACGGCAGGACCTGCAGCGTGCCGAGTCGTCGGGCGAGAACAGCGACGACGCGGCTGAGGCAGCTTCCAGGGCGTGGGCCGAGGCCCGGATCCGCGCCGCCGAGCGCTCGTCCTGACCTGACGAGTACATGCAGCGAGCCTGGAGGGGAGGGGTTCCATGCCGCTGTGGGTGTGGATCGTCGACTCTATCGGCGTGCTGCTGCTCCTCGTCCTGCTCTACGGGCTGAGTCTGGTCATCCGCCGTCGCTGGATCACCCGCAACGGCGGAACCTTCGAGCTGAGCCATCGCGCCCGGTCCGGCGCCACCGACGAGTGGCGCAAGGCCGGGCGCGGTTGGGCTCTGGGGCTGGGACGCTACTCCGGCGGTCGGCTGGAGTTCTTCCGGATCTTCTCCCTCGCGCTGCGTCCTCACCACGTCGTGGAGCGCGGGGACCTCACCTATGACGGCCAGCGTGAGCCGGTCGGCACCGAGGCGCACTCGCTGTACGCCGGCCACGTCATCGTCTGCTGCCACAGCTCGACGTCGGAGTTCGAGCTGGCGATGACGCCGGAAGCCGTCACCGGCTTCCTGTCCTGGCTGGAGGCCGCGCCACCCGGCCGAGGGCTGCGAGCGCACTGAAACCGGCTTGAGTGCTCGGCTCGTTCAGACCATCGCCTGGTCGGGTGCTTCGCGCCTATGCTTGCGGTCCCGCGTACGCGCCACCGAGGAGTGGTCATGAGCCGACTTCGTGTCCTGTTCGACGGCGCTCGACAGCGGCTGCGGCGTGGCAGGGAGGTTCGTCGTCTCATGAGGGACCGTCGCCGGGAAACACGAGACAGCGTGCGTCGCGCCTCCATCGGGGACAACCCTCCCTCGTTCTGAGGGCTGCACCTCCGTCAGGCGACGCGCTCCGCGCTCGGGCACAGGGCAGTGAACGCCCGATGCCGTCGCCCGGTCGTGGGTCTGCGAATGCAGTCAACTCATCGGGGTGTGAGCGAGCGTGCCGTGCTCGTCCACGGTGTAGCTGCGCCCGAGCGGTGAGGTCCAGGTCAGGCCCACCCCGTCCGGATCTCGTCGGTACACCCATCCGCCGTGGGTCTTCACCCGGTGGTGGAACCGGCACAGCTTGGCAAGGTTCGTTGTGCTCGTCTGGCCCGGAGGGCCGCCGTCTTCGACGGGGACATAGGGGTCGATGTGGTCGAGGTCGTAGCGGCCGCGTCGACCGCACCAGGGGAACTGGCAGCCGTGGTCGCGTTCGTCGATCTGGGCGCGGAGCCGGTCCGGCGCCTCGTGTGCGTTGACCGAGATGTGCTCGGTGAGGTCGACGACCGGGGTGACCGTCACGACGGCACCCGGCGTCAGCCCGGTGAGCCATCGCTGCACCGTCTCCAGGGACTGGGGGCCGAACCCCTCCACCCGCGCCACCCCGCCGGCACCGGTGAGGGCGCCGGTGTGCAGGTGCACGTGGATGGTCGGGCCCTGCTTCGTCGTCGTCGGCCTGGTCGTCCCTGTGCTCGCTAGGTCCGACGCGGTCGTCTGCAGGGCAAGCGCGTACTGGGGGTCGGCCAACACTCCCAATGCTCGGGCCCGACGGACCTGGTCGGGGTCCTCGTCCCCGAGCGCTTGCAGCGTCGCGGCGACGTGGTTCAGGGCGGTGTCGAACGCGATCGCGTCAGGGGTGTCCGTGATCGCCCGGATCTCGCTGACCCCGTCGACGCAGTCGTCGAGCCAGACTCCGCGCCGCTCGGCGGCCTTCGCGGTCCGCTCCGCAGCCAGCTCGGGATCGTGCCGCAAGATCGCCGCGTCGACGGCCCTGGTGATCCGCAGGAGCGACAGCTTGTGCGCGAACGGCGCGAGGTGGCGATCGACGTAGTCAGCAGCCGCAGCCGACAGCGGGATCGTCTGCTCGGCGAGCTTGCGCGCTTTCCACGCCTGCAACCTCCCCGACATCACTGCACCCCACAACCTGGGCAGCCGGTCACGGAGCTCGAGGGCCTGTCCGACCAACGCACGAGCGGCGGGCTCGGACAACCCCGATGCCGCCGCCAGCTCGCAGACCGCGAACTCCGACACGGTGAACGCACCCTGACCGGCCAGTCTCAGCTCGCCCTCGCGCCCCAGCAGCTGGTCAGTGCCAAGTATCGGGCAGAGGATCTGCGCCACGCCGTCGTCGATGGAGCCGATCTCGTCGCCATCGACGCGGTGCAGGTCGGCCCAGTGTGTCACGGCGAGCAGCTCCTCCGCCGCAGCCTGGTCCTGACGACGACGCCGCTCGACCACGAACGCCAACGTGCCCGCCTCGTCCAACCCCAAGGGCTCGACGGCGACCTCGAACCGAGGTGCGGCGGGAGCCTTGGTGTTCGACATACCTGAACGCTAGGCGGCGGCACCGACAGTTTCGGTGCTGGGAAAGGGCCTTTCCACAGGCGGACGTGAAGAGGCTCGGGCGGTTTCGAGACGCTCGCTGCGCTCGCTCCTCAACCACCGGGGGACGCTCGCTGCGCTCGCTCTTCAACCGACGAGGGGTGTTGCCTAGCGGTCGCCGCCCGGCTTCCACAGCACGTCGCCACGGGACAGGTTCGCGTGCCGGGCCAGGATGAAGAGCAGGTCGCTCAGCCGGTTGAGGTACTTCACAGCCACCACGTTCATCGCGTCGCCGTGCACGTCGTACGCCGCCCAGGCGGTCCGCTCCGCCCGGCGGGCCACCGTCCGGCACACGTGCAGGGCCGCCGCTCCGGGGGTCCCACCGGGGAGGATGAACGACCGCAGCGACTCGAGCGGCTCGTTGAACTGGTCGCACCAGCCCTCGAGGCGTTCGACGTAGTCCGGCTCGACCCGCAACGGAGGCCACTCGGGGTTCTCGACCACCGGCGTGCTGAAGTCCGCACCGACGTCGAAGAGCTCGTTCTGCACCCGGGTGAGCACCGCACGCACCTCGTCGTCGAGGTCGCCGACCGCGATCGCGAACCCGATCTGGCTGTTCAGCTCGTCGACGTCGGCGTAGGCGTGCAGCCGGAGATCGTTCTTCGTGGTCTCGCTGTTGTCGCCGAGCCGGGTCGTGCCGGCGTCACCGGTGCGGGTGTAGATGCGGGTGAGGTTGACCATCGGGCCAGCCTAGAGGGGAGGTGCGGACGGGATATCCTCGCGGGATGCGTGCGGAGGGGCAGGGCCTTCAAGGCGGGCGGCGCATCTTGCTCTACGGCGTGACCGGTTCCGGCAAGACCACGCTGGCCGAGCGGTTGAGCCGGCTGGTGGGCATCGACTGGGTGTCGGTCGACGACGCCACCTGGCAGCCCGGTTGGGTCGCGCTGCCGGAGGAGGAGCAGCGGCGCCGGTTCGAGGACGTCTGCGCTGGTGAGTCGTGGATCCTCGACACCGCGTACGCGGCCTGGGTCGACGTCGCGCTGTCCCGCGCAGAGCTCGTGGTGGGACTGGACTACCGGCGGCACGTGTCGCTGGGCCGGCTGCTGCGGCGCACGCTGGCCCGCAACCTCGACCACCGACCGGTGTGCAACGGCAACGTGGAGACCTGGCGACAGACGTTCTCCGGCGACTCCATCATCCTGTGGCACTTCCGATCGTTCACGCGCAAGCACGACCGGCTCGTGCGCTGGGAGGCCGACCCCGCGCTTCCGCCTGTGCTGCGTCTGCGTTCCCCCCGCCGGCTGGAGCAGTGGCTCGGGACCGTCGCGGCCGAGACCGAGCAGGTGGCGTGATGGAGGCCTTCCGGCTCAGCTCACCGTCCGACCACCGGCAGACGCTGCACGGTTCGGTGCGGGTCGGCGGTGCGAAGAACAGCGCGCTGAAGCTTATGGCGGCTGCACTGCTCGCTCCCGGTCGTACGACGATCACGAACCTGCCGAACATCCTCGACGTCGACGTGATGGCCCGTCTGCTGGAGGAGCTCGGCTGCACCGTCGAGATGGACCACGGCGAGGAGCGGGTGTCGATCGACGTCCCCGACGACCTCAGCCACCACGCGCCGTACCGCCTCGTCCGGCGGCTGCGGGCGAGCATCAGCGTGCTCGGTCCGCTCGTGGCCCGCTGCGGCAAGGCGGAGGTCAGCCTGCCGGGCGGGGACAACATCGGCTCCCGCGGGCTCGACATGCACATCAGGGGCCTGCGCGACCTCGGGGCGGAGGTGGACATCGAGCACGGCTACGTGGTGGCCACCGTGCCCACGAGGCTGCGTGGAGCCGAGCTGGTCCTGCAGTTCCCCAGCGTGGGTGCGACCGAGAACCTGCTGATGGCCGCGACTCTCGCCGAGGGCACCACGGTCATCGAGAACGCCGCGCTTGAGCCCGAGATCGTCGACCTCTGCGGGATGCTCGTGGCGATGGGCGCCGACATCGACGGCGTCGGGTCGAGCACCCTCGTGGTCCGCGGGGTCGAGTCGATGCGGCCGGTGACCCACGCGACGATCACCGACCGCATCGTCTCGGGCACCTGGGCCTTCGCGGTCGCGATCGCCGGAGGCGACCTCACCGTGGAGGGTGGCGTCGCCGGCCACCTCGACATCGTCCTGGACAAGCTGGCCGGCGCGGGAGCGCGGCTGGACGTGAGCGACCAGGGGTTTCGGGTGCGGGTGGACCGGCGCCTGGACGCGTTCGACGTCGTGACCCTGCCCTACCCGGGGTTCCCGACCGACCTGCAGCCGTTCGCGATGGCGCTGGCAGCGGTGAGCGACGGGACCGCGATGATCACCGAGAACGTCTTCGAGGCGCGCTTCATGTTCGCCCAGGAGCTGGCCAGGCTCGGCGCCGACGTGCGGACCGACGGGCACCACGCCGTCGTACGCGGGAAGCCGATGCTGTCCGGAGCGGACGTCGTCGCCCATGACATCCGCGCCGGCGCCGCGCTGGTCCTGGCCGGGCTGGCCGCCGAGGGTCGTACGACGGTCGCCGACTCGTTCCACATCGACCGTGGCTACCCGGGGTTCGTCGAGTCGCTCCGGTCGCTCGGTGTCGACATCCAGCGCGTCCAGCTGCCCGATATGGACGATCTCTGACCGAATCCTGACGTTCGGGCCTACCCTCGGGACCAAAGCAGCGCGTGTCACACGCAACCCTTTCGGTCCTCGCTGCGTCATAGTAAAGAACGGGTATATCGCCCGTCACCGGTCACCCTCGCCGAGGAGGGCCGGCCGCGGCGCGCCAGCCAGGGGAGAAGCAAGTGGAGACAGCAAGGGCCTCCGACGCCATCACGCTGTCCGGCAGCCTGGACGGCCGCTGCTCCGCCGAGGTGCGCGAGGCGCTCTACGAGCACATCGAGCGGCACCCCGACGAGGACGTCATCGTCGACCTGACGCTGGTCGAGTCGATCGACGTCACCGCCCTGAACATGCTGGCGGCGGCGGCGCTGCGGGTCGAGCGCGCCGGTCGGAAGGTGATCCTGCGGGGCTGCTCACCGGCGCTGCGACGGGTGCTCGCCTTCGGCAGCTGGCGCCGGCTGTTCCGCATGGAGCGCACCGAGGACTGAATCTCCCGGCACGGGGCACCACAGGAGCATGAGACTCCGTAACCTGCCCACCCGGCTCACGTCCGGCGGCTTCATCTTCAACTCAGGGCTCGAGAAGTGGGACGGCGGTCCGGAGCAGGCAGAAGCGCTGCACGGGATGGCTGCGAGCAGCTTCCCGGCCTTGAACAAGGTGTCCCCGCCGACCTTCCTCAAGGCGCTCGCCGCGGCCGAGATGGCCACTGGCGCGCTGCTCCTCGCGCCCATCGTGTCGCCGGTGAAGGCGGGAGCAGCGCTGACCGCGTTCTCCGCCGGGCTGCTCACGATGTACGCCCGCACCCCGGCGATGCGCAAGCCGGGCAGCATCTTTCCCTCGCCGGACGGCATCGGGGTCGCCAAGGACGTGTGGATGTTCGGCATCGGCACCGGTCTGGTCCTCGGCGGCCTCACCGACGACGTGCGCGACGTCGCCAAGGGCGCCAAGAAGGTCGTCACCGCCTGATCCGCCTGATCCGGCCGGATCCGCCTGGTCCGAGTGGCCGCGGTGTGACCTACCCGGTGTGTTGAACAGTTCACAGACCGTTCTCGCACCTGACTCCCCGGCCATAGGGTGCGGCCTATGACGGACACCCCTGCCGCGTCGGCCGACCACGAGAACCGCCCGGCCCCGCGTCGCGACAAGCCCTGGGTCATGCGCACCTACGCCGGCCACAGCTCGGCGTCGGAGTCCAACGCGCTCTACCGCCGCAACCTGGCCAAGGGGCAGACCGGGCTGTCGGTGGCCTTCGACCTGCCGACCCAGACCGGCTACGACCCCGACTCGGCGCTGTCGCGCGGCGAGGTGGGCAAGGTCGGGGTGCCGGTCCCGCACCTCGGCGAGATGCGTCGTCTGTTCGACCAGATCCCGCTCACCGAGATGAACACCTCGATGACGATCAACGCCACCGCGATGTGGCTGCTCGCGCTCTACCAGGTGGTCGCGGAGGAGCAGGCCGGCGCGGAGTCCGACGAGGACAAGGAACGCGTGCACAACCAGCTCGGAGGCACCACGCAGAACGACATCATCAAGGAGTACCTCTCCCGAGGCACCTACGTCTTCCCGCCGGAGCACTCGCTGCGGCTGACCACCGACACGATCGCCTACACGGTCAACCACATCCCCAAGTGGAACCCGATCAACATCTGCAGCTACCACCTGCAGGAGGCGGGGGCCACCCCGGTGCAGGAGCTCGCCTACGCCCTGTGCACCGCGATGGCCGTCCTCGACTCCGTGCGTGACTCGGGCCAGATCTCGCCCGAGGACATGGGCAAGGTCGTCGGCCGCATCTCGTTCTTCGTCAACGCCGGCGTCCGCTTCGTCGAGGAGACCTGCAAGATGCGGGCGTTCGTCGAGCTGTGGGACGAGATCACCCGCGAGCGCTACGGCGTCGAGGACGACAAGATGCGCCGGTTCCGCTACGGCGTGCAGGTCAACTCCCTCGGGCTCACCGAGGCGCAGCCCGAGAACAACGTGCAGCGCATCGTGCTCGAGATGCTCGGCGTGACGATGTCGAAGAACGCCCGCGCCCGCGCCGTACAGCTGCCGGCGTGGAACGAGGCGCTGGGGCTGCCCCGGCCGTGGGACCAGCAGTGGTCGCTGCGGCTGCAGCAGGTCCTCGCGTTCGAGTCCGACCTGCTCGAGTACGACGACATCTTCGACGGCTCGCACGTCATCGAGGCCAAGGTCGCGGACCTCGTGGCCGGCGCCCGGGCGGAGATCGACAAGGTCCAGGCGATGGGCGGGGCGATCGCCGCTGTCGAGTCCGGCTACATGAAGCAGGCGCTGGTCTCCTCGCACGCCGCCCGGCGGGGGCGGATCGAGTCGGGTGACGAGATCGTCGTCGGCGTCAACAAGTTCGAGACGACCGAGCCGTCGCCGCTCACCGCCGACCTCGACGCAGCCATCCAGGCCGCCGACCCGCAGGCCGAGCGGGCGGCGCTCGCAGGGCTGGAAGAGTGGAAGGCGCAACGGGACGACGCCGAGGTCGAGGCCGCGCTGCAGCGGCTGGCCGAGGACGCGAAGTCCGGCGTCAACCTGATGGAGGCCACGCTCGCCGCCGCCCGCGCCGGGGTCACCACCGGCGAGTGGGCCGGCAAGCTGCGTGAGGTGTTCGGCGAGTACCGCGCGCCGACCGGTGTCTCCGGTGCCGTCGGCGTCGCCGAGGCCGGGGCGGAGCTCACCCAGGTCCGTGAGGACGTACGACGCACGGGCGAGGAGCTCTCCGGCAACGCCGGGGGCAGACTGCGCCTGCTGGTCGGCAAGCCCGGTCTCGACGGCCACTCGAACGGTGCGGAGCAGGTCGCGGTGCGGGCTCGGGACGCCGGCTTCGAGGTCATCTACCAGGGGATCCGGCTGACGCCGGAGCAGATCGTCGCGGCTGCTGTCGCCGAGGACGTGCACTGCGTCGGGCTGTCGATCCTGTCCGGGTCGCACATGGAGCTCGTGCCCTCGGTGCTCGACGGGTTGCGTGCGGAGGGCATGGGCGACGTGCCGGTCGTGGTCGGCGGGATCATCCCGGGCTCGGACGCGGCCCGGCTCAAGGAGCTCGGCGTCGCGGCCGTCTTCACGCCCAAGGACTTCGGTCTCACCGAGATCATGGGCGGCATCGTCGCCCAGATCCGCAAGGCCAACTCCCTCGACTGACCTCCGCGCGTGACGTCAGCCGGGTGAGCGGGACGTCGCGGTCGCGTTGGCGCACCTGGCCTCGCGGGGAGAGCCTGCCCGGACCTCCTCCGGGAGGGTCACGGTGACCTCGTCGTCTCCGATGCCGAGGGTGCCCTCGGTCTTCAGCATCACCTCGGTGACCGAGCTGCCGGCGCGCGCTGACAGCGTCTCGCAGCTGGTCATGAGCAGGTGCAGGCTCACCGCGACGCTCTCGCCACCCTCGATGGTGAACTCCGTGCGGCCGTCCGGGTCGGTGACCTTGACGTGGTCGAACAGCCGAGGATCGGGTGTGGGGAGCTCGGACCCGGCGACCCGGACCGAGCGGCCGCCGTCGTTCACGAGCTCGAACGTGTACACGAGCGTGCCGCGGTCGTGGTAGCGGATCTGACGGTAGGTCTGGTCACCGAGCTCGAAGACCGCGGTGCCCGTGGTGCCCGAGACCTCGGTCGGCCCGGTGGCCCGGAGCTCGGGGCTGCCGGTGGCCATGGCAGCCGCGCCGCCGCCGCCCACGAGGGCGACGGCGATCGCGGCGGCCAGCGCGACCCGCTTAACCACGACGGAGGGCGGAACCCTTCCGGTGCGCTCGGTTGCGCAGCCGGAACGCTGCTCCGAGACCGAAGAGCGGAAGCACGGCGAGCAGCCCTAGCGACCCCGTCAGGTCTTCGTCGGTTGACAGCGAGCTGTCCTGCTGGCGCTCCGGACCAGGCACCATCGGGTCGCCCTGGTACTCGTCCGTCGGCTTCGGCGGCGTGTCGAACCAGTTGCACTCCGGCGGGTCCCGGAAGTCCGGATCGTTGCGGTCGTACGCCGCGCAGCTCACGAACCCAGCGAGCTTGACGTCACCTGCAGGGTTGTCCACCGAACCCGCAGGGCAGTCGAGGGGGTCCCCGCCATTAGGCGCGAAGTTGTGGGTGAAACCCTCCTCGCGGGACGACTCGTTGCCTTCCCAGCAGTTGCCGTTGCCCTCGTCGTCCCACCACGAGTCCATGCCGTTGTGGGCGACGTCGCCGTTCGGCTTGATGCCGAAGACGTTGCCGAAGGTGCGGTTGTAGTGCGACGTGTCCCGCTGCTTGTCCGGGGCGAACTCGTCCCGGAGTGCCGCGGGCACCCAGAACTGCATGGTCCCGTAGCGCCAGTTGTTGTAGATCCGGTTGTCGTCGGTGGAGTTGTAGTTGCCGCCGGCGATGAGCACACCGGTGCCCACCGGAACCGGCACGACCGGGCAGACGGTTCCCTGGAGGTAACCCCGCTCCTCGATCGGCTTCTCGCAGTCCCCGGTGAAGACGTGCCGCTCGTAGTAGTTGATGTTGTTCGCGTAGATCAGGTTCTTCGTCCACCGCGCGTGGTCCTGCGGCAGGCCGGGGTGACCCGGGAACAAGGAGTCCGTCGCGATGCCTGCGGCGTTGCGGTAGAAGCGGTTCTTGTAGGACAGCACCGAGTTGCCGGCCGTGCCGGAGTAGCCGAGCGTGTTGTGGTGGCTGCGGTTGTGCCGGATCACGATCGAGTAGCGCGTCGGCTTGAACTTCTCGTTGTCGCCGTTGATGTCGGACGCTGACCCGGGGTAGAGCCCGGAGTCGCCGTTGTAGTACGCGTTCGAGTGCTGCATCAGCCCGTGGTCGGACGCGAAGGCGAGGATGCCGTACTCGTCGTTGCCTCGGGCGATGAGTCGGTCGGCCACGAAGCCGTCGGTCTCCATGATGTAGACGGCGTTGAACTCGGCCTGCTGAATGGTGAAGTTGCTCAGGTAGATCCCACCGGCGCGGTCCCCACGGAAGGCGTTGAGCTTGCTGAACTTGTTGTCGATGACGACCGAGTCACGCCGGGGACCGGTGCCGACGACCTGGGTGTCGCAGAACTTGCTGTCGCACTCGATCGAGTCGTTGTACGGGGTCCGGTCGC
>CADCUK010000198.1:0-4951 GCA_902805865.1 uncultured Nocardioidaceae bacterium | reverse complement strand
AGCGCGACCGGGTCCGAGCCCTCCTCCGCCGACTGTTGCGCCGCATCACCGGCAGTGGGATCGGGCACCGAGCCGATGTAGTCGACCTCGGTCAGCGGGTCGTCCGAGTCGGTCTCCAGGTTCGAGCAGTACTCGGACCGCTCGAGGTTCGCCCACTTGGTCTCGAAGTACGTCCCCGGAAGGACGTAGACCGAGGTGCCGCGCTTGTCGATCGAGTTGATGGCGCTCTGGATCGATCGGAATCGGCACTCCTTCAGCAGCTCCTTGTTGGTCTGCTTGAGGTCGCCGGCCTTCATCTGGGCGATGAGTCCGCGGCTCTCGTCCTTGCAGACCACCCGGCGCTCGGGGTTGTCGAGGCCGAGGAAGACCGGGCGGCTGCCGGTCCCGTCCGGGAAGGTGGCCGGTCGCTCCTCGTGGGCCAGCGCCGGGGCGGCGAGCAGTCCGAGGAGCAGGCCCAGGACCAGCCCCACCAGACCGAGTCCCCGACCGAGATGGACAGCATGGCGGCGTACGGACATCACAGGCCTCCTGTGCACAGACCGGGGCCACCCCACTCGCACCCCGGTAGAACAGGTTCACACATTGGCACAGCGACAGCGGAATGACCAGGTCCGGACGATGGTCCCGCCGCGACCTGTGGCGCCGTTACCGCTGCTGGGCGACACTTCGGACATGGCTCGGGTGATCGTCGTCGGCGCAGGTGTCGTCGGGCTGTCGTGCGCCGTGCGGCTGCTCGAGCGCGGTCACCAGGTCTCGGTCGTGGCCCGGGACCTGCCGCTCGAGACGACCTCGGCGACGGCCGCAGCCCTCTGGTACCCCTACCGGGCCTACCCGTTCGAGCGCGTCACCGCCTGGGCGGCCACCACGCTGACCGAGCTCGCTGCCCTCGCGGAGGTCGACGGGACCGGCGTCTCGATGGTGCCCGGGACCGAGGTGCTCCGCACCGGGACGGGGGCGAGGCCCTGGTGGGCGTCGGCCGTGCCGTCGCTGGAGCCCGCCACCGACGTGCTGCCCGGCTTCGAGGCCGGCTGGAGCTTCGACGCTCCCGTCGCGGAGATGCCCGTCTACCTGCGCTGGCTCACCGTCCGCGTCGAGGAGCTCGGCGGCACGGTGACGCGGATGGCGCTGTCGGCCCTCCCGGACCTGGCGCCGGTCGTCGTGAACGCGGCCGGCCTCGGCGCCCGGCTGCTCGGCCACGACGGCTCGGTCCTGCCGGTCCGGGGCCAGGTGCTGTACGTCGAGCAGGTCGGCCTCGACCGGTGGTGGCTGGACAGCTCAGGACCGACGTACGTGGTGCCGCGCAGCAACGACATCGTGGTCGGTGGCACCGAGGAGGAGGGGTCGTGGGACCCGGCTCCCGACGATGCCGTCGCCAAGGACATCCTCGCTCGGGCCCGTGAGCTGGTGCCCGAGCTCCGCCGGGCCAGGGTGCTCGGTCACCGGGTGGGGCTCCGGCCTGCCCGTCCTGCCGTGCGTCTGGAGCAGAGCACCTCGGGGACGGGGCAGCGACTCGTGCACTGCTACGGGCACGGCGGCGCCGGGGTCACGCTGTCCTGGGGCTGCGCCGACGAGGTCGCTGATCTCGTGGGGCCCGCGTGAGCCCGTCGCGGTCGCCTCGGACCGCTGCCGCCGTGCTGGCCCTTCCGGGGGTGGCCCTCGCGGTCGCAGGGTTGTTCCACCCGGACTACCTGGAGTACCCGACAGCCGAGCGGTGGATGTGGGTGCACGTCGTGGGCCTGTTCGTGTTCCCCCTCGTCGGGCTGGCGCTCGCCTGGTTGGTGAGGGGACGCCGGGATGTCGTCGCCTGGCTGGTCCGGCTCGGCGGCTACGTCTTCGCCACGGCCTACACCGCGCTCGACGTGATCAGCGGGCTGGCCGCGGGCTACGTGACGGTGCAGCTCGGCCCGGGTCAGCTGCGTCCGGAGGCCGTCTCGGTGATGTTCGGGGTGGGCACCACCCTCGGCGACTACGGCTCCTGGGGGCTGATCGGTGCAGCCGTGGCTCTCGTCGTCGATCGGGCCCGCCGGCTCGACGTCGTGGGGCTGGCCGCAGCCGCGGTCCTGGTGCTCGGCGCGGTGCTGGTCAGGATGGACCACATCTTCGTGTCCCTCGGTGTGGTCGGGATGCTGCTCGTCGGGCTGGGCACGGGCGTGCTTTCGCACGGCTCCGTGACCAGGGCTCAGAAGAGCCGGCCGGAGGGATCGTCCATCCCCCTCAGCGCGTCGTAGTCGACGACGGCGCACGCGATGCCCCGGTCGGTCGCCAGCACCCGGGCCTGGGGCTTGATCTCCTGGGCGGCGAAGATCCCGCGGACCGGGCGCAGCTTGGGGTCGCGGTTGAGCAGCTCGAGGTAGCGGGTCAGCTGCTCGACGCCGTCGATGTCCCCGCGCCGCTTGACCTCCACCGCGACCGACGCCCCGGCAGAGTCGCGGCACATGAGGTCGACCGGTCCGATCGCGGTGGGGAACTCCCGTCGGACCAGGGTCAGCCCGTCGGAGAGGGTCGCGGGGTGCTCGGCGAGCAGCTCCTGGAGGTGCTTCTCGACGCCGTCCTTCTGCAGCCCCGGGTCGACGCCGAGGTCGTGGCTGGAGTCGCTGAGGATCTCCTCGATGAGGATCCGCAGGGTGTCCCCGTCGGGACCCTCCTTGCCGTGGACCAGCCACTCGACCTGCCCGTCGTCGGTCACGCCCTCGCGCAGCCGGGCCGGGGGTGACATCCAGTTGAGCGGCTTGTAGGAGCCCCCGTCGGAGTGCACCAGCACGGACCCGTCGTTCTTCACCATGATGAGCCGGGTGGCCATCGGCAGGTGGGCCGTGAGCCGACCGGCGTAGTCGATCTGGCAACGGGCGATGACGAGACGCACGGGCGGCAGAGTACCCGCCGGGAGCCGGAGCGACGTGGCGAGGGCCACATGCACGGGTCGCTCCAGCCCCTGTTACCGGGCGGTAACACCGTGCCATCATCAGCCGCATGCCTGCGACGACGATCTCCGACCTGCTGGTGCTGCCCTACCTGAACCACGCGGTGCGGATGTACGAGCAGTCGTACGCCACCCGCAACGACATCGACAACGCGATGCGGTTCGGCTGCGGCTACCCCGAGGGCCCGCTCACGACGCTGGACCGGATCGGCCTGGACGTCGTACGGGACGCGTTGGCGGCGCGGTACGCCGAGACCGGCGACCACCTGCACCAGCCTGCAGGCCTCCTCGAGCGGCTGGTCGGCGACGGCAGGCTGGGGGAGAAGGCCGGGCGCGGCTTCTGGACCTGGTCCGACGGTGCAGTCGTCGACGACGAGGAGACCCCGTCCGCTGACGACGCCCCGCAGCTCAGGCACGAGATCGAGCAGGTCGGGGTCGTGGGCACCGGCACGATGGCCGGCGGCATCGTCGAGGTGTGCGCCAAGGCCGGCTACGACGTCGTGTACGTCGGTCGCAGCTCCGACAAGGTCGAGGGCGTCCGTACGTCGATCGAGCGCTCGCTCGACAAGGCGATCGCCAAGGGCAGGCTCGACGAGGCAGCCAAGGCCGAGGTGCTCGGCCGGCTGACGGGCGCGACCGAGCGCCAGGCCCTCGCCCAGGTGGACCTCGTCGTCGAGGCGATCGCCGAGGACCTCGACGTGAAGTCCGAGCTGTTCGGCGACCTCGACCAGATCTGCAAGCCCGGCGCGATCCTGGCGACGACCACCTCCAGCCTCCCGATCACCGAGTGCGCCAAGGTCACCTCGCGCCCCGAGTCCGTCATCGGCATGCACTTCTTCAACCCGGCGACGATCATGAAGCTGGTCGAGGTCGTGACCACCGACCTGACCGGTGCAGAGGTCGACGAGACCACCCGCGCGCTCTGCGCAGCCGTGGGCAAGGTGGCCGTCTCCTGCGGCGACCGGTCCGGATTCATCGTCAACGCGCTGCTGTTCCCCTACCTCAACGACGCCGTGAAGCTGGCCGAGTCCGGTGCGGCCTCCCTGGACGAGATCGACACCGCCGTGAAGGACGAGGCTCGCTTCCCGATGGGCCCGTTCCAGCTCCTCGACGTGGTGGGCAACGACGTCTCGCTGGCCATCCAGCAGGAGCTGTTCCGCGAGTTCGGGGAGCCCGGCTTCGCACCGGCGACCACGCTCGAGCAGAAGGTCGCCGAGGGCCACCTGGGCCGGAAGACCAAGAAGGGCTTCCACGACTACGCCTGACACCTGGCAGGATGCCGTCATGCCTCGTGAATTCACCTCGGTCGGCGTGATCGGACTCGGCACCATGGGTGCCGGCATCGCGGAGATCTTCGCCCGCAACGGCTACCAGGTCGTCGGGGTGGAGGTGAACGACGAGACTCTCGAGCGCGGCCGCCAGCACCTGCAGAACTCCACCGACCGTGCGGTGTCGCGCGGCAAGCTGAGCGAGGCGGAGCTGGCGGAGCTCCTCGGTCGTGTCACCCTCACCACCGACCTCGAGGCCGTCCGGGACTGCCAGCTCGTCGTCGAGGCCGTCATCGAGCAGCTGCCGCTCAAGCAGGACGTCATCCGGCGGGTGGACGCGGTCGTGGCCCCCGACGCGATCATCGCGACGAACACCTCCTCGCTGTCGGTCACGCAGATCTCCACCGCCACCGCGCGGCCGGGTCGCGTCGTCGGGATGCACTTCTTCAACCCGGCCCCGGTCCAGAAGCTCGTCGAGATCGTCAACACGGTGGTGACCGAGCCGGACGTGCTCGAGGACGTCTCCAAGCTCGTGGAGTCCCTGGACAAGACCCCGGTGGTCTGCGGCGACAAGGCCGGCTTCATCGCGAACACCCTGCTGTTCGGCTACCTCAACCACGCGGTCTCGATGTACGAGGGCAAGTACGCCTCCCGCGAGGACATCGACGCAGCGATGCGGTTCGGCTGCGGCTACCCGATGGGCCCGCTGGCCCTGCTGGACCTCATCGGCCTCGACACGGCGTACGAGATCCTCGACACAATG
>CADCUK010000197.1 GCA_902805865.1 uncultured Nocardioidaceae bacterium | reverse complement strand
CCCGGTCACCGGGACCACGACGACGACCAGCTACGCCGAGCTTCTCGAGAAGGTCGCGGCGTTCGCGGGCGCCCTGCGTGGACTCGGGGTCGTCAAGGGTGACCGGGTCATCGTGTACATGCCGATGATCCCCGAGGCGGTCGTCGCGATGCTCGCGTGCGCGCGCATCGGCGCCGTGCACTCGGTGGTCTTCGGCGGCTTCGCCGCGAACGAGCTGGCCACGAGGATCGACGACGCCCGGCCCAGGGTCGTGGTCGCGGCCTCCTGCGGCGTCGAGCCGTCGCGGGTGGTGGAGTACAAGCCGCTGCTGGACCGGGCGCTGGAGCTTGCCGAGCACCAGCCGGACGCGGTCATCGTCAAGCAGCGCCCGCAGGCCGAGGCGGCGATGACCGAAGGGCGCGACATCGACTGGGACGTCGCCGCCAAGGCGGGCGCCACGGACCCCGCCCCGTGCCTCGAGGTCGCCGCGACCGACCCGCTCTACGTGCTCTACACCTCGGGCACCACCGGGAAGCCCAAGGGCATCGTGCGGGACAACGGTGGTCATGCGGTGGCGATGGCGTGGTCGTTGCCGAACATCTACGACATCCATCCCGGCCAGGTCTGGTGGGCGGCCTCCGACGTCGGCTGGGTCGTCGGCCACTCCTACATCGTCTACGCCCCGCTGATCTGTGGCGCCACGACCGTCCTCTACGAGGGAAAGCCGGTCGGAACCCCTGATGCCGGCGCCTTCTGGCGAGTCGTGGCGCAGCACGGCGTCGAGGGGCTGTTCACCGCGCCGACCGCGATTCGAGCGATCAAGAAGGAGGACCCGGAAGGCAAGCTCCTTGCAGGCCACGACATCAGCTCGCTCCGCACGCTGTTCCTCGCGGGGGAGCGGCTGGACCCCGAGACCTACAGCTGGGCGAGCAGCGTCCTCGGCGTGCCGGTGATCGACAACTGGTGGCAGACCGAGACCGGGTGGCCGATCGCGTCCAACCTCCGCGGCCTCGACCCGATGCCGGTGAAGCCCGGCTCTCCGTCGGTCCCGGTCCCGGGGTACGACGTCCAGGTGCTCGACGCCTCCGGACGACCGGTCGCCGCGGGCGAGGAGGGCGCGATCTGCCTCAAGCTGCCCCTCCCGCCAGGCACCCTTCCGACGTTGTGGGGTGACGACGAGCGGTTCGTGACGTCGTACCTGTCGACGTACTCCGGCTACTACGTCTCCGGCGACGGCGGCTTCGTCGACGAGGACGGCTACGTGTACGTGATGGGTCGCACCGACGACATCATCAACGTCGCCGGTCACCGGCTCTCGACCGGCTCGATGGAGGCTGTGATCGCCGGACACCCGGCGGTCGCCGAGTGCGCGGTGATCGGGGTCGCGGACCCGTTGAAGGGTCAGACGCCGTGGGGGTTCGTGGTGCTCAAGGCCGGGGTCACCGACGACCACGACGACATCGCCGCGCAGCTCGTGGCGAAGGTCCGCGACGAGATCGGCCCGGTGGCCGCGTTCAAGCACGTGTCGGTCGTCGGCGGGCTGCCCAAGACCCGGTCCGGCAAGATCCTCCGGAAGACGATGCGCGAGATCGCCGACGGCAAGGACGCGGTCCCGCCGTCGACCATAGAGGACGTCGAGGTGCTCGACCGGCTGCGGCCGACCCTGCGGCCCGCGCCCTGACCCCGAGGGGTCAGTGGCCGCCGATGAGCGGCGACATCGCTCGGGCGATCCGGCTGGGCCGCCCGGTGAGCTGCTCCTCGCGGTCAGCGACCGACATCGCCCTGAGACCGGCGTTGATGCCGAGCCAGCGCAGCGGCTCCGGCTCCCAGCGCCGGGTCCGGTGCTGCACCCACGGCAGCCCGGTCAGCTCGGTCTCCTGCCCCAGCACGAGGTCGCGCAGCGTCCGGCCGGCCAGGTTCGTGGTGCTCACGCCGTCCCCGACGTAGCCACCGGCCCACGCCAACCCGGTCGAGCGGTCCAGCCCGACCGAGGCGCACCAGTCGCGGGGGATCCCCAGCGGGCCGCCCCAGGCGTGGGTGAACTCGACGGCGTCGAGCACCGGGAAGAGGTCGCGCAGCGTGGCGCGCAGCCCGGCCCAGACGTCCTCGTCCCGGTCGTGCTCCGGACGCACCGACGACGCGAAGTGGTACGGCGCTCCGCGGCCGCCGAACGCGATCCGACCGTCCGCGGTCCGCTGCCCGTAGACGACGAGGTGGCGGTGCTCGGTGAACGTGGGCCGGCCCGCGAGGCCGATCTCGGCCCACTGGTCGTCGGTCAACGGCTCGGTGGCGACCATCAGCGAGTAGACCGGCACGACCGTGCGCCGGTGGCCCTCCAGCGCGGGGGTGTAACCCTCCGTCGCCCGGACCACCACGTCGGCGCGGATCGTGCCGTGCTCGGTCACCACCGCCCCGGGCCGGATAGCGGACGCCGCCGTGCGCTCGTGGACGTGACCGCCCAGCCGCTCCACGGCGCGTGCGAGTCCGCGGGCCAGCCGAGCCGGGTGGATCACGGCGCAATCGGGCGTGTAGGTGCCGCCGACGGCATCCGCGGCGTTGGCCATCGCCCTGGTCTCGTCACGGTCCAGCAGCCGCAGCTGGTCCTCGCCACAGCCCCAGGCGCGGGCGTGCTCGACCTCCTCGCGGGCACGGCGCAGCTGCACCGCGGTCCGGGCGACGCTCACGGTGCCGCCCTTGGCGTAGTGGGCGTCGATGCCCTCCGCTGCCACGGCGGCTCCGACCTCGTCGACCGTCGCCCGCATCGCCTCGTGCAACGCGATCGCACTGTCCCGGTCGTGACCGGGGAGCGTGGCGAGCTGCTCAGCCGCCTTCGGGAACAACGCGGAGCACCAGCCACCGTTGCGTCCGGACGCTCCGAAGCCGGCGACCTCCGCCTCGATGACGTGGACCCGCAGCGCAGGGTCGGCCAGAAGGAGGTAGTAGGCGGTCCACAGCCCGGTGAAGCCGGCGCCGACGATCGCGACGTCGCACTGGAGGTCACCCGGCGGTAAAGGTCGGGGCGACCAGTCCTCCTCGGCGGTGGCGTGCCACAGCGAGAGGTCGCGGTAGTCGCCCTGGAAGCGGCCGGGGGACGTGCTCAGCGCACACCCCACGAGTAGGTCTGCTTGCGCAGCTTGAGGTACACGAAGGTCTCGGTGCTGAGCACGCCGGGGATCGCGCGGATCCGCTTGGTGACGATCTCGAGGAGGTGCTCGTCGGACTCGGCGACGACCTCGGCCAGGATGTCGAAGCTGCCCGCAGCGAGCACGACGTAGTCGACCTCCTCCATCGCGACCAGCGCGTCTGCCACCGGTTCGAGGTCGCCGGTCGCGCGGATGCCGATGAGGGCCTGCCGGCTGAAGCCGAGCTCGAGCGGGTCGGTGACCGCGACGACCTGCATGACGCCGTGGTCCACGAGCCGCTGCACGCGCTGACGGACCGCGGCCTCCGACAGGCCGACGACCTTGCCGATCGCGGCGTAGGAACGCCGACCGTCCTGCTGCAGCTCCTCGATGATCGCCTTGGAGACCTCGTCGAGGACGGGTCGGCTGCGGTCGGTGCGTCCCGATGCCTTCGTCACGCCGCCGATCCTGTCAGCGGACGACGGATGTCGTCAAAGGAGCGCGAGGGGCATTTCAAGCGATTCCGTGGGAAAGACGCGTCTGCGACACTGAATCGCTTGTCCGGCACCCCCCTGCGTGCAAGTATCCTGCTCTACGACGACTCCCGAACACTCGGAGGATGGCCTCATGTCCCGAAACGCTCGCTACCGGCCCCCTCTCGGACCCGGCCTCTCCCTGCCCTCCGTAGGACGACGCGGCTTCATGCGGGGGGCAACGGCCGGCGGCCTGGGCCTCTTCGTGCCGGGCATGCTCTCCGCCTGCGGGACGTCCGGCAGCCAGCAGTCCGAGGGGTCGTGCGAGAGCACGGACAAGTCCGAGGACGAGAAGGAGCTGTTCTTCTCGAACTGGCCGGCCTACATCGACAAGGACGGCAAGAGCTTCCCGACGCTGGAGTTCTTCGAGAAGCAGACCGGCGTCGACGTCACCTACGACACCGACGTCAACGACAACAACGAGTTCTTCGCCAAGGTGCAGAACCAGCTCGGCGCCTGCGAGTCGATCGGCCGCGACATCATCGTGCTCACCGACTGGATGGCAGCTCGGATGGTCGACCTCGGTTGGCTGCAGAAGCTCAACCACGACAACATCCCGCACGTCGACAACAACCTGGTCGCGAACCTGAAGAGCCCCGACTGGGACCCCAACCGCGACTACAGCGTCCCGTGGCAGAGCGGCTTCACCGGCATCGCCTACAACAAGAAGGCGATCGACTCGCCGGTCGGCAGCTTCTCCGAGCTGCTGACGCGGTCGGACCTCAAGGGCAAGGTCAGCCTGCTCAAGGAGATGCGCGACACCATGGGCTTCATGCTCAAGGTCAGCGGCGCAGACCCCACCGACTTCGACAACACCGAGTGGGAGCAGGCGATCGAGGAGCTCGAGGCCTCGGTGCAGAACGGCCAGGTGCGCCGCTTCACCGGCAACGACTACCTCGAGGACCTCGCCAACGGCGACCTCGTCGCGTGCGAGGCGTGGTCCGGCGACATCATGGCGCTGGAGAACCCGGACATCGAGTGGGTCGTCCCCGAGGAGGGTCTGTCCCTCTGGTCGGACAACATGCTGGTGCCGAACAAGGCGGAGCACAAGACGCACGCCGAGGCGCTCATGAACTTCTACTACCGGCCCGACATGGCTGCCCAGCTGGCCGCTTGGGTCTGGTACGTCTGCCCGGTCGAGGGTGCGCAGAAGGCGATGGAGAAGATCGATCCCAGCCTGGTCGACCAGCCGTTGATCTTCCCCACCGAGGACTTCCTGGCCAACACGTTCTCGTTCATGTCGCTGGACGAGGAGACGGCGAGGCAGTACGACACGGACTTCTCGCAGGCGATCGGGTGACCGTCACCTCCCGCGAGCAAGGCGTCCTCAGGAGGAACATGGCGAGCCGGTCGGGGTCAGAAGCGGCGCCGAGCCGTCTGGGGGGCGGCGCGGACCTGGAGATCCAAGGGGTCACCAAGCGGTTCGGGGACTTCGTCGCCGTGAACGACCTCAGCCTCAACGTGCCTGAAGGCGCGTTCTACGCGCTGCTGGGTGCCTCGGGCTGCGGGAAGACCACCACCCTGCGCATGGTCGCGGGGCTGGAGCGGCCGAGCGCCGGGAGGATCGTGCTCGGTGGCGACGACATCACCGGCCTGAAGCCGTACCAACGGCCGGTGAACACGGTCTTCCAGAGCTACGCGCTGTTCCCGCACCTGAGCATCTTCGAGAACGTGGCCTTCGGCCTCCGGCGCACGAAGAGCAAAGAGGTGAAGACGAAGGTCGGCGAGATGCTCGACCTCGTGCAGCTCCAGGACTACGCGCAGCGCAGACCCGCGCAGCTGTCGGGCGGCCAGCAGCAACGAGTGGCGCTCGCCCGGGCCCTGATCAACCGGCCGCGCGTCCTGCTGCTCGACGAGCCGCTCGGCGCGCTCGACCTCAAGCTCCGCCGCGCCATGCAGCTGGAGCTGAAGCGGATCCAGACCGAGGTGGGCATCACGTTCATCCACGTCACCCACGACCAGGAGGAGGCCATGACGATGGCCGACACCATCGCGGTGATGAACGCCGGCGTCATCGAGCAGCAGGGAACGCCCAGCGACCTCTACGGCCACCCGCGGACCACGTTCGTGGCGAACTTCCTCGGCCAGTCGAACCTCCTGCCCGGCACGATCCGTGATCGCACCGGCGACGAGGTGACTGCTGAGGTGCACGGCACCAAGGTCCTCGCCTCCCACGTCACCTCGGACGTGCGCGAGGGCGACGTGTGGGTGGGTGTCCGCCCCGAGAAGGTGACGCTGCACGCCTCGGGAGAGGGCCACCGCGACGGCCAGAACCGGTTGCCCGAAGGTGAGGTGATCGACGTCAGCTACGTCGGCGTCAGCACCCAGTACGTCGTACGGCTGCCGTTCGGGCAGAAGCTGATGGTCTTCGAGCAGAACACCGGGGAGCGACCCCCGTTCACGGTGGGGGACCGGGTCGACCTCGCCTGGCTCGCCGACCACACGTTCCTGCTCGACGCGCGGCAGGACGCCCACGCCGGCGCGGACCTCGACGACGACGCCTGAACGCGGAGAACGACCCACGATGACTGCACTGGGACACGTCCCTGGACCCGTCGGCGCCGCGCCGCCGGCACCGGAAGCCTCGCGGCGCGGACTCTCCGGCTACCTGCTCATGCTGCCCGGCACGCTCTGGTTGGCGTTCTTCTTCATCGTGCCGACCGTGACGCTGGTCGCCAGCAGCCTGTACGACCCGTCCGGGACCTTCGCCGAGGGCTACCAGATGACGTGGCACTGGCAGAACTACACCGACGCCTGGTCGGAGTACGCGTCGACGTTCCTCCGGTCGTTCCTGTACGCCGGCGCGACGACCGTGGCCTGCGTGCTGCTCGGCTTCCCGCTGGCCTACGCGATCGCGTTCAAGGCCGGACGGTGGCGTTCGCTCATGCTGGTCGCGGTGATCGCGCCCTTCTTCACCAGCTTCCTGGTCCGGACCCTGTCGTGGAAGCTGCTGCTCAGCGACAACGGCTTCATCGTCGGGCTGGCCCAGGCGCTGCCGTTCGTCGGGGAGGACTTCCGGCTGCTGGCGACGCCGGCAGCAGTGATCACCGGACTCACCTACAACTTCCTGCCGTTCATGGTGCTGCCGCTCTACGCGAGCCTCGAGAAGGTCGACCCCCGGCTGATCGAGGCCGCCGGCGACCTCTACGCCTCACCCTTCACCGCCCTGCGCAAGGTCACGATCCCGCTGGCGATGCCCGGGCTGGTCGCCGGGACGCTGCTCACGTTCATCCCGGCCGCCGGTGACTTCATCAACGCCGAGCTGCTCGGGAACCCGAGGACGCGGATGATCGGCAACGACATCAACGACCTGTTCAAGAGCAGCGTGATCCCGACCGCGGCCGCGCTGTCGGTGACGCTGATGGCGGCGATCATCGTCATGGTGCTGTTCTACGTCCGCAAGGCCGGGACCGAGGAGCTCGTATGACGGCGGTCGCTTCCCGGGGCGTGCGGGGCTGGCTGGGCAACCACGCGGTGCTGATCTTCGGCCTGCTCGTCCTGCTCTACATGTTCACGCCGATCTTCGTGGTCGTGCTCATGTCGTTCAACGACCCGGTCGGCCGGCTGGGCTACGACTTCGCCGGCTTCACGCTCTACAACTGGAAGAACATCTGCGAGCCCTACCAGCTGTGCGAGTCGGTGGGGAACAGCATCAAGATCGCTCTTCTCGCCACCGGGCTCGCCACGGTCCTCGGCAGCCTGATGGCGTACGCGATGGTGCGGCACTACTTCCGGGGCCGCGGGACCGCGAACCTGATGATCTTCCTGCCGATGGCATCTCCCGAGATCGTCCTTGGGTCGTCGCTGCTGGCCCTCTTCGTCAACGCGAACCTCGCCGGCCAGCTCGGCTTCTGGACCGTCTTCGTCTCCCACGTGATGTTCTGCCTGTCGTTCATCGTCATCACGGTCAAGGCGCGGCTGTCCGGCCTCGACCCCCGGCTGGAGCAGGCCGCGGCCGACCTCTACGCCAACGAGTGGCAGACGTTCGGCAGGGTGACGCTGCCCCTGATGATGCCGGGCATCGTGTCCGCGGCGCTGCTGAGCTTCTCGCTCTCCTTCGACGACTTCATCATCACGAACCTGAACTCAGGGCAGATGATCACGTTCCCGATGTTCGTCTGGGGCTCGGCCCAGAAGGGCATCCCGATGCAGATCAACGTGGTCGGCACGATCATGTTCCTGCTGGCGCTCGGGATGGTCCTCGGCGGCCTGCTGCTCCGCCGGATCCGCGAGCGACCCACCGCCTGACCTGCGTCGACCAGCTCCCCATGGAAAACAGGCACTCCCCACGGGTTGTGACCCATGGGGAGTGCCAATTCGCCGGCATCCCTTGGGAAACCGGCAACGCTCAGAGCAGGGTGGCGGCCTCGCTGAGCACCTTGCGCAGGATCTCCTCGATCTCGTCGAAGTGCGACTGGTCGCAGATCAGCGGCGGGGAGAGCTGGATGACCGGGTCGCCCCGGTCGTCGGCCCGGCAGTAGAGCCCGCCCTCGAAGAGTGCCTTGGAGAGGAACCCGCGCAGCAGCCGCTCGGACTCGTCCTCGTTGAACGTCTCCTTCGTGGCCTTGTCCTTGACCAGCTCGATGCCGTAGAAGAACCCGTCGCCGCGGATGTCCCCGACGATCGGCAGGTCCTTCAGCCGCTCGAGGGTGCCCCGGAACGCGTCCTGGTTGTCGAGCACGTGCTGGTTGATGCCTTCCTTCTCGAACACGTCGAGGTTGGCCAGCGCCACGGCCGACGACACGGGGTGGCCGCCGAAGGTGTAGCCGTGCAGGAAGGTCTCGGCGCCCTTGAGGAACGGCTCCATCAGCCGGTCGGTGGCGATCATCCCGCCCAGCGGCGAGTAGCCCGAGGTCACGCCCTTGGCGAACGTGATCATGTCCGGCTGGTAGCCGTACCGCTCCGCGCCGAACATGTGGCCGAGCCGGCCGAACGCACAGATGACCTCGTCGCTGACCAGCAGCACGTCGTACTCGTCGCAGATCTCGCGGACCCGCTGGAAGTAGCCGGGCGGGGGTGGGAAGCAACCCCCGGCGTTCTGGACCGGCTCGAGGAAGACCGCGGCGACCGTCTCCGGGCCTTCGTTCTCGATCGCCACGGCGATCTGGTCGGCGGCCCAGCGGCCGAACGCCTCGGGGTCGTCGCCGTGGATGGGTGCGCGGTAGAGGTTCGTGTTCGGCACCCGGAAGGTCGACGGCACCAGCGGCTCGAACATCGCCTTGAGCGGGGGCAGCCCGGTGATCGACAACGCGCCCTGCGTCGTGCCGTGGTAGGCGATAGCCCGGCTGATCACCTTGTGCTTCAGCGGCCGGCCGGTGACCTTGTAGTAGTTCTTCGCCAGCTTCCAGGCGGTCTCGACGGCCTCGCCGCCGCCGGTGGTGAAGAAGACGCGGTTCAGGTCGCCGGGTGCGTAGCCCGCAATGCGCTCGGAGAGCTCGATGGCCGCGGGGTGGCCGTAGGACCAGAGCGGGAAGAACGCCAGCTCCGAGGCCTGCTTGGCGGCTGCCTCGACGAGCTCGGTCCGTCCGTGGCCCAGCTGGCTGACGAAGAGCCCGGCGAGCGCGTCGAGGTAGCGGCGGCCGTGGGCGTCGTAGATGTACGCGCCCTCGCCCTTGACGATGACCGGGACCTCGTGGTCCTGGTAGCTCGACATCCGGGTGAAGTGCATCCACAGGTTGTCGCGGGCTGCGCGCTGCAGACGCTCATGACGCTCGGGATCCAACGGCTCAGACGGCACGGGTTTCGCTCCTCCGGGGTACGGGTTGCTCCATCTTGACCCCGGCGACCCCTCGTGAGCAAGTGAATCCGTTGTTCTCGGCGCGTTTCCTGACAAGTTCGAGGGGTAACGGCGCAGGAAAGCCACGGATTTCGTGGCCGTCGCTGCTACCGCTGACCGTCCGACGTGGTTAGGCTCTCGCCCATGACCCAGAAGTTCTCCAACATCGTCAACGGCGAGCGTGTCGACGCCGCCTCCGGCCAGCGGTACGACGTCGTGAACCCGTCGACCGGCGAGGTCTACGCCACCGCCCCCTCGTCGAGCGCCGAGGACGTCGACCGCGCTTACCAGGCGGCTGAGAAGGCCTTTGAGACCTGGGGCGACGCCACGCCGGCCGACCGTCAGCGCGCGATGCTCAAGATCGCCGACGCGCTCGAGGAGCGCACGGCCGAGTTCGTGAAGATCGAGTCCGAGAACACCGGCAAGCCGCTCGGCTTCACCGAGTCCGAGGAGCTGCCACCGGCGATCGACCAGCTCCGCTTCTTCGCCGGCGCCGCCCGGGTTCTCGAGGGCCGCAGCGCTGGGGAGTACCTCGCCGACCACACCTCGTTCGTCCGGCGCGAGCCGATCGGGGTCGTCGGCCAGGTCACGCCGTGGAACTACCCGCTGATGATGGCGGTCTGGAAGATCGGCCCGGCGCTCGCGGCGGGCAACACGATCGTGCTCAAGCCGTCCGACACCACGCCGGCATCGACGGTGGCGCTGGCCGAGCTGTGCGCGGAGTTCCTCCCGCCGGGCGTGCTCAACGTGGTCTGCGGCGACCGGGACACCGGCCGCGCCGTCGTCGAGCACCCGACCCCGCAGCTCGTCGCGATCACCGGCTCGGTGCGGGCCGGCATGGAGGTGGCCGGATCGGCCGCCGCCCAGCTCAAGCGGGCCCACCTCGAGCTCGGCGGCAAGGCGCCGGTGATCGTCTTCGACGACGCCGACGTCGCCGCCGCGGCCGAGGGGATCGCCGGAGCCGGCTACTTCAACGCCGGCCAGGACTGCACCGCCGCGACCCGCGTGCTCGCCGGTCCGGGGGTCTACGACGAGTTCGTCGCCGCCCTCGCCGAGCAGGCCCGCGGCACCAAGACCGGGATGCCCGACGACGAGGACGTGCTCTTCGGGCCGCTGAACAACCCCAACCAGCTGGAGCGGGTCAGCGGCATGGTGGACCGGGTCCCCGAGCACGCCAAGGTCGAGGCGGGCGGCCACCGCGTCGACTCACCGGGCTTCTTCTACGAGCCGACCGTGCTGTCCGGGCTGCGCCAGGACGACGAGCAGATCCAGGAGGAGATCTTCGGGCCGGTCATCACCGTGCAGAAGTTCTCCGACGAGGCCGAGGCGCTCCGCTGGGCCAACGGGGTGAAGTACGGCCTGGCCTCCTCCGTGTGGACCACCGACCACGCCCGCGCGATGCGGATGGCCAAGAAGCTGGACTTCGGCGCGGTGTGGATCAACACCCACATCCCGATCGTCGCCGAGATGCCGCACGGCGGGTTCAAGCACAGCGGCTACGGCAAGGACCTGTCCATGTACGGCCTGGAGGACTACACGCGCATCAAGCACGTGATGTCCTACATCGGTCAGTGACGCGGTGAGGATCCTCCTGGTCGGTGCGGGCGGCGTCGGCGGCGCGTTCGCGGCGATCGCGGCACGCCGCGACTTCTACGAGGCGATGGTCGTGGCCGACTACGACCTGGTGCGCGCGGAGAAGGCGGCCTCGACCGACCCCCGCTTCCAGGCGGCGCAGGTGGACGCCTCGGACCCGGACTCGGTCCGGGCCCTGGTCGAGCAGCACCGCATCACCCACGTGATGAACGCCGTCGACCCGCGCTTCGTCATGCCGATCTTCGACGGTGCCGCGGCGGGCGGAGCCTCCTACCTCGACATGGCGATGAGCCTGTCCAAGCCGCACCCCACCGCGCCGTACTCGGAGTGCGGGGTGAAGCTCGGCGACGAGCAGTTCGCCAAGGCCGGGGAGTGGGAGCAGGCCGGGCGTCTCGCGCTGGTCGGCATCGGTGTCGAGCCGGGGCTCTCCGACGTCTTCGCGAGGTACGCCGCGGACCACCTGTTCTCCGAGATCGACGAGCTCGGGACCCGCGACGGCGCGAACCTCGAGGTGATCGGCGACGACGGCGAGCCGATCTTTGCGCCGAGCTTCTCGATCTGGACCACGATCGAGGAGTGCCTCAATCCTCCGGTGGTCTACGAGAAGGACCGGGGCTGGTTCACCACCGAGCCGTTCAGCGAGGCCGAGGTCTTCGACTTCCCCGAGGGGATCGGACCGGTCGAGTGCGTCAACGTGGAGCACGAGGAGGTCCTCCTCATGCCGCGCTGGGTGGACTGCCGTCGGGCGACGTTCAAGTACGGCCTCGGCGAGGAGTTCATCGGGGTCCTCAAGACCCTGCACGTGCTGGGGGTCGACCGGACCGAGCCGGTGCAGGTGCCGTCGAGCGACCCCGACCGGCGGGGACTGGTCGCGGTGTCACCGCGCGACGTGGTGGCAGCCTGCCTGCCCGACCCGGCCGGGCTCGGCGACCGCATGCGGGGCAAGACCTGCGCAGGGCTGCAGGTCACCGGCACCGGCAAGGACGGTCAGCCCCGGTCGACGTACCTGTACCACGTGGTCGACAACGAGTGGTCGATGCGCGAGTACGGCCACCAGTGCGTGGTGTGGCAGACGGCGGTGAACCCGGTCGTCGCGCTCGAGCTGCTGGCGAACGGCACCTGGCAGGGGAGCGGCGTGCTGGGGCCGGAGGCCTTTGACGCCGTGCCGTTCCTCGACCTGCTCACCGAGTACGGCTCGCCGTGGGGCCAGCGCGACGACCAGGCGGACGACCAGGCGGACGACTAGGGCCCCGCCCACCAGCCGAGACTCGTGCCGGGATGACCCGGCGTGCCGAGGTCGTAGCAGACCCAGTGGGGTGCGTCGATCGCGTCGTACGTGGTCGTCTTCCACACCAGCGAGAAGCTGCGGAAGTCGCCGCCCGTCATCTGGTTGCAGGTCCTCCGTGCCGCGTCGGAGAGGTTCGGCGCGAGGGGCGGGCCGTAGAAGTAGGCGAACATGCCGGCGAAGACGAGCAGCGTCGCGACGACGTACTTGACGGTGGACGCCTGCACGCCCTGCCCGACGGCGGATATGCCCATGACCCTCCCTCCCGGTCTCGGGTCCTGAATTTCAGGGTAAGTCGGGCGGGGAGGCGCTGACCCGGAAACGCAGCGGAACTGGGACCATGGTCCGATGACCGCGAGACGTCCCCCCACCGGCCGGCGGGACCTCGTGGTCCTGGGGTCCACCGGTTCGATCGGCACCCAGGCACTCGACGTCGTCCGGGCCAACCCCGACCGCTTCCGCGTCGTCGGGCTCACTGCCGGCGGCGGCCGACCCGACCTCTTCGACCAGCAGGTCGACGAGCTCCGGCCCGCCTTCGCGGGGCTCGGCGAGGACGCCTCGGTGGAGGCCGCCGGACTGCCCTGCGACGTCGTGCTCAACGGGATGACCGGTGCCGTCGGGCTGCGACCGACGCTCGCCGCACTGGATGCCGGGACGACGTTGGCGCTGGCCAACAAGGAGTCGCTGATCATCGGAGGACCGGTCGTCACAGCGCGCGCCCGTCCCGGGCAGATCGTGCCGGTCGACTCCGAGCACAGCGCGCTGGCCCAGTGCCTGAGGTCTGGCTCCGCGCACGAGGTACGCCGGCTCGTGCTCACCGCGAGCGGGGGACCGTTCCGCGGGCGGAGCCGAGACGAGCTGCACGGCGTCACGCCGGACGAGGCGCTGGCCCACCCCACCTGGGCGATGGGCCCGGTGGTGACGGTCAACTCCGCCACCCTGGTCAACAAGGGGCTCGAGGTCATCGAGGCGCACCTGTTGTTCGACGTGCCGTTCGACCGCATCGAGGTCGTGGTGCACCCGACCTCGGTGGTGCACTCGATGGTCGAGTTCTCCGACGGCTCGACGGTGGTCCAGGCCAGCCCGCCGTCGATGATGATCCCGATCGCGCTCGGGATGGGCTGGCCGGACCGGGTCCCCGACGCGGCGTCGGCGGTGGACTGGACCCGCCCCCAGTCGTGGGAGTTCTTCCCGCTCGACGACGAGGCTTTCCCCGCCGTACGACTGGCGCGGGAGGCGGGCGCTGCCGGCGGCACCGCCCCGGCCGTCTACAACGCCGCCAACGAGGTCTGTGTCGAGGCGTTCCTGGCGGGCCGGATGCGGTTCACCGACATCGTGCCGACGATCGTGCGCGTCCTCGCCGGTCGCGACGTACCCTCGGAGCAGGACGACCACGCCGACCTCGCCGCCGACGACGTCCTCACCGCCGACGCGGCCGCGCGCGCAGCAGCACGCGAGATCCTGGCGGGCGACGGACCCGACCGAGCAGGAGGAGACCCACCCCGATGACGATCGCGCTCTACGTCCTCGGCGTCCTGGTGTTCGCCGTCGGCGTCGCCGTGTCCATCGGGCTGCACGAGGTCGGCCACATGTACCCCGCCAAGAAGTTCGGGGTGAAGGTCACCCAGTACTTCATCGGCTTCGGCCGCACCGTGTGGTCGAGGCGCAGGGGCGAGACCGAGTACGGGCTCAAGGCGATCCCGCTCGGGGGCTACGTGAAGCTGGTGGGGATGCTGCCGCCGGAGCCCGGGGCAGACCCGAGGCGCGTACGGCGCAGCAACACCGGCATGTTCACCCAGCTGATCTCCGACGCCCGTGCAGCGGAGTACGAGCTCGTGCAGCCAGGTGACGAGAAGCGGCTCTTCTACCGGCTCCCGTGGTGGAAGAAGGTCATCGTGATGGCCGGTGGTCCCATGGTGAACCTCGTCATCGCGTTCCTGCTCTTCGCCGGCATCTTCGGGCTGCACGGCACCTACGAGCCCACCACGACCGTCTCGGTGGTCTCCGAGTGCGTGGTCCCGGCGGGCGAGGAGGAGCGTGCGTGCACCGCTGCCGACCCCCGGACCCCGGCCGCCGAGGCGGGGCTCCTGCCCGGCGACGAGATCGTCAGCTTCAACGGCACCGAGATCGCCGACTGGGACGAGCTCGTCGGGCTCATCCGCGCCAACGATGACGGCGAGGCCGTGATCGGCTACCTGCGCGACGGCGAGCCGCGCACCGCGGAGACCAACACGACCGTGAAGTCGGTGCGTTCCCTGGACGACCAGACCCAGTTCGTCGACGCAGGCTTCCTCGGAGTCGAGAGCACGGTGGTCAAGGAGAGGCACGGTCTGCTCTTCACCGGTGAGCAGATGGGGCTGATGACCTGGGACACGGTCAAGGCGCTCGGCCAGCTCCCGGTCAAGGTGTGGGGTGTCGCCAAGGCGGTCGCCGGCGTCGAGGAGCGTGCCCAGGACAGCCCGGTGAGCGTCGTCGGTGCGGGGCGGGTCGCCGGCGAGGTCACCTCCGACGTGGAGAGCCCGGTGGCCTCGCGGGTCGTGTTCCTCGTGAGCCTGCTGGCCGGGCTCAACCTGTTCGTCGGGATGTTCAACTTCATCCCGCTGCTGCCACTCGACGGCGGCCACATCGCCGGAGCCCTCTTCGAGGGGATGCGCCGAGGAGTGGCCCGGGTCCGCGGCAGGCCCGACCCGGGCTTCGTCGACGTCGCGAAGCTCCTGCCCGTCGCCTACGTGATGGCCGGGCTGCTGCTGGTGATGGGGCTGGTGCTCATCGTCGGCGACATCGTCGCCCCGATCAGCCTGAGCTGAGCGGCTCCGACGAGCCCCGCGGGACGGGGGCGCCCACCGCCGTCCCCGTACGATGGTCCCGATATGACTGCCATCAACCTCGGCATGCCCGCCGCCCCGCCCCCGGTGCTGTCCCCCCGTCGCAAGAGCCGGCAGATCAAGGTCGGGAAGGTCCTCGTCGGCGGTGACGCGCCGATCTCGGTCCAGTCGATGACGACCACGCTCACGTCGGACATCAACGCGACGCTCCAGCAGATCGCGGAGCTGACCGCCTCCGGCTGCGACATCGTGCGGGTGGCCTGCCCGAGCCAGGACGACGCCGACGCGCTCCCGGCGATCGCGCAGAAGTCGCAGATCCCGGTGATCGCCGACATCCACTTCCAGCCCCGCTACGTGTACGCCGCGATCGAGGCCGGCTGTGCCGCCGTACGGGTGAACCCCGGCAACATCAAGAAGTTCGACGACCAGGTCAAGGAGATCGCCCGGACCGCCAAGGACCACGGCACCTCCATCCGCATCGGCGTCAACGCCGGGTCGCTCGACCCGCGGCTGCTGAAGAAGTACGGCAAGGCAACGCCCGAGGCGCTCGTCGAGTCCGCGAAGTGGGAGGCGAGCCTCTTCGAGGAGCACGGCTTCCACGACTTCAAGATCTCGGTGAAGCACAACGACCCGGTCGTGATGGTGCGGGCCTACGAGATGCTTGCCGAGGCCGGTGACTGGCCGTTGCACCTCG
>CADCUK010000196.1 GCA_902805865.1 uncultured Nocardioidaceae bacterium | reverse complement strand
TCTCGAAGACCTCGGTGGCGAACCCGCCGACGGCACGGGCCACGTCACGGACCGCGGTCGCCAGGATCGTGGTCACGGAGCCGAACGCCTCGGCGCCGGCCTCGACCGTGTGCTGGAGCGCGTCCTTCCGGATCTCGCCCTTGCTCAGCCGCTCGCGCATTCTGCACCCTCTCCCGCTCGGTCCGACCAGTCGCCGGCCCACCTGTCCGAGGGCCGGCGACCAGTATCGCGTGGTCAGGCGCTGACGAGCTCCGCCGTGCGGTCGTTTGAGACGGCGTCGGAGTCGTCGCTGTAGACGGTGGTCTCCTCGACGCGGTCCCGCACGGACACCTTCGGCACCGGGAAGCCGGTCACCTGCTCCGGCGTACGGTCCTGCTCGGTCGGGCCGGCGGTCTTCTTGCCACGCGGGGGCAGCGCGAGACGGAAGATCTTGGCCGCGACGCTGCCGAGCTGCTTGTGCAGCGGACCGGTGTTGTAGGTCAGGTCGTACTTCTCGCAGAGGGCCTGCACCTCAGGGGCGATCTCCGGGTAGCGGCGAGCCGGCAGGTCAGGGAACAGGTGGTGCTCGATCTGGTGCGAGAGGTTCCCCGACAGGATGTGGAGGAGCTTGCTCCCGGTGATGTTCGAGGAGCCGCGCAGCTGGCGGTAGTACCACGCACCGCGGGACTCGTTCTCGGCCTCCTCCTCGGAGAAGGTCTCCACGCCGGCCGGGAAGTGGCCGCAGAAGATGATGTTGAACGTCCAGATGTTCCGGATCAGGTTCGCGGTCGCGTTGCCCGCCAGCGTCAGCGGGAAGAGCGGACCGGTCAGCGCCGGGAACAGCACGTAGTCCTTGAGCGTCTGGTTGCGGACCTTGCGGACGAAGCCCCGGTGCAGGTGCTTGGTGTCCTTCCAGGACCGCTTGCCCGAGACGATGTTCTCGACCTCGAAGTCGTGGAGCGCGACGCCCCACTGGAAGAACGTCATCAGCAGGAACGCGTAGACCGGGTTGCCAAGGTAGTAGGGCTTCCACTTCTGCTCCTCGTCCATGCGGAGGATGCCGTAGCCGACGTCACGGTCCTTGCCGAGGATGTTCGTGTACGTGTGGTGGATGTAGTTGTGGGAGTACTTCCACTGCTCGCTCGGGCAGACCGTGTCCCACTCGTACATGCGGGAGTTCAGGCCCGGGTCGCCCATCCAGTCGTACTGCCCGTGCATGACGTTGTGGCCGATCTCCATGTTGTCGAGGATCTTGGAGATGCTCAGGCTGGCGACCGCCAACGGCCATGCCGGCGGCAGGTAGAACAGCGCGCGGCCGGCGCCCTCGAAGGCGCGCTGCGCCTTGACGATGCCGCGGATGTAGTCCGCGTCGGCCTGGCCGAGGTCATTGGCGACGCGCTGACGGATCTCGTCCATCTCGCGGCCGAACTCCTCGATCTGCTCGGGGGTGAGCTTGTACGGGGTGCTGGTGGCTGTGACGGCCATGTCGGTTTCCTCTCGTTGGTGCGAGTGGTTCAGGTCAGTGCTTCGGTGGTTGAGGAGCGAGCGCAGCGAGCGTCTCGAAACCTCAGAGGTCGACGACGCAGTCGCCGAGCGGGGCGGAGACGCAGATCTGGATCTCCTCGTCGGGCTGGTCCGACTCGACGCCGGTGACGACGTTGCGGACCACGCCCTCCTTCTTCACCGAGGTGCAGGAGAAGCAGATGCCCATCCGGCAGCCGTACTCCGGACGCAGACCGAGGGCCTCGGCCTGCTCCAGCAGGGTGGCGCCGGAGTTCTCGCCCTCCTCGCCCGAGCGGTCGAACCGGGTGCGACCCTCGGCACCGTCGACAGGTCGCAGCGTGGAGGTCTTGAAGTACTCCACCCGCAGCCGCGGGTTCTCGTCGAACGTCTCCTGGACGAGCTCGATGAGCCCGGCAGGGCCGCAGGCCCACGCGTCGACGTCCGCGTACCCCGGAAGGATCCGGGCCAGCTCGTCGGTGCAGTAGAACGCGCCGCTGCCGGCCTCGGGGTAGACGAGGTGGACGTGCACGTTCGGCGGCAGCTCGGCCAGCTCGTCGGCGTAGATCTGGTGGTCGGGCGACTGCGCGTAGTGCAGGAACGTGACCGTGCCGCCGTACCCGCGCCGCAGGAGTGTGCGCAACATCGACATGACCGGCGTGATGCCGGAGCCGCCGGAGATGAACAGCAGCTGGTTCGGCAACGGGTTGGGCAGCGTGAACACGCCTTCTGCCTGGGACAGGTTGACGACGTCGCCGACCTGCGCCCGGGTGACGAGGTGCTTGGACACGATGCCGTCGGGGTTGGCGCGCATCGTCAGCGTGATGAGGTCGCCCGGCTTGGACTCCGGCGAGGAGACCGAGAAGGCGCGGGTACGGCGTGCGCCGTCCACCTCAACACCCACCTGGACGTACTGGCCGGCCTCGTGCCCCCGCCAGGCCGCCGAGGGCTCGAGCGTGATCGTGGCGACGGGCTCACCGGCGCGGGTCTCGCGCTTGATGTCGACGATGCGGGCACGTACGTCGTTCACGACCCACATGGGGTTCACGAGCTCGAGGTAGCGATCGACGCCGTGGGGCGAGGTCAGCGCTCCGACCACGGGGGATCGGAGAAGAGTCTGGGCGAGGTTCACGATGTCTTCTCCATTTCAGTGAACATCCGTACACCGAAACTATCCCCTACCTGCAGCGGTCCGACAACATCGCGCGGCCGTGAGCCCCCTCACCTCTTCGTCCCCACGTGTACGGATGTCCGCAGTTACACTCGCCGGGTGCAGGAGCAACGCGCCGTCACGCGCAGCGAGCGCAAGGAGGCCACCCGACAGGCCATCCTCGACGCCGCGCTCGTGCTCAGCGCGGACACCGGTCTCGGCGGGCTGTCACTGCGATCGGTCGCCAAGGCCGTCGGCATCGTCCCGACGGCGTTCTACCGCCACTTCGCCTCCATCGAGGAGCTCGGCATCGCGCTGGTCGACGAGGCGTTCGCCTCGCTCCGCAAGATGCTGCGCGACCTGAGGCGGGACATGGACGTGCAGCGGGTCATCGACGACTCGGTCGCGATCCTGGCCCGCAACGTCCGCGAGCGCCGCGGCCACTTCATGTTCATCGCCCGGGAACGGGTCGGCGGACTGCCCGCGGTGCGCGAGGCGATCCGTCAGGAGCTGGCGCTGTTCGAGCGGGAGCTGGCGACCGACGTCGCCCGGCTGCCGGAGATGCAGCCGTGGACGACCGAGGACCTGCGGGTCCTCGCCAACCTGATCGTGGGTGCGATGGTCGAGACCGCGGAGGCGATCATGACGGCGCCCCCCGGTCGGCCCGACATCGAGCGCGAGGTCGTGCGCACGGCCGAGCGGCAGCTGCGGATGGTGGTCATCGGTGCCGCCAATTGGCAGTCCTCGCGCGACGACTGAACAGGAGGGTCGTGCACCGGAGAGTGCGTCAGAGCGCACTCTCAGGTGCACAACCTCAGCCCTCAGCCCTCAGCCGAAGGACATCCTGAAGTCCCGCATCACGAACGACGACAGGACCCGCGCGTCGGCGAGCCACGCCAGCGGGCCGTCCGGCTGGAAGGTCCACCCGCCGCGGACGGGGAACGCGCGGGAGCTGCCGGTCAGGGCGGCGACCACGGACGACCCGTCGTCGCGGGGCTGCCACGTCGTGCCGGAGAAGGGCAACCGCGGCAGCACCGCCCGTGGTGCGCCGAACGCCGCCTCGGCGATGCCCGGCACGGCTGCACTGACGGGACCTCGCCCGTCGCGCCCCTCGGTCGACCAGTCGAAGGCGGCAAGCTCCTTGGGCACCGCCCACAGCGAACGACCGCCCTCACGAGACGGCTCGGAGTCGACCCAGATATCGGTCACGGTCACGTGCCGGCCGGCATCGGGCCCGCTCGAGGCCCGCACCGGACGGGCGACCAGCAGCTCGCCGTACGTCAACGGG
>CADCUK010000195.1 GCA_902805865.1 uncultured Nocardioidaceae bacterium | reverse complement strand
GCTGGCTGGCCGGGCGCCTCGCGGTGCGCACCGCCGTCTCGGCCGACGCCGTCGAGCTCGCGTCCTCCCACCTCGGGGGCACGTACCTCCAGACGTTCAACGGGGTCGAGGTGGGCCGCTTCGCCAAGGCGACCCCGTGGCCGACGGAGGGGCCGACGATCCTGTTCGTGGGTCGCCACGAGGAGCGCAAGGGCCTCGCCGTGCTCCTGTCGGCGCTGCCGCACCTCCCGGCCGACGCCGTGGTGTGGGTCGCAGGTGACGGTCCGGACAGCGCAGCCCTGCGCCGGTCGGTGGCCGACGATCCCCGGGTGGTGTGGCTGGGCCGCATCGACGACGAGGAGCGCAACCGCAGGCTCCGGGGGGCCGACGTGCTGTGCGCGCCCTCGCTGCGGGGCGAGTCCTTCGGCGTCGTGCTGCTCGAGGCGATGGCCGCGGGGACCCCGGTCGTGGCGAGCGACCTCCCGGGCTACGCCAACGTGGCCAGGCCGGGCCGGGAGGGCCTGCTCGTGCCCCCCGGCGACGGGACCGCCCTCGGCGGGGCCCTCAGCCGGGTGCTCGGGGACCGGGCGCTGGCCCGGGATCTCGTCGAGGCCGGCACGGCCCGTGCCGACGAGCTGTCGATGGACAGCCTCGCCGCCCGGTACCTCGAGCTGTACCGGGAGCTCCGCTGAGGCGAGGCGTCCCGGCCCTCAGCCCGCGGGGACCACGATCGTGACGGTGGCCGCCTCTCGATCGGACTCCACCCGGAACGGGACCTCGGAGCCGAGGCCGGCGGCCCACTCGTAGACCGCCTCGAAGTCGCCCGTCCTGACCACCTCGAGGACGGTGCCGGCGCCCGCGACCCGGTTCGGGCCGGCGTAGGTGCGGGTGACCTCCTCCCCGTCGAGCACGGCGCTCGATGCGGGCTCGAAGCGGATCGACAGCACGGCGTCGCCGGCGACGTCGACCTCGTCCCCCGACCCGGCCTCCCGCACCGGCCGGTCCACGTACTCCACGACCGCCCCGGGCAGGGCGCCGTCGAAGCCGAACGTGATCCGCTCCTCACCGCCTGCTACCTGGACCGTGAGGTCGGTGTGCGAGACCACCTCTTGGGTGGAGGCCGGCAGCGGCAGCTCCACCCGCGCCGTGGAGCCGTCGAAGCGGCGCGTGGTCGTGGTGGTCGACGGGGTGGCGGTGGTCGACGTGGTGGATGGCGGGGCCGACGTCGTGGTCGTGGTGGAGGTCGCCTCCCCGGGCGGGCTGGCGCTGGTCGTGGTCGTCGACCCCTCCAGCCCCTCGGCCCCGTCGTCGCCGTCGCCGCCGTCGCCGCAACCGGCAGCAAGCAGCGCGCCGAACACGACGGCGACGGCGGCGCCTCGCCGGGCGGCGGCTCGGGCTGCTGCTCGCGCTGCGCACCGGTCGGTGGCCGTGGGGTCGGCGGAGGCGGTGCCGGGGAGGGGCATGGGCGAATCGTACGTTTGGCGCCCTCGTGCGTCGGGGACCCCGTGGGGCGCCTCGCCCCCCGGGGAAGGGCCCGCCACTACGCTCCCGTTGCCACGTCGGCACGAGGAGACGACATGACCGCCCTGCTGATCCTGCTCGCCCTGGTGGTGCTCGTCGCGCTCGCGCTCGTCCTCATGTACAACGGCCTCGTCAAGCTGCGCAACCAGATCGAGGGCGCGTGGGCCCAGGTCGACGTGCAGCTGAAGCGCCGCCACGACCTCATCCCCAACCTCGTGGAGACGGTGAAGGGCTACGCCGGGCACGAGAAGGAGACCCTCGACGCCGTCATCCGCGCCCGCAGCGCGGCGGGCGCCGCATCCGGCCCGGCCGAGCAGGCGCAGGCCGAAGGCGTCGTCACGAGCGCCCTGCGCCAGGTGTTCGCCCTCTCCGAGGCCTACCCCGACCTCAAGGCCAACCAGGGGTTCCTGCAGCTGCAGGAGGAGCTCAGCGGCACCGAGAGCCGGATCTCCTACGCGCGGCAGTTCTACAACGACACCGTGCAGCGCTACAACACCAAGATCCAGACGTTCCCGACGGTGGTCATCGCCAACGCCATGCGCTTCGAGGAGCGCGAGTACTTCGAGGCCGACGACGCCTCACGCGGACCTGTGGACGTGAGGTTCTGAGCGTCGCCGAGCGGCCGTCGGGGCTCGACCTGCACCACCGGGTCACGTCGAACCGCCGCCGGGCGTCGCTCCTCCTCGCCGGCGTCGTTGCGCTGGCGGTGCTGCTCGGGGTGCTCCTCGACCTGCTCCTCGGGGTGGGCCCGTTCGCCACCGTGACCGCAGCGGTGCTCGGCGTGCTCGCTGCGGCGGCGTCGCAACCCGTCCTGCACGTCGCCAAGGGTCCAGCGCCGAGCGCTGCGGAGACCGAGACGCCTTTTCCTCTGGCGCGGTTGCGGATCCCTGAAGCTGACGGCGTCGTTCGAGCGCGGCTGGTGGACCGCCTGGAGCGCACCCTCGGCTCCGTGGTGGGCATGGTCGTGGCCCCGGCGGGCTACGGGAAGACGACGGCCATGGCCCAGTGGGCACGCCAGGCGTCCGTGGACCTCGCCTGGTACCGGGTCGACTCCGCTGACTCCGAGGAGCCTTCGCTGGTCCGCGGCCTGGCTGCCGCCATCGGGTCTGCTGTGGGAGTGCCTCTGCCGGTCGCAGACGTCGGCTCGCTGGTCCACGTCCTCTAGGCGCGGCAGGCACCTCTGGTGCTTGTCATCGACGACCTCCACCTCGGCGGACCGGAGGCCGAACGCCTCGTCTACGACCTCCTGCTCGCGGCGCCACCAGCGCTCCACATCCTGGTCGGTTCCCGACGGCTCCCGGCGTACAACCTCGCCCGCTCCGAGCTGCGCGGCTTCCTGGTCACAGGCGAGCAGCTCCGCTTCCGCCACGAGGAGGTCGAGGCGTTGTTCCGGGACGTGTACGACGCGCCACTGCCTGCCGAGGATGCCGCCCTGCTCACCCTGCGCACAGGCGGATGGGCGGCGGCGCTCCACATGTTCCACCTCTCCATGACCGACGCCACCCCGGCGGCGCGGCGTCGGTTGATCCGTGGTCCCGGCGCTGCTCGGTACGCCCGTGACTACTTGTGCTGGGAGGTGCTGGACGGTCTGCCGGACGAGCTCGGCGACTTCGTCCGGCGTACCTGGGTCTTCGAGGTGCTCACGGCTGCTCGCTGCGACCAGCTGCTCGGGCGGCGTGACAGCCAGCGGCTGCTGGCGGACCTGGAGCGCTGGCAGGCCCTCACAACGTCGACGGACGGTGGGCAGTCCTTCCGCTACCACGCCGTGATGCGCGAACACCTGGAAGGCGAGCTGGCGGAGGAGCTCGGAGCAGAGGAGCTGGCCCGATGGCGAGACCGGGCCGCTCGCGTCCTCGAGGCGGAGGGGTCGGTGGAGGAAGCTCTTCGCGTCCATGCGGGCAACAGTGACTGGGCGTCCGTGCTGCGGCTGGTCCAGGAGCACGGCCGCGAGGTGACGAAGAGCAGCAGGACCGGCTGGCTCCGCGACGTACCGACGTCGGTGCTGGCGTCGGAGCCGCGTCTCGCGCTGGCCCAGGTGATGACCGCGGTCGATGACGGGCAGCTGCCGGAGGCCCTGCGGCTCGCGGAGCGACTGGCCGACGGGCACCCCTCGGATGTCACGGAGGACGCGCGTGCCCTTGTCGAGCAGCTGCGTGCGTGGGCGGGCGACAGCCGTGGGGCTCCCGGCGGGGACCGTGACTGGTCGCAGCTGTTGCTCGAGGGATTGCGGTACGACCCCGTCGGGGTCGCGGACCGGGCGGCGCGTCTCGACGACACGTGGGCGCCCCTGGTCGAGGGCATCGCCCTCCTGCTCGCGGGGAACAGCAGCGCAGCCGCGCGGCAGTTCGAGGAGGTCGTGGCCGAGGCCGAGAATCCACGGTTGTACGTCGCCGCCCGCCTCGCATCGGCTGCGCTCTCCTCGGACGCGGACCTCGCGCACGAAGTGGTGGACGACGCAGCCGCCGCTGAGCTGCCCTGGCTGGCCAGGCTGGCGCGGTCGGTCGCCGAGGTCGAGGCGGAGCAGGCGGCCGTGCCGGGGTCGAGCTCGCGAACGGGAGGCGTGCCGACGCGTCCGCAGACCGGTGCCGCGGACTGGGGAGCGGCGCTGGCCATGGCTCTGCGGTGTGTGTCCCAGCTGCGCACCGGCCGTGCCGAACCTGCGCCGCTCGAGCAGCTCGCGACGACGCTGCGAACGCTCGGTGCACCGGTGCTCGAGGCCTGGGCGCGTGCGGGACTCGCGTACACCGCGGCTGCACAGGGACTTCCCGACGCCGAACGCGAGGCGGCCTCCGCCGAAGCCTTCGCCCACTCCGCCGTCGTCCCTGGCGCACTCGCCCTGGCCTACGCCGCCCACGGGATGTCCCAGCCCGAACGACTTCCGGACTCGATCGCTGCTGCCGAGCGGGTCGCCGACGAGGTGGGGATGACGTTCCGGCCGTGGGCTGCCGCCCACCCACCGGCAGCGAGCATCGAAGCGGCCGAGGTCGAAGTCACCGAGCGGAGCGCGATGGCGCTGCGGTGCTTCGGTCGGTTCGAGATCCGCATCGATGGCTCTGCCCCGGACCTGACGCGAGTCCGCCCGCGCGCCCGCGCCCTCCTGCGCCTGCTCGCCTTGCACGCAGGTCGGCCGGTGCACCGTGAGCTGATCATCGACGCGCTCTGGCGGGACCTGGATCCCGACGCCGGTACCCACAACCTCCACGTCTCCATCTCCAGCCTGCGAAGGGCTCTGGAGCCTGGGACTGCCCGTGGCGCGAGCAGGTTGCTCCTGCGTGACGGCGAGCGCTACGTGCTCCGACTCCCACCCGGCGCTACGTGCGACCTGCGCTCCTTCGACGGCGCGCTCTCGGCCGCCGACCTCGCGCGGGCCGCCGGACGTGTCGCCGACGCCGTCTCCTCCTTGGCCGAGGCTCTCGACCTCTACACCGGAGACGTGCTGCCGGAGGACGGGCCGGAGGAATGGGTGCTCGGTCATCGGGAGCACTACCGGTCCCGCGCCGCCGAGGCAGCTGCGGCGGTCGCCGAGCTCCACCTCTCCCGCCACGACCCCGGCAACGCCGCCGCTGCCGCGTTGCAGAGCATCGACATCGACCCCTGCCGCGACGCGTCGTGGCGCCTGCTCGTCTCGTCGTACCAGGCGGCGGGGGACCTCGCGGCCGCGGAACGCGCTCGCCGTTCGTACGCCGACGTCCTGGCCTCGCTCGGCGTCGTCACCGAAACCGCATCGTCCATGCTGCCGAAGCAGGGCTGAGCCTGGCGCGTCCCGGTGTCACTCCTCCTGGGGGATCCGCTTCGTGAGCTCGCCGCCGAAGAACATCGCCACGTTGCAGGTGCCCGGCTTCGGTTGCCGAGGTGGTCGACCCACCTCGTTGCACTCCACCGTCATCCTCAGCACGTCACCGGCATTGGCGCGCAACGGAGTCACGAAGTGGTAGTCGATGTCGCGGAAGTTCTCGAGGCCCATCTCGAACAGGGTCTCGTCATCGATGGCTACCTCCACCGTGCCGAAGTCGCCCTGCGGGTTGTTGAGCACGATGTCGGTGATCTCCATCGTCTGGCGCTCGGGCACGGTGAAGGTTGCTGTCTCGTCGTTGGCCTGTCCCGGGTCGGCCGTCAGCCGCTCCGCCAGTGGCGTCACCGTGGTGGTGACCTCCGGGTTGATGATCCCGCCGACCACGTCGTCGATCTTCCCTGCTGCCTTGTCCACCTGCCCGGCGGCTTGCTGGGCACTGCCGGCCGACTCGTTCGCTGCCGCGGCCTGCTCCTCGGCGGCGGCGGCCTGCTCCTCAGCGGCGGCCGCTTGTTCCTCCGCCTGCTCCACGTCCTCCGCGACGGCTTCCTCCGCGGCGGAGGTGACGGTCGGCTTGAGCACGAGGAACCACAGCACGGCGAGCAGGAGCAGCAGGGCGAGGAGCGCCAGGAGCAGCTTCGGCAACCACTTCGGGATGACCGCGGTCTGCACGTAGCTGCCCTGCAGCTCCACCGCGGTGCTGTCCTGCGGGGTCACGACCACCATGAACGGGTGGGTGATCGGGGAACCCCGCCACAGCCGTTTGACGGGGCTCACCCGGACGTCGCTGAAGACCGCCTCACCGGGGTTGGTGGTCGTCGACGGCGGGTTGAGCTGGAACTTCAGGCGGTTGCCGTCGTCGACGGCCATCAGCACGACCGTCACCGGCACGTTCCCGCGGTTGTCGACCGCGATCTTGTGGCGGCCCTGGCGACTGCTCTGCGAGGTGTGCGGGATGAGCTCGGCGGTGGTGTCCAGGAAGGGCAGGACCTCCACCACGCCCTCCGGGACGACGGCTTCGTCCGGGTGCTCGGTGGGCGTCACCACGACGCCGTACCGCATCTCTCCGGCTGGGACGGCCGCGGCACGTGGCGGGTGGAAGCTGATCGTGGCGGTCGTGGAGGCACCCGGATAGAGCGAGACGGTCGGCGGCTGCACGGTCGCCCACGCGGCGGGTGGTCCGACCACGACGATCTCGTACCCCTCGACGACGTCCCCGGTGTTGCGGATGGTCACCGGGATCGTGACCTCACCGCCCGGATCCAGGCGCAGGTTCGGGGTGTCGAGCGTCGCTGTCGTGCTCATGTGCAGAAAGTACGGGTGCGTGCCCCCGCCAACGCCGCCTCGCGGTCGGACTTCCGGGCAGTTCGCGGTGCCCGTTGAGTCCCCGTTGAGTGCCTGAAGAGTCAGAAGGCGGAGGCTCGTCCCGGGGTCGGGTGGTCGACGTAGAACCCAACGGGAGGAGCCGAACGCATGGAACGCATACCTGTTCAGGTGCACGCATGGGACCCCATCTCCGAGGCGGGCGTGGTCAGCCAGCTGCGCTGCCGCCCAGAGGTGCGGGTGCTCGGCAAGGACGAGACCCATCTGGCCCGGGTCACGGTCCTCGTCGTCGACACGGTCGACGAGGACGCCATCCGCTTGCTCCGCGTCGTGCAGCGCGGAGGCGAGGCCCGCACCGTGCTGGTCGCCGGCCAGCTGGACGACGGCGACCTGGTCGCGGCGGTCGAGGCTGGCGTGGTGGGTCTCGTGCGGCGCAACGAGGCGACGGGGGAGCGCCTGGTGCAGGTGATCTCCCGGGCAGTCAACGGAGAGGGGAGCGTCCCGCCGGACCTGCTCGGCAAGCTTCTCGGCCAGGTCGGTGCGCTGCAGCGGGGTGTCCTCGGCCCTCGTGGCATGACCTTCGCGGGGCTCGCGAACCGCGAGATCGAGGTGCTGAGGCTGGTGGCCGACGGCTGTGACACCTCGGAGATAGCCGCCCGACTCTGCTACAGCGAGCGGACCGTCAAGAACGTGCTCCACGACGTCACGACCCGCCTGCAGCTGCGCAACCGGTCCCACGCCGTCGCGTACGCCCTCCGCGCCGGACTGATCTGATCCGGATGCGCCCGACGCGGCCGGCCTTCTGCCCTTTGGTGCGGCAGCGGCTGCCCGTTGCGTTGCCCAGCGACCGGGGAAGGACTGCTCGGCCGCGGCCGACAGTGGCCCCATGGCCCGACGAGTCGCGGCCTCGCACGTGCTGAGGCTGCGCGGAAGAGGTGTCCCATGAGCCGCGAGAGGGTCGTTGCGACCGTCTTGGGCGCATCGGGGCTGCTCGTCGGCCTCCTGGTCGTGCCGACCGCCCCGGTCTCGGCACTGCCGGCGACCACGCGGCACATCGCGTTCACCGACGACCGCGACGAGCTGAGAGGCGCCCTGCTGGAGAAGCCGACGGCAGAGGCGGCACCCCGGGTCACCGATCGGTACGACCTCGGCGAGAAGACGACGCACGAGGGCGAGGCATCGGTCCCGCAACAAGACTTCTGGAGCGCCGAGCGCGGGTCGACCTTCGTCAGCACGCGTGAAGGGGATGCGGACGGCGAGGTGTACGTGACCTCGTTGCGGGCGGTCCCGGTCGAAGAGGATGCCAAGTCCACCGAGGCGGTGACGTGCGACAACGGCGCGACGGAGTCGCACCCCGTCATCACTCGCCGCGGCGACAAGATCGCCTACGCGTCCGACCTGAACGGCAGCTGGGACATCTACGTGGCCACGAAGACCGACGATGGCGGGGGAGCTGCCGGCGAGGAGCTCGGCGCCTGCGAAGGATGGACGGTCACCCAGCTCACTGACGTCGGGGCCGACGACGAGCTCGGCGCGGACCGACCGGTCGACCTGTGGCCGGCGTGGACGCCCAACGGGCAGGGGCTCGTCTTCAGCAGCACCAGGGAGGACCCGCTCGGAGACCTCTACTACCTCGACATCGACGTCGATGGCGGTTCATGCGGGTGTGTGGCCGAGGCCGCGTCGGAACCGCTCAGGCTCACCGACGACCCCGGCGCCGAGACCCAGGCGACGATCACATCGCTCGAGGGTGAGGAGGAGGGCGAGGACTGGGTCGCGTTCACCACGACCAGCTTCCTACCCGAAGGATCTCTCGCCTTCCTGCGTCTTTCCACTGACCCGGAGGAGAATCCGGCCACGTTCCACCCGGCGTGGGCCGACGGCCAGATGCAGTCGAGCGAGGCTGCATGGTCCCCGCAACCGGACCCCTCGGTCGACGTACAGCTCGCGTTCACGAGCACCGAGACGGATCCTGCGGGTGACATCTGGGTCGCCGAGGTCGGTTACGACGTCGGACAGGAGCCGACAGAAGGATCACCTCCAGTGATCAACTCGCACGGTGATGAGGAGTCGCCATACCTCGAGTCGGAGACGGCCGTGGTCGCCGAGCCCGGCGTCGCCGAGTCCCACGCCGCGTGGCGCGAGGGTTTCCAGGATGCCGAGCCTCTGGCGGATCTGAAGGTCGACGGCCAGTCCCCGACCGCAACTGTGATCACGAATGGCCCTACCACCGTTCCGGTGGACGCGTCGGGTTCCATGGACCGCCTGAACCAGGGGCTCACCTACACGTTCACGTTCGACTACGGGGACCACAAGGAAACGCTCGAGGATCGCCCCGCGAAAATTCAGTACGTCTTCCAGCCGCCGAGCGGGGATCCGCCGCCATTTTCTTACACCGTCACAGTCACCGTTGAAGTCGAGAACGCCCTTGGCGCCACGTCGCGGGACCAGGTCGTCGTCACCGTGCGAAACCGTTCTGAGGGACCGAATGACGAGGGACCGACGGGCGTCTCACCGGCCACGTTCGTGGACGGTGCCACCTTGACCGCGGCAGTCGCTGAGCCGGACCCGCGACGAGCGGCGGTGCTCGTCTACACGGCGCGGTCCCACGACGCCGACATCTCCGACGTGCTGGCCGCCGACGGATCGGGCCGCAGGACCCTGGTCGCGCGAACCTATTCCGACGACGAGTCCTCGTTCGACTACGACGAGGCGGGTCCTGACTACTCCGACGACGGCGAGTGGCTGGCCTACAGCCGTGACGTGCCCGGGGAGCAAGGCCGGATGCTGGTGGCCGAACGCCTGGACGGGACGCAGGTGTTGGTGCTTCCTGCGGGGCGGGAGGAGCACTACGTCGACGTGGACCCTGCCTGGTCACCCGACGGCACGCGGGTCGCCTTCACGAGGTACCGCGCTGTCGTGGTGCGCGAGCAGCTGTTCTACGCCTGGCCGCAGGTGTGGGTGGTGGACGTGTCGAGCGGCTCGGCGCACACGGTCAGTGTGGGTGAGCTGCTCCATGACACCGGGCCTACCTGGTCCCCGGACGGCGACCGGATCGCGCTCGCCCGCGCAGTCGGCGACCCGGGGCCGACGTTGGCGCGCTCCCGTGCCGAGCCGATGCCTCCACCTGACTCCGGACAGCAGCTGACAGTGGTGGACGCGGCCGACGGTGGCAACGCGCGCCCGTTGCTGTACCCGGCGCCTCTCGGCCCGAGACCCGTGCCCGGGGAGAGGGTCCTCGGCGACTCACCCGCGTGGTCGGCGGACGGGCAGCAGATCGCCTTCCACCACCGGGGCGCGATCCGGGTCATCGACCTCGCCGACACCGAAGAGCCGGGGCCGGGGGAGTCGACACCGGACGAGCCGGAGACCGTGATCGCGGACAGGTCGGTGACCGGCTTCCAGGGACGCAACCAGAACGGGGGACCGACCGAGAGCCGATCGTTGATCTCCGTGGCCGAGGACCCGGCCTGGGCCTCGGACGGGTCGGAGATCGCCTTTGCCGGCCAGCCGGCCGGGCGGCCGGACCAACGAGGCATCTACGCGATCGAGCCCGATGGCACCGGCGTGCGGACCGTGGCGCAGCTACCGGGACCGGAGACCGAACCGACGTACGGCGAGCTTCCCAACCCACGCGCGGACGTCTCGGTGAAGGTCGTCATCGGAGGGAGTCCCGCCCTGACCGGCGACCCGATCACCGCGACCTACACCGTGACCAACAAGGGACCCACGACTGCTCAGGACGTCGTGCTCACCACCAGCCACACCGCTGACGGCGATCCCTCGGGCAGCGGCCCGGGCTGCTCCGGCAACGGCTCCGGTTGTGGGTTACGCGACCTGGATCCCGGGGAGACGTTCGACTACGTCGTGACCCTCGAGTACGACGAGCCCGTCACCGGGACCGCCCGGGGCAAGGTGACCACTGCGTCGTACGACCCGCAGCTCGCCAACAACGAGGACGAGGCGCCCTACGTGGTGGTCGAGTCCGAGGTCATCGAGGCCGATGTCCGGGTCGACGTCGAGGTCGACCGTGTCCAGGGCTGGGTGGGCGGACGTCGTACGGCGACGATCACGGTCAGCAACGACGGCCCCGACGAGGCCGAGGACGTGGGGCTGGTCACGACGTACCCGGTCCCCGACCTGGACGGCGTGGCCTCGCTGCCGTGCCTGGAGAACCAGACGGTCTGCGACCTCGGTTCGATGGCATCCGGCGAGGAGCAGGTGCTGGAGATCGATCTCGAGCTGCTCAAGGAGGGCGTGCATCGGGTGCGCGCGTCCGTCACGACCACCACCTCCGACCCGGACGAGTCCAACAACACCGACCGGGCGAGGCTGAAGGTCGACCAGCCGGTGATCCGCATCCTCCCGGCTGTTGGACGCTCGGGCCAGGTCCTCCTGGCGTACGGCGAGGACTTCCCGCCGCGCACGGGCGTGATGCTGAGGTGGAAGAAGGGGCTGATCGTGGACCGGGGGCCGTTCAGGGTCGCCCGGGACGGGACCCTGCGGGTGCCGCTGCTGCTGGTCCGCCACGACCGGCTCGGCGACCGAAAGCTCATCGCGCGCAGCGTGCCGAAGGAGTTCTCGTCCGTCGACACCAAGGTGCTCGTCGTCGCACGGCTCATGGCTGCGCCCACCTTCCTGACGAGAGGCTGAGCCGATGATCACCGAGGTCGACGACGTCATGCGAGAGCTGGTGCGCACGCGCGCCGGGGTGTCACCGGACGTGGAGGTGGTCTTCGATGCGCCCACCAAGGACTGGGCGGCGCGGCGCAACACGCCCACGGTCAACATGTACCTCTACGACATCCGCGAGGACCTCCGTCGGCGTGAGCGCGGCTGGTCCGAGCAGCGGGGACCCGACGGGGTCGTGGTCTCCAGGCGCCCGGCGCCGCGCTTCTTCAAGCTGTCCTACCTGGTCACTGCGTGGACCCAGCGCCCGGAGGACGAGCACCGGTTGCTCGACTCGCTGCTGCGCTGCTTCCTGTCGTTCGACGCCGTGCCGCGCGACATGGTCGTCGGGAACCTCGCGGAGACCGGCCTCGACGTCCCGGTCACCGTGGGGCTTCCGCCACCGGAGGACCGTGGCTTCGCCGACGTGTGGAGTGCCTTGGGCGGCGAGCTGAAGCCGTCCATCGACGTCGTCGTCACCAGCCCGATCGACACCGGCGTGGTCTACGAGGTCGGACCCCCGGTCACCGAGGGGCCCGCAGTCGACCTCAGCGACCGGGTCGACGGGGGAACGGACGTCCGCCGCCGCAAGCACGTGCCTCCGCCCAGGAACGAGCACCGGACGGAGGCCACCACCCCGACGCCCCGACGAAGGCGACGCACGTGAGGGCCGAGCAGGACCTCGGCTACGTCCTGGGCCGGGTGGGCGTGATCGAGTGTCGCGTCCGGGCCCTGGTGACGGCACGCCGATCGGTCGACCCGGATCCCGACGACCCGTTCCGCGGGCTCTACCTCACCGATGCGGCGGTCACCCGGCTGCTCGCGGCGGACCGGCCGCACGGCGACCCGCTCGGGTCGGTGGAGGCGGCGACGCGCTCTGCTGCCGCGGAACGAGCCGCGGACGAGGCCGAGGATGCCGGCCACCGACTGAGGCTCCGCGACCTGACCGCGACCTTCGACCTCGACTCGCTCGACGCCGACCTGCTGCTCGTGGCGCTGGCCTGCGACGTCGATGCGCGGTTCGAGCAGCTGTTCGGCTACCTCAACGACGACGTGACCCGCCGCCGCCCCACGGTGGGGGTCGCACTGGAGCTGTGCGGTGTGCCGCTCGCGTCGCCGGCAGGGTACGAACGGCTGGTGCACGGTCCGTTGGTCGACGGCGGACTGCTGCAGGTGGAGGACACCGACCGCCCCTTCCCGGGACGCACCCTCCGGGTCCCGGACCGGGTGGTCGCCCACCTGCTCGGGGACGACGCGCCGGATGCGGCCCTGGGACCGGTCCTCGCCGATCTGCCGGAGGTGCCGTGGGGCGACCCACGCGCCCTCGCCGGGGCGATCAGCGAAGGCCCAGTCCTGGTGTACCTCCGGGAACCACCCACCGGCTCTGGCCGGGTGCTGGCGGTGGAGGCGCTGAGGCTGACAGGCGCGGGTGCGTTGCTCGTCGACCTGGAACGGCTGGCAGCACAGCCGGAGCCGGAGCGGCTGGCTCGGCTCGCCACCCGGGAAGCACGGCTCTCCGGCGCCGGGTTGGTGGCAGGTCCGGTCAAGGCCGTCACGAAGCTCCAGGGAGTGCTCGACGCGCTCGTGGCCACCCCGTCGCCGACCGTCTTCGTCGGTGACTCGGCGTGGGACCCGGACTGGTGCGCTGTGCCTCCGCTGCTGCTCGAGGTGCCGCCGAGCACGAACGCCGAACGGCGCCAGCTGTGGAGGTTCGCCCTCGCGGGTGCAGGGATGCAGCGGGACTCGCTGGACGCGACGACGCAGTTCCGGCTCCGCCCCGAGGGGGTCGCGCGCGCCGCCAGGGCCGCCCAGGTGCAGGCCCGTCTCTCCCCGGACGGCCGGGTCACCGCGGCGCACCTCCGCGCGGGCGCACGTGCGGAGAACGGGTCGGCACTCGAGCGCCTCGCCCGGCGCGTCGAGCCGGCCGTGGGCTGGGACGATCTCGTGCTGCCCCCGCCGGTCCTGATCTCGCTGCGGGAGGTGGCGCTCCGCGCCCGGCACCGCGAGACGGTGCTCGGCGACTGGCGGATGCGGCCCGGCGGTGGACGCGGGCACGGGGTGGCGGCGCTCTTCGCCGGGGACTCCGGCACCGGCAAGACGATGTCGGCGGAGGTGATCGCGCGCGAGCTGGGGCTCGACCTGTACGTCGTGGACCTGGCGACCGTCGTGGACAAGTACGTCGGTGAGACCGAGAAGAACCTCGAGCGGATCTTCTCGGCCGCCACCGGGGTGAACGCGGTGCTGCTCTTCGACGAGGCGGACGCCGTGTTCGGCCGGCGGTCCGAGGTCAAGGACGCGCACGACCGGTACGCCAACATCGAGAGTGCCTACCTGCTGCAGCGGATGGAGACCTTCGACGGCCTCGCGATCCTGGCCACGAACCTCCGCGCGAACATCGACGAGGCCTTCACCCGCCGTCTCGACGTCGTCGTCGACTTCCCGCTGCCCGACGCTGTCCACCGCAGGGCGCTGTGGGACAAGTCGCTGGGTGGCAGCCTCGTCCGGGACCCCGACCTGGACCTGGCGTTCTGCGCGGACTCGTTCGAGCTGGCCGGCGGCGCGATCCGCTCCGCGGCCGTGACCGCTGCCTACTTCGCTGCCGAGGACGGGGGAGTGGTCCGGATGCGGCACCTCATCACCGCAGTGCAGCGCGAGTACCGCAAGCTCGGTCGGTTGTGCCTGGAGAGCGAGTTCGGACGCTACTGGTCCGTGCTCGCGTGAGCGGTCGCCCGATCGGGCAGTGCTCGCTGCCCTTTCGGCGACCGCACGGAACCTGGTCAGAGGCGGCCTGCGGTGCCAGCGTCGTGGCAGGTCTGAGCCCAGGAGGTCGTCATGCACAGCCACAGTCACGACCACGCAGAGTCCGAGAGCCTCCGCCCGAAGGGGGCACGCCTCGACGATCGCGACGCCGCCATGGTGTTCCGCGCAGCGACGGAGGGACGGACCGACGTGCTCGGCGCCCCCGGGCTGGCGCACCTCCAGCGGTGCGTCGGCAACGGAGCCGTGCAACGGATGGTCGAGGGCGAGGAGAAGTCCCCGGTCCTCGGGGTGGTGTCCTCCGGTGGCGAGCCGCTGGCGGCGCCGGTCCGGGCGGACATGGAGCAGCGGCTCGGGCACGACTTCGGGGACGTCCGGGTCCACACCGACGGCGCAGCGCACGCCTCGGCCCAGGCCGTCAACGCACACGCGTACACGACCGGCAACAACATCGTCTTCCAGCGGGGTCAGTACGACCCGGGCTCGAGCGGCGGTCAGAAGCTCCTCGCCCATGAGCTCACCCACGTCGTGCAACAGCGCAGTGGGCCGGTCGACGGGACACCGGCTGGCAACGGGGTCAAGGTCAGCGACCCGTCGGACCGTTTCGAGCGTGAGGCTTCTGCCAACGCGGAGCGCGTGATGGCCCAGCCATCCCTCCAGACCGCTCGGGCTCCTGCGAGCGCCCCCTCGCCGGGCATGGCCGTGCAACGTGCTGCGGAAGAGGAGGAAGAGGTCCAGGGCTCGTTCGTGCAGCGCGCTGAGGAGGAGGAAGAGGTCCAGGGCTCCTTCGTCCAGCGTGCTGAGGAGGAAGAGGAAGAGGCTCAGGCCTGAGCGGGACCATGACGACGGCGCGGGAGGACAGGAACGCTGCGGTGCAGCGGCGTACGCCTGCTGCGCCCTCCCGGTCGTCGGAGGGACCCCGCGAGGCGGTCACCGGAGCGCTGTCCAGCGCACGGCACCGGATGAACGCGACGCCGGGCGCCGTGCTCGCCCTGCAGAGGCAAGCGGGCAACGCCGCCGTCGGCGCCCTTCTCGCCGCCAAGGCCAAGCTTCCGGGCGAGAAGGCGGTCGTCGACATCGACGGCGCCCTGCGCGAGATGAAGCGCGACGAGCCGACCGTCGAGACCGTCGAGAAGGGGTTGAAGGCAGCCAAGGACGCCGGTGTCCCGGTCGACCTGGACGGACCGAAGCCTCCCCCGTCCGCGCTCGCGGTGACCAAGACCGGATTCGGTCCAGGAGCGGTCGCACCGAAGAAGCCGGTGCCGCCTCCCAAGCCGGTGCCCGCCACCTCCCCGCTCGGCAAGGCGGCGGCGAAGAAGAGCAAGCCCGCGGGCCCGGCCAAGGCGGCCCCCAAAGGCGGCGCACCTGCGACGGCGGGAGCGACAGCTGCTGCCGCAGCGCCCGCGCTCGCACCGCTGTCGGCCGACAAGCTGCTCGCGCCTCCAGCACCCCCGACGCACCAGCGTCCCGACGAGGACCCGGCCTTCGTCGCGGTCACCGCCAAGGTGAGCGGCGTGGCGAAGGCGAAGAAGGCGCACCCACCGGCTGCCTCCAAGGCCGCGGAGGCGCAGGGCGCCGCGCTCGGGCCCGCCGACGACCTGGCCGGCCAGGCCAAGGCCGCGAAGGTCGACACGATGGACGCCCAGCCGGCCGGGTCATTCGACAAGCAGGCGTTCATCACCGCGGTGAAGACCGCGATCGAGGCGAAGTCGCCGAAGACCCTCAAGGAGGCCGACGACTACAAGGCGTCCGGCAAGGCGGGCGAGGTCAAGGGTGAGGTCAAGGGGCTCGTCACCCAGGGCAAGGACGGGCAGGCCAAGGACATCGAGACCGCGACGGAGGCGCCCCCGGACCAGTCGAAGGCGGTGCCCAAGCCGGTCACGCCGCTTGCGCAGGAGGACCCCGGTCAGCCGGTGACCGTGCCGGCGGTCGGGGCGGCGCCCAAACCTGCACCGCCCGAGCAGACCAACCTCGAGGCGGGCAAGCACCAGGCCAACCAGGAGCTGGCCGACGCCGAGGTGGATGAGTCCCAGCTCGCCAAGTCGAACGAGCCGGAGTTCCAGCAGGCGCTCACGGACAAGCAGGCCGCGGCCGCCCACGCGGACACCGCACCGGGGGAGTTCCGTCAGCAGGAGAAGGCCGAGCTCGACCAGACCAAGGCGCAGGCGACGGAGGAGACGCAGGCCGGGATGGCCGGCATGCACGGCGCCAAGGCTGCGGCGGTCTCCAAGCTCGTGGCCGACAAGGGGAAGACCAAGTCGAAGGACGAGGCCAAGCGGGCCGAGGTCACCGCGAAGGTGCAGGGGATCTTCGCGGCCACCGAGGCGGACGTGAAGAAGATCCTCGACGGCATCGACGCCGCGGTCGAGGCGGCGTTCGAGCAGGGCGAGGCGAAGGCCAAGGCGATCTTCGAGTCGTACGTCGACAGCAAGATGTCGGCGTACAAGAAGGACCGGTACGGCGGCTGGCTCGGTGGCATCAAGTGGGCCAAGGACAAGCTCATGGGGATGCCGGACAAGGTCAACGAGTTCTACGACGCCGGTCGCGAGCTGTACATGAAGGAGATGGACGTCGTCATCTCCAAGGTCGCCGACATCGTCGGCAACGACCTGACTGCGGCGAAGACGCGGATCGCGCAGGGCAAGACGGAGATCGCCACCTACGTGAAGAGCCTGCCTGCGGACCTGCAGAAGGTCGGCTCGGAGGCGTCGCAGG
>CADCUK010000194.1 GCA_902805865.1 uncultured Nocardioidaceae bacterium | reverse complement strand
GCGTCGTGCCGTGCTAGAGGGCGTCGCCCGCGATGCGGTGGAGCAGGCCACGAGCTCGGGCGAGCCGGTCTCGCTGAAGCCGATGACCCCGTTCGAGCGCAAGGTGGTCCACGACGTGGTGGCCGCGGCCGGACTGGCCTCGGACTCCGAGGGCGTGGAACCGCGACGGTACGTCGTCGTGCGCCCTGCCTGACCGCATGGACGAATCCGTTTCACGTGAAACACCCCCGACGCCGGCTGCGGCGGCGGGGGTGTTTGCCGATGCGCTGGGCACCGCGGAGCGCTACGCAGCCTTGCTCGCCGGTCCCGCCCGGGAACGGGGGCTGATGGGGCCGCGTGAGGTCCCGCGACTCTGGGACCGACACATCTTGAACTGTGCTGTGCTCACAGAGCTCGTGCCGTCCGACGCGACCGTCTGTGATGTCGGAAGCGGCGCCGGGCTCCCCGGCCTCGTCGTCGCCATCCGCAGGCCGGACCTCCGGGTCACGCTGGTGGAGCCGCTGCTGCGACGGACGCTGTTCCTCCAAGAGGCGGTGGAGTCGCTCGCGCTCTCCAATGTCGAGGTGGTCCGGGGTCGCGCTGAGGCGCTGCACGGGACCAGGACGTTCGACGTGGTGACCTCGCGCGCGGTGGCGGCCATGAAGCTGCTCCTGGAGTGGTCGCTCCCGCTCGTGAACGAGGGCGGAGTCGTGCTGGCGATGAAGGGCGAATCGGCTCGGACGGAGCTGGACGAGGCGTCAGACACGATTGCCAGGCTCGGTGGACTGCAGCCAGAAGTTCTCACCATCGAAGAAGAAGGATTGTCTTTCCCCACCACGGTGGTGCGAGTGGAAGCGGGCCCGTCGGCCCGGATACGTTGGGGCACAGCGCCACGGACGGCCAAGAACACCTCCCGTCGGCGCCCGCAGAAGCGTCGATAGTCAAGGAGCTGTTCCGGTGTCGGGTCGTTGGTCGCCATGTCCCGACGAGCGTCAGGCGGTGCAGATGGGTCTCGGATGGCCGTTCAAGGGCACGCAGATGCAGTCTCGGCCAGCACTTGGGTGGCCCGCGCAGGCGAGAGCAGTTGTCGGACGTTCCATCGCAGAACGTCATCAACCGCCGGCACCGCAGAGCGGCGCGCCGTCAGCCGGTGGCGTGTCCTCGGGCGTGTCGGCCAGCGACGCGCCGCGGGCCCACGAACGGGAAGAAGGAGCGCCGGTGCACAGTGGTCCCAAGCTCACGGAGGCGACCACGGGGGTGTCGGTCATCCCAGACGCCCGGTCCGCCCCGGACCCGTCGACGGCGACGAGCGTGACGAGTGACGACGCACCCGGAATCAGTGAGACGTTCGGGGTTTCACGTGAAACCACACCGCTGGCGGCTGTTGTCGAGCATGCCATGGCCGTTCGTGAGGAGCTGCAGGACAGCCCTCCCCTTCCCCGGCCCGCTCGGACCCGCGTGATGGTGGTGGCCAACCAGAAGGGCGGCGTGGGAAAGACCACTACGGCCGTCAACATGGCCGTCACGATGGCCCAGCAGGGCCTCCGGGTGCTGGTGATCGACCTGGACCCGCAGGGGAACGCCTCGACCGCTCTCGGAATCGAGCACCAGCGGGGCACGCCGTCGTCCTACGACGCCCTCGTGGACGCAGTCCCGCTCGCTGAGATCGCCCAGGAGAGCACAGAGGCTCCGGGACTGCTCGTCGTGCCGTCGACGATCGACCTGGCCGGAGCGGAGATCGAGCTGGTCAGCGTGGTTGCCCGTGAGAACCGCCTACGCAAGGCATTGGCCTCGTTCGACCGGATCCACGGTGAGGGCGAGGACCGGCTCGACTACGTGCTGATCGACTGTCCGCCGTCGCTCGGGCTGCTGACGCTCAACGCGCTGGTCGCCGCCGACGAGCTCCTGCTCCCGATCCAGTCCGAGTACTACGCCCTGGAGGGTGTCGGGCAGCTGCTGGAGACCGTGGAGCTGGTCCGAGCGAACCTCAACCCCGACCTGGTCATCTCGACCGTCCTGCTCACCATGTATGACGCCAGGACGCGACTGTCCGCGGCCGTCGCCGACGAGGTCAGGCAGCACTTCGGGGACCGGGTCCTCAAGACCGCGGTGCCGCGCTCCGTACGCGTCTCGGAGGCACCGAGCTACGGCCAGTCGGTGATGAACTACGACCCGGCCTCGCCAGGGGCGCTCAGCTATCGAGAGGCAGCTCGGGAGATGGCAACCAAGGGAGCTCAGCAATGAACAACCGGCCACCAGCACGGCGGGGACTGGGCCGTGGCCTCGGCTCGCTGATCCCCTCGGGGCCTCTGGCCACGGAACCCCGCCCGGACGAGGTGGCCGAGGATTCCTCGCAGGCGCTGGAACCTCCCTCGGCGCGCGACCAGGCGACCGCTGACGGGGCACGCGCCTCGGCCGCACCAACGGTCCCGTCGCCGGCTCCGACGCCGGTTTCGTCGCCGGCTCCCTCACCAGCGACGGCCGACTGGATCGGGCGGATCCCGCCCCCGGCGACGGTCGTCGACGGCACCTCCCTCAGCACCGGACCGGAGGAGGAGACCGGCGTTTCCGCTGGTCAGACGGTCAGTGAGGCCGTTCCGGGTCCCGAGCTGCGTACGGTTGCCGGAGCGCACTTCGCCGAGCTGCCGCTCGACAGCATCACGCCGAACCCGCGCCAGCCGCGCCAAGTCTTCGACGAGGACGCGATGGCGGAGCTGGTCCACTCGATCCGCGAGGTCGGGCTCCTCCAGCCGGTCGTGGTCCGGGGCCTCGGGGATGACCGCTACGAGCTCATCATGGGCGAGCGCCGGCTCCGCGCCACACGGGAGGCGGGGCTCGACCGCATCCCGGCGATCGTCCGCGACACCAGCGACGACGCGATGCTGCGCGACGCGCTCCTCGAGAACCTGCACCGCGCCGAGCTGAACCCGCTCGAGGAAGCGGCTGCCTACCAGCAGCTGCTCGACGACTTCGGCTGCACCCACGACGAGCTGGCGACCCGGATCGGTCGCAGCCGGCCGCAGATCAGCAACACGTTGCGGCTCCTCAAGCTGTCCCCCGCCGTCCAGCGACGGGTCGCGGCCGGAGTGCTGTCGGCCGGCCACGCCCGGACCCTGCTCGGCGTCCCCGAGGCAGACTCGCAGGACCGGCTCGCGGCTCGTGTGGTCGCCGAGGGCATCTCCGTCCGTGGTCTCGAGGAGCTGGTCGCGGTCGGCGAGCTCGGCTCCCCGGACGTGGCCACTCGCCGGCGGCCCGCGGCAGCCCGACCGGAGCTCGGCGAGCTCTCCGACCGGCTGTCCGACCGGTTCGACACCCGGGTCAAGGTCGACATGGGTCGCAACAAGGGCCGCCTCACGATCGAGTTCGCCTCGCTCGACGACCTGCAGCGGATCGTGGCCCTCATGGACCCAGCCGGCCCAGCCAGACCGTCCGCCGACGCGCCCGACGAGCCGGACGGCGAGTGGGGCTGAGCCCAGGAGCAGCGTTGTCGTCGACATGTCGGTTTGTCGACAAAGAGATGGAACGACAAGTCGCTGATCCATCGGGTGGCTATCGCGCTGATCACTGAACGCCCCGTGTAACTCCGAGTTTCGCTACCCTCACGACAGCCGACAGCGTCCCGCTGGATGGCTGCTGGCTGGCGCCGAGAGCAGACGCTGGGGGTGAACGACGTTTCGAGCCTCATCGAGAACGAGTGGGTCGTCTTCTGGACGATCCCCGTGTTCACCGGGATCATCGGCTGGGCGATCAACTGGACCGGCCTGATCATGCTCTTCCGGCCGGTGCGGCTGCACGGCGTCCGCGTCCCTGGACTGGCCGAGCTCAGCCGGCTGCTGCCGCACAAGCTCCAGGAGATCCCGGGGATCCCCTACGGCAGGCTCGGCTGGCAGGGCATCGTCCCGGCACGCGCCGCGAAGATGGGCAGCATCGCGGTCGACAAGGCGATCGCGAAGATCGGCACCCCCAAGGACTTCTACCAGCACCTCGACCCTCCCGCGATCGCCGAGCACATCGTCCAGATCATGGCTCCGGAGGTGCCGGAGATCGTCGACAACGCGATGACGCGGCAGCAGCCCCAGCTGTGGAACAACCTGCCGCCGCGGCTCAAGGAGGCGGTCTACGCGCGGGTGGCGAACCAGCTCCCCGGCATCGTCGCCGACATCACCGAGGAGATCGGCGAGCACATCGACCAGCTGCTCGACCCGAAGATCATGGTGATCGAGCACTTCCGCAACAACCCGGCGCTGGTCAACAAGATCTTCTACGACGTCGGCAGGCGCGAGCTCAAGCTGATGGTCAACTTCGGGTTGATCTTCGGCTTCATCCTCGGCATCCCGGTGGCGATCGTCGACCACTCGTTCGGCATCTGGTGGCTGCTCCCGATCCTGGGCGTGATCGTCGGTTGGACGACGAACCTCCTGGGTATGGCGTTGATCTTCGACCCCGTGGAGGAGAAGCGCTTCCTCGGCATCAAGCTGCACGGCCTGTTCCTGCGTCGGCAGGCGCAGGTGGCCGACGTCTACGCACGGATCATCGCCGAGGAGGTCATCACGTTGGAGAACATCGGCAACTTCCTTCTCTACGGACCCCGCGGTGACCGGACGCAGCAGATGCTGGAGTCAGCCATGGGGCCGGCGATCGACCGGGCTGCCGGACCCGCCCGGGCCGCCCTGCGGGCAGCCGTCGGCGGCCGGGAGTTCGACGCGATCCGTGAGCAGGTCGCCCAGGACTCGGCGGCGCACACGATCACCCCGTTCCGCGACGCCGCCTTCTCGCAACGGCAGTCCGAGAAGATCCGCGTCCTCTTCGCGCACCGCACCCGCGAGCTCCCTCCACGCGACTTCGTGGAGATGCTCAGGGCGGCCATCAAGGAGGACGAGTGGATGCTCTATGCCCACGGGGCCATCATGGGGTTTGCCGGAGGAGTAGCCCACGTCCTGATCTTCGGTAGTGGAGGCGGACATTGAGCGAGCTGGAGAGACACGGCAGCAGCCGTGTGAACGGGGTCAACGGCGCCAGCAGGGTCAACGGCCACAACGGGATCACCGCCGGTGACATCCCGGGCCTGGCCAAGGTCGTCGCGGTGTCGTCGTTCCGGATCGGCGCGTGGGCCGCGACGAGCTGGGTGAACGCGGGGCGCCGGACGATCGACGTGGCGCTGCACCCGGAGCACGCTGGAGACCTCGCGGAGGATCTGCGCTCGGCTGCCTCCAGCATCACCCGGGCCCTGGTCGGAGAGCAGATGGAGGACCGGGTCCGCCACGCCGCAGCGGCCAACCCGGTGGTCCGGGTGGTCGCCGAGGCGGTCGACACGGTCGCGCCGCATCCCCACGTGGTCGAGCCTGCTCCGCCGGTCAACCCGCTGCACGAGGCCGGTCGCGAGCTGCTCCGCAAGTCCAGGGACGTCTGGTCCGACGACCGCAGCCATCCGGCGTACGCCCGCATCATCGAGGAGCTGGCACCGGACGAGGCGCGCATCCTGCTGCTGCTGCTCCGCCGAGGTCCTCAGGCGAGCGTCGACGTGCGCACCGGTGGCGTGATCGGAACGGTGTCGTCGTCGCTGGTCCAGGCGAACCTCAACATGATCGGCCCGCTGGCTGGGTGCAGGTACGTCGACCGGGTGCCGTCGTACCTCCACAACCTGGAGCGGCTGGGACTCGTCTGGTTCTCGAGCGAGACGCTGCGCGACCCTCAGGAGTACCAGGTCCTCGAGGCGCAGCCCGACGTGCTGGCAGCCATGGAGTCGGTGCGCCGGGCCAAGGTCGTCCGGCGCAGCATCCACCTCACGCCGTTCGGCGAGGACTTCTGCCGCGACGGGCTCGGGCTGCACCTGTCGATGGACGAGCTGACCGACGTGCCGCGCCACCGGAACCCGGCGGACGACTGAGCCCCGAGGGGGTGCAGCTGCGTCCTGAGCTGGCGGGGCGGGCTACTCCGCCTGCTTGCTCTCGCGCTTGAGACGGGCCTTCTCCGCGCGGCGGGCCAGCTCCTCCTGGTCGAGCTTCTTGGCCTCCTCGGGTGTCGGCGCGGACCCGCCGTAGGAGGCCGGCAGCCACCAGGAGCCGGGCGGCTGCTCGTCGGCGGGGTACTCCCGGATCGCCTTGTCGAGCATGTCCGACATCGCCCGGTGGAGCTGCTGGGTCTTGTCGTGCGCGGTGGCGCCCTGCGGGTCGAGCGGCTCGCCGATCGTGACCGTGATCGTCTTGTGCCGCGAGAAGTCCTTGGGGTGGTCCTTGGTGAACAGCCGCTGCGTCCCCCACAGGATCGTCGGCACGAGGGGTACGTCGGCCTCGGCCGCCATCCGCACCGCACCGGTCTTCAGCTCCTTGATGAGGAAGCTGCGCGAGATCGTGGCCTCGGGGAACACGCCCACGACCTCGCCGTCGCGCAGGTAGCGGACCGCCTCGTCGTAGGAGCCCTGACCGTCCGAGCGGTCGACGCTGATGTGCTTGCAGCCACGCATGATCGGGCCGGTCACCGGGTGGTCGAACGTCTCCTTCTTCGCCATGAACCGCGTCAGCCGCTTCGACCAGCGGGCGCCGTAGCCGGCCATCAGGAAGTCGATGTAGGAGATGTGGTTGATCGCCAGGACGGCTCCGCCGGTGCGCGGGATGTTCTCCTGCCCGGTGACCCGGAACTGGAAGTCCATCGTCTTGAACCAGGTGCGGCCCAGCCCGATGATCGTGTAGTACGTCGCCTCGTTCTTCATGCAGCTCCTCGTTCGGTGGCCCGGCGGACCAGCTCGGCCATCAGGTGCCCCAGGTCGAGGCCGGCGGCCTCGACGGACAGCGGCACGGTCGAGGTCTCGGTGAGCCCGGGAGACACGTTGACCTCCAGGAACCAGACCCGCCCCTCGGCGTCGACGATGAGGTCGGAGCGGGACAGGTCCCGCAGCCCCAGTGCCTCGTGCGCTGCGACGGCCACCCGGGCGCACTCCTCGGCGACCGCGTCGTCCAGCTTGGCCGGGACCTGGAACTCCGTCGAGCCCGCGGTGTAGCGGGCGGTGTAGTCGTAGAAGCCGCCGTCGGGCGTGATCGAGACGACCGGCAACGCCCGCGGGCCCTCGCCGAGGTCGACGACCGGCACGGCCACCTCGGCCCCCTCGACGAACCACTCGACCAGCGCCGTGTCGCCGTACGCGAACGCGTTGACCATGGCCCCCGGGAGCTCCCCGGCCTCGCGGACGACGCTGCAGCCGAGCGCTGAGCCACCCTTGGCGGGCTTGACGACCAGCGGCAGTCCCAGCCGGTCGACGAGCCCCGCCATCACCGCCGCTGCGCCCAGCTCGCGGAAGGTCTCCGCGGGGAGCGTCACGCCGCGAGGGGTCCGGACCCCGGCAGCGGCCACCACGGTCTTCGCCACCGGCTTGTCAAAGGCCACGCGGCACGCCTCGGGGGGTGAGCCGACGTACTGCACGCCGACCAGGTCCAGGACGGCCCGGACCGCGCCGTCCTCACCGGACTCGCCGTGCAGGACCGGCAGCACGCAGGCGGGCGGGTCCTCCCGCAGGCGGGTCAGGAGCGAGGCATCGATGTCACGCTGCTCCACCTCGATGCCGATGTCGCGCAGCGCCTCGGAGACCCGTCGCCCGGAGCGCAACGACACGTCCCGCTCGTGGGACAGACCGCCGGCGAGCACCAGCACGCAGCCCGACGTCCCGTCGGTGGTCGGGCCGGTCGAGCCGGTCGAGCCCAGCCGGTCGGTGGTCGAGCCTGTCGAGACCAAGGTGTCCTCCGGTGGGTGCGGGTGGGCGGCAGCGCGCCGGGTCGGGTGTCAGTTCAGGTCGGTGTTGGGCGCTTCGTACCCGCGCTCCAGGCCACGCTCGAAAGGATGGCCGCCCGCGCCGAAGGTCGCGCGAAGCTCCATCTCCTCCTCGATCACGCCGACGAGCCGTCGCACGCCCTCACGGATCCGCTCGGGCGTCGGGTAGCAGTAGGACAGCCGCATCGACTGCGAACCGAAGCCGTCGGCGAAGAAGGCGGTGCCGGGCACGTAGGCGACCCGGGCGGTGACCGCCCTGGGCAGCATCGCCTTGGCATCCAGCCCGTCGGGCAACGTCAGCCACACGTAGAAGCCGCCGTCGGGGACGTTCCACCGGGTGGCCGCCGGCATCATGTCCTCGAGCGCGGAGATCATCGCGTCCCGGCGTTCGCGGTACATCTCCCGGAAGCTCTTCACCTGGCCCTGCCAGTCGTGCGCCTTGAGGTAGGCCGAGATCGCCATCTGGCTGAACGACGGCGGGCACAGCGTGGCCGACTCCTGGGCGAGCACGAGCTTCTCGCGCACCGCGTGCGGCGCCAGCGCCCAGCCGACCCGGAAGCCCGGCGCGAAGGTCTTCGAGAACGACCCGAGGTAGATCACGCCGTCGGCCTCGTCCGCGCGCAGCGCCCGGTGCGGCTCGCCCTCGAAGCCGAGGAGGCCGTAGGGGTTGTCCTCGAGGATCAGCACGTCCGCCTCGCGGCAGATCTCCAGCACCTCGTGACGCCGCTCGTCGGCGAGCGTCACGCCGGCCGGGTTGTGGTAGTTCGGGATCGTGTAGAGGAACTTGATCCGGCGCCCGGACGCCTGCACCGCGGCGATGGCCTCCCGCAGCACCGACGGCACGAGCCCGTGCGCGTCCATCTCGACGTGCACCACGTCGCACTCGTAGGCACGGAAGACACCGAGCGCTCCGACGTACGACGGGGCCTCGCAGATCACCACGTCGCCGGGGTCGCAGAAGATCCGCGTGACCAGGTCGACGGCCTGCTGCGAGCCGACGGTGACCACGACGTCGTCAGGGTGCGCCTCGATCCCCTCGAGCCGCATCACGTCGCAGATCTGCTCCCGGAGCAACGGGTCGCCCTGGCCGGAGCCGTACTGCATGGCGGTGGGGCCGTGGTCGCGCACCAGGTCGGCGATCGCGCCGCCCACCACGTCGAGCGGCAGCCCGGAGATGTTGGGCATCCCGCCGGCCAGGCTGACGACCTCGGGACGGCTCGCGACGGAGAACAGCGCCCTGATCTCGGAGGCGGTCATCCCGTGGGTGCGGGCGGCGTACCGGTCGACGTAGTTGTCGAGCCGCGTGCTGCTGCGCCGCCCAGGACGCTGCCCATGAGCCTGGGCCGGCGACTGGCCAGGCTCGGGACGGGTGACGCCGTCGGACATGGGGCTCCTCGGGGGCGGGCGACTAGCATCGAGTATCCCATCCATCGGAGCCCACGGTCCGCCAGGAGGTGCGCGTGAGCCGCCGGATCGCCCGCCTGACCCTCGACACCCTCGCAGACCTGCCCGAGGACGTCCGCAGCTGCCTGCACTGGGAGCTCGACCCGGTGCGGCGCGGTCAGGTCGAGCGAGCGGGCGCCGCGGTCGAGGAGAAGGAGGCGTGGGTCTCCAAGGTCCTCCTGGAGTGGGGGTCGTGCGGGCGGGTGCTGTACGTCGACGACCAGCCGGCCGGGTTCGTGCTCTACGCCCCGCCGGTGTACTTCCCCGGCTCGGCGTCGTACCCCACGGCGCCGGTCAGCGAGGACGCCGTGCAGCTCGCGACCGCGCAGGTCTTCGACGGGTACGGCGGCGGGGGACTGGGCCGGGTGCTGATGCAGGCGATGGCCCGTGACCTGATCAAGCGGGGCGGTGTGCGGGCGGTGGAGGGCTTCGGTGTCCGGGGCCGGCCGACCGACGGATGCGCGCTGCCGGTGGAATTCCTCCAGCGGGTGGGGTTCAAGACGAGCCGCCCGCACCCCCGGCATCCTCGGATGCGGCTGGAGACCAAGTCCGTGCTCACCTGGCGCGAGGAGATGGAGGCCGCCCTGGCCAAGGTGCTCGAGGTCGTGCGGCCCGGCCGGACCGCGCCGGCAGCACCCCGGAGCGCGACGGGGATCAGCCCTGGCCCGGTTCGGTGGCCAGACGCAGGGACTTGAGCTCGTCCAGCCGGAGCACGCCGGTGTGCGGGTCGGTCTCCGGGGACAGGTAGAGCCGCTGGACGGCGACCACGACCGCCTCCGCGATCGTGTCGCGGAAGGCCGGGTCACCCAGCCGCGCCGCGTCCTCGGGGTTCGTGATGTAGCCGAGCTCGAGACGGACCGCCGGCATCCGGGTGCACCGGAGCAGGTCCCACGCACGTGGATGGCTGCGCAGGTCGGTCATCCCGGTGCGGGCGACGACCTCTCGCTGGACGAGGCCGGCGAACCGCTCGCCCACCCAGGAGCGGACCTCGTGCGCCTCGAGGCCGTAGTAGTACGTCGCCACCCCGCTGACCTCGGGGTTCGGTGAGGCGTCGACGTGCAGCGAGATGCACAGGTTCGCGTCGGCACGGTTGGCGAACTCCGCGCGGTCGGACTCCTGGTCCGGGGTGCTCACCGCCGGGGCGGTCAGCAGGGCTTGCACGCCCGTGGCGGCGAGCCGGCCCTCGACCCGGCGAGCCAGGTCGGTCGTCGCCCGGTCGGCCTCCTCGCGCTGCGCCGGGTCCGAGGACAGGTTGCCGGCCGCGTCGAGGACGACGACCTTGCCGGCCAGGCTCGGCCCCGCCGTGCGGATCCGCTCCTCGGAGCGCATCGCGTTGGGGCGTCCACCGCCCACGATGGGGGCGAGACGCCCGATGGCCTTGAGGGTCGCGGGTCCGCAGGTGCCGTCGGGGTTCATCCCCACGTTGCGCTGGAACTCACGGACAGCGCGCTCGGTGTCCCCGCCGAAGCGTCCGTCGACCCGCCCGACCTTGAAGCCGAGCCCGAGCAGCCGACGCTGGAGCGCGACGACGTCGTCGCCGGCGAGCAGGCTGCCCGGGCGGTGCAGCAGCACCCGGTCACCGAGCCGCCAGCGGGCCTCCTCGAGCGCCTGGCGGGTCGCAGGGCCGACGATCCCGTCGGCCGTGATCCCACGCTGCTGCTGGAAGGCACGCACCGCGCGCTCGAGGGCGTGGTCGAACTCCTCGTCCGGCTGCGGTGCGTCAGTCCCCCCGAGGGCCCCGGCCTCGGTGAGCCGCTCCCGCAGCTGCGCGACAGCCTCGCCACGGTCTCCTGCACGCAGGAGGTGTGGCGTGCTGCGGTGCTCCGGCATCAAGGCTCCTCGCTGACGAACAGCTGTCCGCCCAGCATGATGCCCTGTGGGGCCTGCCTCAACCGGTGACGCCTGACCTGGGTCAGCCGATGTAGTCGGCGAGCTCCTTGAGGATCGCGGACTTCGGTCGAGCGCCGACGATCTGCTTCACGACCTCGCCGTTCTGGTACACGTTGAGCGTCGGGATGCCGGTCACGCGGTACTGCGCGGGGATCACCGGGTTCTCGTCGACGTTGAGCTTGACGATGTCGATCTTGTCGCCGTGCTGGTCGGCGATCTCCGCGAGGATCGGGGCGACCTGGCGGCACGGGCCGCACCACTCGGCCCAGAAGTCGACGAGCACGGGCTTGTCGGACTTCAGGACCTCCGCCTCGAAGTTGGCGTCGGTGACTGCCTTCATGTCGGCCACAGGTACTGCTCCGTTCGTGACGATGGATCGTGCTGGTCTTCAGTGAACACCAGAGAGCCGCGTTGTGTTCCGGGTGCCCATCTGGCGGCGTGTCAGCCGACCGTGACGCCCTCCGGCTCGCTGTGTCCGGCGATCCCGGCCAGCTGGTCGAGCAGGGCGACGTAGCGCTCGGCGTCCAGGGCCGCGGAGCACCCGGTGCCGGCCGCGGTGATGGCCTGCCGGTACTCGTGGTCCACCAGGTCACCGCAGGCGAAGACGCCCTCGAGGTTCGTGCGCGTGGAGGGGTGGTCCACCAGCACGTAGCCGTCGCCGTCGAGCTCGACCTGTCCGTGCAGGAGCTCGGAGCGCGGGTCGTGGCCGATCGCGATGAACAGGCCGGTGACCGGGAGCTCGCGCTCCTCGCCGGTGACCGTGTCGGTCAGCGTGACGGCGCTGAGCTTGTCGTCGCCGTGCACCGCCGAGACGGTCGAGTTCCACACCATCTCGAGCTTCGGGTCGGCGAAGGCGCGGTCCTGCATGATCTTCGAGGCACGGAGCTCCTCGCGGCGGTGGATCAGGTAGACCTTCTTGGCGAAGCGGGTGAGGAACGTGGCCTCCTCCACCGCGGAGTCGCCGCCGCCGACGACCGCGATCTCCTGGTCACGGAAGAAGAACCCGTCGCAGGTCGCGCACCACGAGACGCCGTGCCCGGAGAGCCGGTCCTCGCCGGGGATGTCGAGGCGACGGTAGCCCGAGCCGGTGGCCAGGATGACCGCGCGGGCGTAGTGGACGTTGCCGTCGCCGTCGGTGACCTCCTTGATCTCGCTGGTGAGGTTCACCGCCGTGACGTCGTCGCTGATCAGCTCGGCGCCGAACCGCTCGGCCTGCGCGCGCATCTCGTCCATCAGCTGCGGCCCCATGATCCCGTCACGGAAGCCGGGGAAGTTCTCCACGTCGGTGGTGTTCATCAGAGCACCGCCCGCCGTGACCGCGCCCTCGAAGACCAGCGGCTTCAGGTTCGCCCGGGCCGCGTAGATCGCCGCGGTGTAGCCGGCGGGGCCTGAGCCGATGATGATGACCTGGCGCACTTCGGTGGTCATGGACGTCCTTCGCGGTCGGAGAGCTGCTGGCTGGCTTGGTGGAGCCGGGCGGGTCACGTCGAGACGGTGCCCGCCGACGACTGGAACGATCCTAGGGCGCCGGGCATTCCCGTCGTCGCACCGTCCGCCGCCGGGCCAGCGCCGGCTCAGCGCCGGCTCACGGCCGGACGAGCGTCGCGGCGAGCTCGTCGCCGGCACAGGACCAGACGGTCACCTCGACGGTCCCGCGTCGCTCGGGCCCGGCGACCAGGACAGCCGGCTCACCGTCGTACCGCACCGGGAGCGAGCGGTCCCGCCTGCCCAGCTCTGGGACGGGGCACGGGGCGCCGCGCCGGTCGTAGTCCTCCATGAGGGTCATGCGGCGCGGAATGGTGTCCAGCACGCGCAGGGCGCGCCGCACGCCGGTGTCCAGGCTGTCCGAGCGCAGGCGGACGCCCGTGAGCACCATCGTGATGCTGCCGTCGTCGCCGGCCCCCTCACTGCCCCCTCCGCTGCTGTCGTCCTGGGTCGACCCCGGCACCGACGAGGTGTCCGGTCGCTCCTTCAACGAGTCTGCGGCACCGGACTGGTCGCCCGGTGCGGACTCTTCCTGCGCGGAGTCGCCCCCGGCCCCCGCACTCTCGGACTCCGCGCCGGCGCTCATCCCGTCGTCGGAGCCGCTCAGCGACCCCTGGGTGGCGACCGCGCCGACCGCGTAGCCGCCGACGACGACTGCCGCAGCAGCCAGCAGCACCCGGGGCCACCGGCGCCGGGACCGCAGCTCCACCACGTCGGCGCCGGTGCCTGGCGACCGCTCCTTCTCGAGGTCGGCGAGGACCCCGTCGAGGCGGGCCACGACGTCGTCGGGCATCCGCAAGGGTCCGCCCGCCTCGGCGAGCATCCGCGCGACCGTCGCCTCCTCCTCCGGCGTCAGCGGCTCCTCGGGGGTGAGCGGCTCCCGGCCGTGTCCACCCTCGGTCATGGCTGCCCACCTCCTCCGGTGCTCGGGTCGCCCACGGATGGGACGTTCCGGCCGTCGTCCCGGTTCCCCGCCAGCAGCGGCAGCAGTCGCGCCCTGCCGCGGGAGCAGCGGCTCTTCACGGTGCCGGCCGGCACGCCGAGGATCTCCGCAGCCTCCTCCACCGAGTGGCCCTCCATGTCGACCAGGACCAGCGCCGCCCGCTGGTCGGGGGACAGCGTGCGGAGCGCCGCGAGCACCTCGCGGCGCCGGTCCGCCCGGATCGCGGCCTCGGCAGGGTCCTCGGTGTCCGCGGTGCCGGTGCGCAGGGTGCCCCGTCCGGCGTGCTCCTCGAGGTCGTCCGGCAGCGGCTCCGTGGCTCGGGTCCTGCGCCGCCGGAGGCGGTCCAGCGCCGCGTTGACGACGATCCGGTGCAGCCACGTCGTCACCGCTGCGTCGCCCCGGTAGCTCTCCGCGCGTCGGTAGGCCGCCATCAACGCCTCCTGGAGCGCGTCCGCAGCCTCCTCGGGGTCGCCGGTGGTGCGCAGGGCCACCGCCCAGAGGCGGTCCCGGTGGCGGGCGAAGAGCACGCCGAAGGCCGTGGGGTCCCCGGAGACGTGGGCGGCGAGCAGCGCACGGTCGTCACGGTCGTCGACCGGTGGGTCCTCGCCGGGCGTCACGAGCGGACGACGACCTCGGCGATGCCCCCCTGGTAGCCGTCCGTCGCCCGCGGCAGCGCGGTGAGCCAGACCACGAGGTAGCGCGTGCGCACGGTCTCGTTCCCCCGGAGCGCCACCTCGCCGGACGCGCCGCTGCGCGCCTCGACGGTCGTGAGCCCCTCGGTCCCGGTGGGCGCCGTCTCGGTCCCCTCCGGGGCCGCCAGGAGCTCGAGGTCGTACGGTCCGCTGACGAGCTCCACGGAGACCTGGCGGACCTCCGTCTCCTCGCCGAGGTCGATGAGCAGCCCGAGCCCGGCGCGGTACGGAGCGAGCACCGGGCCGTCGAAGTAGGTCTTGGTCTCCCAGGCCGTGGCCGGCTTGCCGTCGGTGGCCAGCGGCACCAGGTCGGCGTTCTCCTCCGGAGCGTCGCCGCCGTCGGGGTCGAAGTCGTCGACCGACGCCGGCTCGACCACCTGCAGGGAGCGGGTGCTGCCGGACGGCCCCGAGCTCGCCGTCGGCTCAGGGTCGTCCGACCCGTCGTCGGAGGTCCCGCCCAGCTGAGGGGCGACGAGCACCGCCAGCAGGACCACCGCGAGGACGCCGATCACCGCCGCCAGCCGCCACCACGTGGAGCCGGGGCGCTCGTGCGGGTCGCCCGACGGAGGGTCGTCCCTCCGCTCGGAGCCCCAGCCGGAGGGGGGAGCGCCGCCGGCACCCGGGCGCGGAAGCGGACCGGTGGCCGCCAGAGGCGCGAACCCGGCGCGCGTGCGGTCGTCGTCGACCGGTGCAGGATCGGTCGGCGAAGCGGGTGCGGAGGGCCGTGACTGGCCGGTGCCCATGGCGGTCGAGCCGCGCGGTGCGATGTCGGCCCGGGCGACGGGGATGCCCGGCTGGGTCTCCTCCAGGGCGCCGGACCCGGGTCGAGCCGGCTGCTGGGCCGCTGCCGGCCCGTCGTGGCTGAGGCCGGCGCTCGCCTCGGGGGTCCTCAGAGCAGCGGGGTCGAGGAACGCGGTCGCCTCCGACACCTCGACCGCCGGGGTGCCGATCGTGTCCCCGAGGTACTCGCTGAGCGCGGCACCGACCTCCACCGCGGTCTCGAAGCGCCGCCCTCGCGGCGACGGGTTGAGGACCTGGTCGCAGATGGCGTCCAGCGGCTTCGGGACGCCGGCCCGCACCTGCCGCGGGCGGCACACCCGGTCGTGGTCGTACGGCGCCGCGGGCAGCGCCGAGTCCGGGAACCCGGCCCACTTGCCGGTCAGGCAGGCGTAGAGCAGGGCCCCGAGGTTGAGCACGTCGGACTCGTGCTCGCTCGGCGGAGCCGCCCCGCCGCTCGCCCGCCGGCCGTGCAGGACCCCGTCCACGACGAACCCGATCAGCTTCACCGAGCCGACGTCGGTGAGCAGCACGTTCTCGGGCAGCAGCCGCCCGTGGGCGACGCCCTGGCGGTGGGCGACCGCGATCGCTTCCGCGACCTCCCGCACCAGCCAGGCGGCTCGCCGCGGCTCCAGGAGCTCGTCGGGCAGCAACCTGTCGAGCGAGATCCCCGATCCCCACTCGTGGACGATGTTGACGTAGACGTCCTCCTCGACCGCGTCGAGGACCCGGAGGATGCGCGCGTCCGAGACGGTCGCCGAGGTGCGGGCGGCAGTGAGGACCGCAGCCGCGCGTGGGTCGTCCCTGCGGATCACGTGCACGGCGACGTTGCGTGCCAGCGTCAGGTCGGTGGCACGCCAGAACCGTGCGCCGGAGTGCTCCTCCAGCAGATCCTCAAGCCGGAACCGGGACGCCACCAGGCTTCCCGGACCGATGGCCCTGTGCGCCACGCGGCTCCCGTCGAAGGTCAACTCTGACCCCACCATGCTAAGCCGCGCCGAGGACCCTCGGGACCAGATGCCCCTTCGTCAGCGCCGGAACCGCGACGTGACCAGCCCGACCACCTCGGAGATCTCCCGGATGCGCAGCAACCTCGCGAGCACGAGGAACACGACGACGTCGACCAGTGCGGCGCTCCCCAGCAGCGTGATCGAGAGCAGCTTGCCGTCGTCGGCGTCCCACAGGGAGAGCAGCAGCGTCCGCCACGCCCACGCCGCGCCGGCGGCCAGACCGGCGGCGAGGAGCGTGCGCAGCCCGAAGCTGATCAGCCCCCGGGTCTCCATCCCGCCGAGGACCGACCGGAGCAGGAGGTAGGAGAGCAGTGCGCCGACGCCGTACGCCCCGGCGTAGGCGGCGGCCAGCCCGGGCGCGGTGTCCTCGGCGCTGACCTGGCTGACCACGAGGACCGCGAGCGCGACGTTCACGGCGGCGATCACGCACTGCACCCAGAACACGGTCCGGGTGCGCTCCAGGGCGTAGAAGCCGCGCAGCATCAGGTAGTGGACGGTGAAGAACACCAGACCGGGCGCGAAGACCGACATCGACACCGCGAAGTCCTCGGCGGTGTCGGCGGCGGCGGCGTACCCCCAGACGATGTCCGAGAGCGGCAGGGCCACCACCGGCAGCAGCAGCGCGAACGGCAGGATCAGCGCGAGCGCGGTGCGGGTGGTCGACGCCACCTGCCGGGCCACGGCTCGCAGGTCCCCGTCCGCCGCGAGCGACGACAGCCGGGGCAGCGTCGCGGTGGCGAGGGAGACCGTGGCGATCGAGTGCGGCACCATCACCAGGAGGAACGCTCCGGAGTAGATCGTGTACCCGGTGCCGGCCTCTCCGCCGCCGACGCCGCAGGCGGTCGCTGCCTGCGCGGTGCCGCTCGAGGCGAGCCGGACCACCACGGTGTAGGCGATCTGGTTGACCACCACGAAGGCCAGCGTCCAGATGCCGAGGCGGAAGGTGTGGCCGAGGCCGGTCCCGCGGAAGTCGAAGCGCGGGCGGTAGCGGAAGCCGGCCGCCTTGAGGTACGGCAGCAGGATCAGCAGCTGGGCAGCGATGCCGACGGTCGAGCCGAGCCCGAGCAGCCACTCCTGTCCGGTCGTGTACCCGCCGC
>CADCUK010000193.1 GCA_902805865.1 uncultured Nocardioidaceae bacterium | reverse complement strand
GTCACCTCCACCTCGCCGGCGTCGGCAAGGCGGGCGGCGGCTCGCCGGGCGGGTTCCATCAAGGAGCGCCAGTCGTCCGCGTCGCCGACTGCTCGAGCAGCCTCCGAGGGACAGATCGTGGCGTCCGGGCGGCGCTGGGCGAGCAGCTCGAGGATGCTGGCGGCGAGTCGGTCCTCCACGCCCACAGCCTCGCACTCTGGCCAAGGCGGGTACCCACGGACGCACGCACCCGCTCGCGCCGGGGCCCGAGCGGGTGCGTTGTCAGGGGTTGAGGATCAGGAGCGGTCGGAGGAGTCGCCGCTGATGATCACGTAGAACCGCTTGCGCTTGCCATCCTCGGTGAAGCTGCCGTCACTGTTGCGCGGGCTGACCACGAAGGACTCGCTGTTCTGGGCACCCGCGGGCGCGCAGTTGGTGGGGATGCCCGAGGCGCCGGTGAAGTTGCACTGGCTCACGCTGATCTCGCCGGAGAACTCCGGGTTGGCGTCGGGGCCGGGCGCCCGACCGCTGGTGACGCCGTCGCCGTTCTGGTCGACGGTGTTCTGCAGCGCGATGGTGGCAACGATCCCGTTGTCCCCGAGGTCCTCGTTGGCGTCGATGTAGACGTTGCCGTTGGCTCGCTGGGCGTTCGAGGGCGAGCCCTCCGCAGCAGTGTTGGGCAGGGTCGGGTAGGCCGCGACGATCTCGAAACCGCCGGACTGCGCGACGATCGCACCGGAGGCGTCGACCAGGAGCCACCGACCGACGCCGGCGGGACCCTCGGGGCCTTCCGGACCTGTCTCACCCTGGGGTCCCCTCTCGCCCGCAGGCAGCGATCCCTCGCGGAAGTCCTTGGCCCGCAGGGAGTCGTCGCGCACGTCGCGGGAACGGACGGTGTCGTCCTTGATGTCGATGCTGCGCAGCGAGTCGTCCTTGATGTCGCGCGAGCCGTACTCCATGGCGGCGTACGACGTGCCGCCGGTGGCGACGAGGAGGGCGAGCGAGGAGACGATGAGCGGGGCACTGGGTCGGCGCATCATGCAGCCTTTCGATGGGTGACTCGGATCACAGGAGAGGGACGAATACCCGTTCGACGCTGCTTTCCGGACGGATTGGTCCGGTTTGAAAGAGCTCGGACCGAGAGGTTTACGCTGGACCGATGTCGAGCCAACGGCAGTCGCAGGACTCCTCCCTGTCGCACCTTCTCGCGCACGCGGCCCGGGAGATGCAGGAGGAGCGCGGCGCGTCCGACACGATGGACTCGGTCGTCCGTCTCGCCAGCGACATCGTGGCCGGGGCTGAGCACAGTGCGATCTCGCTGGTCCACGGGCACGACCGCATCGACACCGCGGCAGCGTCGGACGAGGTGTCCCGACGCGTGGACGAGCTGCAGTACGAGTTCGGGGAGGGTCCCTGCCTCGACGCGATCCGGACTGCCGACCAGGTGCACAGCCGCGACATCGCGACCGACCCACGCTGGCACGGCTGGGGAGCGCGCGTCTCGGACGAGCTCGGGATCCGCAGCATGCTCTGCTTCCGGCTGTTCACCAACGAGGAGACCCATGGAGCCCTCAACCTCTACTCCTCCAAGCGGGACGGCTTCGACGACGAGGACGTGGAGAACGGTCTCGGACTCGCTGCCCATGCCGCGATCGCGGTGACGGCGGCCTTCGAGATCGAGCAGCTCAAAGCCGGCCTCGCCAACCGCGACGTGATCGGGCAGGCGAAGGGCATCCTGATGGAGCGGTTCGACCTCGACCCAGGCCGCGCGTTCGCCGTGCTCGCCCGGGTCTCCCAGCAGAGCCACTCCAAGCTGCATGACGTCTCGGTCGAGCTGGTCGCGACCAGACGCCTGCCCGGCACCCAAGACGACGCCTGACCCGAGGAGCTCACCTTGCGCATCCCTCCACCACTCATCGCTCTCGCGGCAGCCGCAGGCCAGCGCTCACTGACCCGGGAGGCGACAGCACCGGGTGCGGTTCGGAAGACAGCAGCCGCCGTGACCGCTGCGACGTCCGTCGGGCTGCTGGCAACCGCGTCCCAGCGGTTCCGGGCCAGCGGGACCACGGTGGACCCGCTCCGGCCCGAGCGCGCCTCGGCCCTGGTGAGCACCGGCCCCTTCGCCCTCACCCGCAACCCGATGTACGTCGGCATGGCCGGCCTCCTGGTGGCGCACGCCGTGCTGCGGGGCTCGCCGAAGGCGCTCCTCCCGGCCGCCGCGTTCGTCGCGGTCATCGACCGGGTGCAGATCCCGCCGGAGGAGACCGCGATGGCGTCGCTCTTCGGAGCCGAGTACGAGGCCTACCGGAGCCGGGTCCCTCGGTGGATCCGACGCGGCTGACCGGGCTGCCAATGGGCACGATCCGGGGGACCTAGGTCCCGAGTCGCCCCTCTGCCCTTGTGGGAGGTTCTCGGCGAATTACTGTGTGCGCATGGTGGAGTCGTCGGGACATGGTGCGCAGGCGCGCCTGGAGACCCTGAGGGAGCGGTTGCGCCGCTGCGTCGCGATGCTCTCGGCGAGCCGTCGTCGGCACGAGGTGGTCGACGTCGTGGGGGACGCGGTCTCCGACGAGGAGGCGGCGGAGGCGGTGCGCGAGCTGCTCGACGTCGACCACGAGAGCGCCAACGAGATCATCGAGATGCCGGTCAAGGCGTTCAGCAAGGAGCGGGCCACCCACCTCGAGGACGAGGCCGGTCGGCTGCAGGAGAAGGTCGCGACGCTGGAGGAGTCCAGCGCCGACGCGCAGTCCTGAGCCCGAGTCAGGCCCTGGTCGTGGCCGCCACTGCTGCGACCAGCCTCAGCGGCGAACGCCGTGCCGGGAGCTGCTGGGCCGGCACGGGTTCCGCCTTCGGTCCGGACCTGAAGAGCCTCGCGACCTGCCGAGGTGCGTTGGACCAGGTCGTCTCCTCGAGCCAGCCGTTCGGGAACGACAACCGCAGCACCTTGTGCCATGCGCTCGCGACCTGCTTGGGCAGCGGTCGGGCGTTGTAGGAGAGGCCGTAGCGCTCGAACAGGTCCCGCACCCGGGGCGCGATCTCGTAGTACCGGTTGCTGGGCAGGTCGGGGAACAGGTGGTGCTCGATCTGGTGCGACAGGTTGCCGCTCATCAGGTGCATGGTGCGGCTGCCGGAGATGTTGGCCGAGCCGAGCATCTGGCGGAGGTACCACTCCGCCTTGGTCTCCTTCTCGTCCAGCTCCGGCTGCTCGAAGGTCTCGACGCCCTCGGGGAAGTGGCCGCACATGATCACCGAGTGGCTCCAGATGTTGCGGAGCACGTTCGCGGTGAGGTTCGCGGTGATCGTGCTGCGCCACGACGACCCGGAGAGCGCGGGGTGGAGGAGGTACTCCTTGGTGGCCGACCTGCCGACCTGACTCGCGGTCGCCTTGATGCTCGACCGCAGCTCAGGGGTGAACCCCTTCTTCTGGCGCAGGTGCTCACCGAAGTCGATGTCGTACATCGCGATGCCGTACTCGAAGATGCAGGCATTGATGAAGTTCCACACCGGCTGAGCGAGGTGGCGGGGCTCCCACTCCTGGTCCTCGTCGACGCGCATGATGCCGTAGCCGAGGTCGTTGTCCTTGCCCAGGATGTTCGTGTACGTGTGGTGCTGCACGTTGTGCGCGCGCTTCCACTGCTCGGGGGGCGACGCGTGGTCCCACTGCCAGCTGGTCGAGTGGATCGCGGGATCGTTCATCCAGTCCCACTGACCGTGCAGCACGTTGTGCCCGATCTCCATGTTGTCGAGGCTCTTGGCGACCGCGAGGCAGGCCGTGCCCACGAGCCATGCCGAGCGGTGCTTGCTGCGCAGGAGGATCAGCCGGCCGGCGACCTCGAGCGTCCGCTGCGCCTTGATGACCCGGCGGATGTAGGTCGCGTCACGCTCGCCACGAGCCTCGATGACCGACCGGCGGATGTCGTCGAGCTCCCGGCCGATGGCCTCGATGTCTGCCGGGGTCAGGTGCTCCACCTGGTTGCCGGGCTTCCTCTGGAGTGCAGTCACCCATCCAACGTGCCCTGTGGTGTGAACGGCTAAGCGTCCG
>CADCUK010000192.1 GCA_902805865.1 uncultured Nocardioidaceae bacterium | reverse complement strand
CCCCAGATGTCGTCGAAGAGCCGGTCGCCCACGAAGACGCACGAGGTCGGCTCGGAGACCCCGACGGCCTCCATCGCGGCGAGGAAGGCCTCCGGCGCCGGCTTCGTCCAGGGCACCTCGCTGCTGTAGACGGCGCCGTCGATCAGGTGCAGCACGCCGTCGCGCTCGAAGAACTCCTCGTGCCAGGCACGGGGCCACACGGTGTTCGACAGGATGCCGATCCGGATCCCGTCCTCGCGCAGCCGGGACAGCAGCCCGTGCGCCTCGGGGTCGGTGAGCGTGTGCGGGTCCCAGAACTGTCGGTAGGCGGTCAGCATCCCCTCGTCATGGGTGAGCCCGGCGTGCTCGAAGATGTCGCGCAACGTGGCACTCGTGTGGGTGTCCTTGGACCGTCCCCACACCGCCTGGTTCGCAGCATGCAGGTCGCGGTGGGCCTCCGGGTGGGCGTCGACCACTGCCCGGGCCAGTGCCTGGGCCTCCTCCTCGAAGTCGACGGAGTGCCACGGCGTGAGCGTGCCGCCCCAGTCGAAGATGACCGCCTCAACCACGGACCACGCCCGCGACGCGCTCCGCGGCCTCCGCCACCGGGACCTCCTCGCGGACCCCGGACACCCGGTCCTTGATCTCCACGACGCCCTCGGCGAGCCCCTTGCCGACCACGACGATCGTGGGCACACCGATCAGCTCGGCGTCCTTGAACTTCACGCCGGGCGAGACCTTGGGCCGGTCGTCGAGGAGGACCTCGACGCCGAGCGCGGACAGCTCGTCGGCCAGCGCAGCCGCTGCGTCGAACACCGCGCTGTCCTTGCCGGTCGCCACCACGTGCACGTCGACCGGCGAGACCTCGCGCGGCCACGCCAGCCCGAGCTCGTCGTAGGTGTTCTCCGCGATCGCCGCCACCGCGCGCGACGGGCCGACACCGTAGGAGCCCATCGTGACGGTCACCAGCTTCCCGTTCTCGTCGAGCACCTTGAGGTCGAGCGCCTCGGCGTACTTCTTGCCGAGCTGGAAGATGTGCCCGATCTCGATGCCGCGCGCCGCGACCAGGGTGCCGTCGCGACCGTCGGCCGAGCACTCGGGGCAGGTGTCGCCGGGACGCACCTCGGCGGCCTCGATCGTCCCGTCGCTCCCGAAGTCGCGGCCGGCAACGAGGTCGAGCACGTGGCGGCCGGGCTCGTCGGCGCCGGTCACCCAACGGGTGCCCTCCACGACCCGGGGGTCGAGAAGGAAGCGGATCTTCGACGCCCCGTCCTCGCCCAGGACACCGGGGCCGAGGTAGCCCTTGGCGAGCTCAGGGTGCTTCTCGAAGTCCTTGTCGGTGAACGCCTCCACCTCGGCCGGCTCGACCTGGGCGCCGAGCCGCTGCTCGTCGACGTCGCGGTCGCCGGGCAGTCCGATGGCGAGCGGCTCCCGCCTGCCGTCGGGGTGGACGAGCATCACGATCACGTTCTTCAAGGTGTCCGCCGCCGTCCACGCCCGGCCCTCGTCCCGGGGGTGCTTGGCGTTGAGGAAGTCGACCAGCGTGTCGATGGTGGGGGTGTCCGGGGTGTCCTCGGCATGGGCGGCGGGTGCGTCGTCGTACGGCACCGGAGCGGGGACGGGCACCCGGACCGCCTCGACGTTGGCCGCGTAGTCGCAGGTCGTGCACCGCACGTAGGTGTCCTCGCCGACGTCGGCGCTGGCGAGGAACTCCTCGCTGGCCGAGCCGCCCATCGCCCCGGACATCGCCCGGACGATCACATAGGACAGCCCGAGCCGGTCGAAGATGCGGATGTAGGCAGCGCGGTGCGCGTCGTACGACGCCTGGAGCCCGGCCTGGTCGATGTCGAAGGAGTAGCTGTCCTTCATGACGAACTCACGGCCACGCAGGAGGCCGGCCCGGGGACGCGCCTCGTCGCGGTACTTGGTCTGGATCTGGTACAGCGAGAGGGGCAGGTCCTTGTACGACGAGTACAGGTCCTTCACCAGGAGCGTGAACATCTCCTCGTGCGTGGGGCCGAGCAGGTAGTCGCCGCCCTTGCGGTCCTTGACGCGGAAGAGGTTCTCGCCGTACTCCGTCCACCGGTTCGTGGCGTCGTAGGGCTCACGGGGCAGCAGGGCAGGGAAGTGCACCTCCTGGGCGCCGATCGCGTCCATCTCCTCGCGGATGACGTTCTCGACCTTGCGCAGCACCCGGTAGCCGAGCGGCAGGTAGCTGTAGATGCCCGGGGCGGCCCGCCGGATGTAGCCGGCCCGCACGAGCAACCGGTGGCTTGGCACCTCGGCGTCCGCCGGGTCGTCGCGCAGGGTGCGCAGGAACAAGGACGACATCCGCAGGATCCGGGGGGTGGCCATGTGCGCAGGCTACCGAGCGGTGGTGCGAGCCTACGAACCGGTTTCGCGGTCTGCGGAGCTCAGCTGCCCGCCCGCCAGGCGATGCGGATCATCGGCAGCTGCAGCGGCAGCCGGCCGTAGGCGATCGCCTTGAACTTCGTGCTGCGGGTGCGGCTGGCGTCGACCGCCATCTTGAGGTTGCCGGGGAAGACGCCGACGAGCAGCGCCGCGCTCGCCAGGCCTGCCGGCCGCCGGGTCGCCGGGTGCAGCAGACCGGCTGCGCAGCCAAGCTCGGCGACCCCGGACCAGATGATGACCTCGCGGTGACGGGGCAGCCACTTCGGCATCAGCGGCTGGTAGACCTCGGGCTTGACCAGGTGCGTGACGCCGGAGACCGTGAAGATGCCGGCGAGGAGGGCGACGTCCCGGGGGACGTTGGAGGTCTTCATCGCCCGAGACTAGCGACGGCCCGTTCGACGGGCGTGCCCAGGCGTCAGAACATGATCGTCGTGAACGTGGCCGTGTGCCGGAACCCGACCCGCTCGTAGACCCGGCGAGCGGGTTCGTTGTGGGCGTTGACGTACAGCGACACCACCGGCGCGACGTGCCGCATGGCGAGGTCGACGACGGCTGCCATGCCGGCGGTCCCGAGCCCCTCCCCCCGGCGGTCGGGGGCAACGTACACGCCCTGGACCTGACAGGCGTGCGGGGAGGCCGCGGCGATCTCGGCCTTGAACACGACCCGGCCCTCCTCGATGCGGGCGAACGACCAGCCGCGGGAGACCAGCTGCGCGACCCGCGCCCGGTACAACGACGCTCCCCCGTGCTCCTCGGGCGAGACGCCGACCTCCTCGGTGTACATGGCCACGCAGGCCGGGTAGAGCGTGTCCACCTCGTCGGGCCGGCTGACCATCACGAAGGGGTCGGGATCCACCAGCGGCGGGCCGGTGATCTCCAGGTGGGGCTGGTCGGGGCGGATGGAACGGGCGGGTGACCACAGCGTGCTCAGCCGGTCCCACATCACCTCGACCTGGTCCGACGGCCCCAGCAGCGTGGAGCAGCGCCGCCCCTGGCCCGCCGCGCGCTCGGCGAACATCTCCAGCGCGGGCCGACCGGCCATGACCGGGATGAGGTTCGCGGCGGAGTGGCACAGCGACGTGAGCCGGTCGTCCTCGAAGTAGCCCAGGACCTCGCCGTTGAGCCAACGGGGATGCAGCTGGGTGGTCCGGGCACGGTAGTCCGTGACCACGTTGACCACGGGGTCGCGCGACAGCAGGCCGGTGACCTGATCGAGGTCCGCCGGCCCGAGAACGCGCAGCTCCCGCTGCGTGCCGAGCACGGCCGAAGCCTACGGGTCCGGCCGCCCCGAGGGACCGCTCAGCCCACAGAAACCGAAGGCTCGGCGCCGTCGACCGGGGTCATCTCCTCGGCGAGGCGCATCGCCTCCTCGATCAGCGTCTCGACGATCTTCGACTCGGGGACGGTCTTGATCACCTCGCCCTTGACGAAGATCTGGCCCTTCCCGTTGCCGGAGGCGACACCGAGGTCGGCCTCGCGCGCCTCGCCGGGACCGTTGACGACGCAGCCCATCACCGCGACGCGCAGCGGCACCTCGAGCCCCTCGAGCCCGGCGGTGACCTCCTCGGCGAGCTTGTAGACGTCCACCTGAGCGCGCCCGCAGGAGGGGCAGGAGACGATCTCGAGCCGGCGCGG
>CADCUK010000191.1 GCA_902805865.1 uncultured Nocardioidaceae bacterium | reverse complement strand
AAACCCGTCACTCTCGTGGTTGCCGGAGATCAGCTGGAAGGGGAAGCCCTCCCCCACCCGCCCCTTCACGAAGTCGCACCAGGCCTGCTCGGCTCCCGTGACCCCGTAGGAGAGGTCCCCCAGCGCCCAGTGCAGGTCGGGGGCCGCGGCGGCGACCGCGTCGAGGACCGCGGCGGTGTTGTTGTTCGCGCTGTAGTCCCCCGCCGCAGTGAAGTGCACCCGGGTCGGCGAGGGCGTGGCCGTCGCGGCGGAGGACATCAGGACCAGGCCGATGGCCGCGAACCAGAGACCGCGTCGCGCGTTCATCGGTCAACGGTAATCCCCCTTGGGGTTCCCGGCGAGGCCAAGGTCCCGCTGTCTCCATCGGTCTGGTCAGGAGGCCGCCCCCAGCTGGCTCCCGAACAGGTCGCCGTGCTCCTCGACCCGGGTGAGCAGCTCGGGATAGGTCAGCTGGGCGAGCGCGCCCGGCTCGTCCGCGCCGTCCTCGATCTCCTCCCAGGTGCGCGGCGCGGCGACGTACGGTCGTCCCTTGCCGCGCAGCGAGTAGGGGCTGATCGTCGTCTTGGATCCGGTGTTCTGCGACCAGTCGAGCAACACCTTGCCGGGGCGTTTCGCCTTCGTCATCTGGGAGACCACGAGCTTCGGGTTCTTCTTCTCGAGGTCCTCGGCGATCTGCTTGGCGGCCTCGCGGACCTGGTCGGCCGTGAGCGCGCCGGGCATCGGGGCGTAGAGGTGCAGCCCCTTGCTGCCGCTGGTGACCGGCGCGGCGGTCAGCCCGAGGTCGGCGAGCCGGTCCCGGACCAGCAGCGCGACCTGCGAGCACTCCTGCAGCCCCGCCGGGTGCCCGGGGTCGAGGTCGATCACCATCCGGTCGGGGTTGACCGGCTGACCCTCGTCGTCGACGCGCCACTGGTGGACGTGCAGCTCGAGCGAGGCCAGGTTGACCAGGTAGGTGAGCTCGGCGAGCGAGTCGATCACGGGGAACACGATGCGGTCGCCGTGCCGGGACTCGCCGCGTGAGCCGGTCGTCGGCACCTCCGCGGTGTGCAGCCACTCGGGGGCCCCGAGGGGGGCGTTCTTCTCGAAGAACGACGGACCGGCCGTCCCGTTCGGCCACCGGATGCGGGTGACCGCTCGGTCCGCCAGGTGCGGCAGGAGCACCGGCGCGATCTGGGCGTAGTAGTGCAGCACCTCACCCTTCGTGGTGCCGCTGTCGGGGTAGAGCACCTTCCCCAGGTTGCTGACCTTGAGGGTCTTCCCGTCGACCTCGACCCGGGCCTCCGACGACTCAGCCATCCTCGCCACCTCCGAGATCGATCAGGTCCTCCGGGCACACATCGGCACGCACACCGACGTACGACGGCTGGCGCAGCCGGGCTTGCGGGGTCATCCCGAGGGAGGCGACCTCCACCACCACCGACGGCTCCACCCAGACCGTCCCCAGGGCGTCCTCGCGCGGCACCTTCTCGGTGAAGGGGTGCTCGTCGCAGGTCAACGGATCGAGGAGGTCCTTGAGCTTCAGCGCCGCCTTGCCGGTGACGCCGCTGCCGACCCTCCCCCGGAAGACCAGGCCGTCGGGCGTCGGCTCCCCGACGAGCAGTGCCCCGAGGCGGTTCTTCGTGCCGGTCTCGGGACGCCAGCCGCCGACGACGTACGACCCCGACGGCCGGTGCGGGAACTTCAGCCAGTCGTCGCTGCGCTGCCCGAAGCTGTAGCAGGACGAACGTCGCTTGCTCACGATCCCTTCGAGCCCCTGCGCCTTGGTCGCCTCGAGCAGCACCAGGCCGTCGTCGTAGGTGGGCGGGACCTTCCAGTGCGGTCCCTCGATGCCCAGCGACTCCAGCGCCGCGCGGCGATCCTCCAGCTTCAGCGAGATCACGTCCAGGTCGTCGAGCGCCATCAGGTCGAAGACCATCAGCGTCACCGGGTTGCGGGCAGCAGCCTTCTCGGCCTTGACGGCGTTCTTCACGTGCATCCGGTCGGCCAGCGCGCCGAACACCGGGCGACCGTCGGTGAACGCGACGATCTCCCCGTCGAGCAGCAGGTCGTGCCCGCGGACGGCCGGGTCGTCCGCGAGTGCGGCTAGCTCGGGGAACGAGACCGTCACGTCGTTCTCGTTCCGCGAGAGCAGCGTGACGCGGCCGTCGCGCACCGAGACGAGCACCCGCATGCCGTCCCACTTCACCTCGTGGAGCCACCCGGGACCGGTCGGGACGGAGCTTCCCCGCGTGGCGAGCATCGGACGCATCCCCCCATCCTGTCGGATCGGTACCGTGGGGTCTGTCTCGGTCCGCTGCGGGGTAGGAACTCCGCGACCTGAGGAGGGTGCATGCGAGCGATCTGGAAGGGCGCCGTGTCGTTCGGGCTCGTCAGCGTGCCCGTGAAGCTGTACTCCGCGACCGAGAGCCACGACATCTCGTTCCGGCAGGTCCACGCCAAGGACGGCGGGCGGATCAAGTACCAACGGGTCTGCTCGATCGACGGCGAGGAGGTCGCGTACGCCGACATCGCCAAGGGGTACGAGACCGACGACGGCGAGATGGTGATCCTCGACGACGACGACCTCTCCCAGCTGCCGGCCAACAGCAGCCGGGAGATCTCGGTCGAGAAGTTCGTGCCGAGCGACCAGATCGACCCGATGATGCTCGAGAAGTCCTACTACCTCGAGCCCGAGAAGAGCGGGCTGAAGCCCTACGCGCTTCTGCGCGACGCTCTCAAGGAGAGCGACCGGATGGCGGTCGTGACGGTCTCCCTGCGGACACGGATGACGCCGGCGGTGCTCCGCGTCCGCGACGACGTGCTGGTGCTGCAGACGATGATGTGGCCCGACGAGATCCGCAACCCCGACTTCGGGTCGCTGCGCGACGTGGAGCCTGCGAAGCCGAACGAGCTGAAGATGGCGCAGCTGCTGCTCGACACGCTCGCCGGCGACTACGACCCGGGCGAGTTCGAGGACGACTACGCCGCCGCGGTCCACGAGCTCGTCGAGGCCAAGCTGCAGGGCGGCGAGGTCAAGCGCACCAAGGAGGAAGCACCCTCCGCCGGTGAGGTCGTCGACCTGCTCGCCGCGCTGCAGAAGTCGGTGGCCGCCGCGAAGACCGCCCGCGGTGAGGACCCCGGCGAGGTCGAGGAGGTCGCCGAGGCCGAGCCGGACACGGACGACGAGAAGCCGGCCAAGAAGGCCGCGTCGAAGAAGAGTGAGTCTCCGAAGAAGAAGTCGACCGCCAAGAAGAGCGAGTCGAAGAAGAAGCCGGCGGAGAAGAAGACCGCGGCCAAGAAGAGCACCACCAAGAAGACCGCTGCGAAGAAGTCCGCCTGATCAGTCGGAGCCGAGCGCGGCCTTGGAGTCCGGGAACCGCCGGGACACGTGGTGGATCACCGCGTCGCTGAGCCGGGGCAGCGCCAGGTTGAACACCTCGGCGATGCGGCCGACGGTCGTGTCCACGGTCAGCGGTCGGTCCTCCAGCGCCCGGACGATCCTGGCAGCCGCCTGCTCGGGGGTCAGCGCCGGCGACTTCGCGTAGACCTCCGTGGGGCCGATCATCGGCGTTCGCACGAGCGGCATCCGCACATTCGTGAACGTCACCGCGTCGCCGTACAGCTCCCGGCCCGCGACCCGCGACCACACGTCGAGCGCGGTCTTCGACGCGAGGTAGGCGGCGAACTTCGGTGCCTTCACCTGCACCCCCCAGCTCAGCACGTTCACGACGTGGCCGCCGCCCTGCTCGACCATGGACGGCAGCAGACCGAGCATCAGCCGGACCGGCGCGAAGTAGTTGATCTCCATCGTGCGCTCGAAGTCGTGCATCCGGTCGTACGACGCCGACAGCGACCGGCGGATCGACCGGCCGGCGTTGTTGACGAGCATGTCGACGCCGCCGTGCTCGTCGAGCACCGCCTCGACCAGCACCTTGACCGAGTCCTCGTCGGTGAGGTCGCAGGAGTACGCCGAGGCCCGACCGCCGGCAGCCCGGATCTCGCCCGCGACCCGGTCGAGCTCGTCGGCCCGGCGGGCCACGAGCAGGACGTGCGCGCCCCGGGCAGCCACCGCCCGGGCCGTCGCCTCCCCGATGCCGGAGGAGGCGCCGGTCACCATCACCCGCTTGCCGGCCAGCACCGACCCGTCCCGCACGGGCGACAACGGGAGGCGAGCTGCGGCGCGGCGGAGCAGCGCCACCGGCGTCGCCAGCAGCAGCCCGGTCACAGGACCGGCCGGCGGTCGGCCCAGGGCCGCACCGACTCGATCTGCGCCGAGAGGCCGAACAACGTCGCCTCGTCGCCACGGCGGCCGACCAGCTGGACGGCGGTCGGCATCGCGTCGTCGGCGAACCCCGCCGGCACCGACGCCGCCGGGTGACCGGTCACGTTCCACAGCGCGGTGTAGGCCACCATCGGGATCGCCCGGAGCATGGCCTTGACCGCGGACGCACCGTCGAGGACCCCGATCTGCGGAGGACGAGGAGCGATCGTCGGGGTCAGCAGCACGTCGCAGCCGGCGAAGATCTGCGCGTCCACCCGCTCGGCGAGCTTCTCCCCCTGGCGGACGGCCCACCGCTCCGCACCCGAGCGCAGCCCGGCGCCCATCGCCAGCACCTGCTTGGTACGGCGTTCCAGTCGGTCGGTGTCCTCCACCAGCGCGGTCTCGGCGCGGACCCCGGCGACGTACTGGGGGACGAAGGACGCGGTGGCGTCGGGGTAGCGCGGGTCGATCTCGAAGACCTCGTGCCCGAGCCGCTCGAGCAGCGCCACGGTCTCCTCGACCGCGCGCACGTGCTCCGGCGCCGGCCGCACGCCGCGGGTCGCCGCCTTCGTCGACCAGCCGATCCTGAGCTTGCGCTGGGAGTCGGCCGACTGGAGCCGGGCCGCCTCGAGGAACGGGGCACCGGGGTCGTCGGCGTCGTAGGTGTCACCCGGCTGGCTGCCGCGGATGACGTCGTACACGAGGGCGGAGTCGACCACCGACCGGGTCAGCGGGCCGATCGTTCCGAGGGCACCCCACAGGTCGGCGTTGGGTGCCGGCGAGACCCGGCCGCGGGTGGGCTTGAGGCCGAACAGACCGCAGGCAGCCGCCGGGATCCGGATCGAACCGCCGCCGTCGCCGCCGATGCCGACCGGGACCATCCCGGCTGCGACAGCGGCGGCCGTCCCGCCGCTGGAGCCACCGGGCGTGTGGCCGGGCTTCCACGGGTTGCGGGTGTTGCCGTGCGCCTCGGACTCCGTGAACGGGTACTGCCCGAACTCCGGCATGTTGGTCTTGCCGATGACGACGGCCCCGGCCTCACGGAGCCGTCGGGCCACGTGGCCGTCCCGCAGCCGGGGCGTGCGGTTGGCGGAGCCGCCGAAGGTGGTGACCGCACCTGCGACGTCGTTCTCCTCCTTGATCGCCACCGGGACGCCGTGCAGCGGACCGAGCGCCTCGCCCCTGCTTCGGGCCTCGTCGCGCTGGGCGGCCTCGGTCCTCGCCCGGTCGGCGAGGACGTTGGTGAACGCGTTCAGCAACGGGTCGTGCGCCTCGATGCGTGCCAGGCACGCCTCGACGAGCTCACCGGCCGACAGCTCACCGGCAGCGATCGCCCGGGCCTGCCCTTCGACTCCTGCAAAGAGGATCTCTTCGGTCACAGGCGGAACCGTACCCACTCCTAGGCCTTGGAGAGCAGCGTCCTCACCACGCGGAGTCCCACCGAGAGCCTCGCCAGGTCCGCACGGTCCTCGCCGCAGATCTCCTGGAGCGTGCTGACCGCGCGCTCGACCGCGACGTCGTCGCGCTCCTCCCAGTCGTTGATGCGCTCGATCACGGACCGGTCCGACGGCGTCATGGCGATCACCTGCGCGGTGAGTGCGCTGTGCACGGTGTGCAGGTCGTCGCGCAGTGCCGCACGCGCCATCGTCTGCCAGCGGTCGTCCCGAGGCAGGGCGAGGATCTTCGCGACGAGGATCCCCAGTCCCAGCCGGTCCGCGAGCGCGAAGTGGATCGTGGCGACCTCCACCGGGTCGACGTCGTCGCGCTTGGCGGTCTCGACGATCGTCAGGATCGCGTACGCCGCAGGAAGGACGGCCACCCTGGTCGCCAGCTCGTCCGGGACGCCACGCGCGAGCAGGAGCTCCTTGCGGCCCTGGAACGCCTCGAGCTCGCGGCCGACGAGCAGCTCCGGGATCGCCTGCATGAGCCTCTCGGCGGTGTCCCGGAAGAACTCGATGGTGTCCGAGCTGTCCATCGAGGGTCTGCGGTTGTTGATCAGCCACCGTGAGGCGCGCTCGACGAGCGTGCGCATCTCGATCCGCATGTGGATCTGCGTCTCGGAGTCGATCGTGTTGTCGTAGGAGTACACGGTGTCGACGAGCTGCCGCGACCCGAAGATCTCCCGCGCGACGAAGTTGGAGCGCATCAGCTCCTCCGGCGAGGCGCCGGTCTCCTGCGACAGCCGGTGGTAGTAGGTGATCCCCGCCCCGTTGACCAGCGCGTTGACGACCTGCGTGACGACGATCTCGCGGCGCAGCGGGTGGGCCTCGATCTGCGGCGTGTACCTCTCCCGCATGGCCTGGGGGAAGTACTCGTGCAGGTCGATGACGAGGAACGGGTCGTCGGGCAGCGTGGTCTCGATGAGCTCCTCGGCCAGCACGATCTTGGTGTAGGCCAGGAGCACCGCCAGCTCTGGGGCGGTCAGCCCCTCGCCGCGCTCGATGCGCTCCACGACCTCCTCGGTGCTGGGCAGGAACTCCAGCTCCCGGTCGAGGAGCCCGCCCCTCTCCAGCCGTTGCATCCAGTCCTCGTGGACGTGCAGCAGCGGCGCGGCGAGGTACGTCGCGGTGGCCATCGCGACGTTCTGCTCGTAGTTGTCCTGCAGGACCAGGGAGCCGACCTCGTCGGTCATCGACGCCAGCAGCTCGTTGCGCTGCTTCTCGGTGAGGTCGCCGTCGCGGACGACCCGGTCGAGCAGGATCTTGATGTTCACCTCGTGGTCGGAGGTGTCGACGCCTGCGGAGTTGTCGATGAAGTCGGTGTTGATCCGACCGCCCTGGCCTCCGCAGCCCTTGAGGGCGTACTCGATCCGGCCGCGCTGGGTGAGCCCGAGGTTGCCGCCCTCCCCCACGGCCCGGCATCGGAGCTCGCCGCCGTTGACGCGGATGACGTCGTTGGCCTTGTCGCCGACGTCGGCGTTGCTCTCGTCGGCGGACTTGACGTAGGTCCCGATCCCGCCGTTCCACAGCAGGTCCACACGGGCGAGGAGGATCGCCCGCATGAGCTCGTTCGGTCGCATCGACTCCACGTCGTCCTCGATGCCGAGCGCATCGCGCACCTCCGGGCTGAGCTTGATCGACTTGGCCCGGCGCGACCAGACACCGCCACCCTTGGAGATCTTGGACGCGTCGTAGTCCTGCCAGCTCGACCTCGGCAGCTCGAACAGCCGGCGGCGCTCCTCGTGCGAGACCTTCGGATCGGGATCAGGGTCCAGGAAGATGTCGCGGTGGTCGAAGGCAGCCACCAGCTTGATGTGCTCCGACAGCAGCATGCCGTTGCCGAACACGTCGCCGGACATGTCGCCGATGCCGACGCAGGTGAAGTCCTCCTCCTGGCAGTCCGCCCCCATGTCGCGGAAGTGCCGCTTGACCGACTCCCAGGCGCCACGGGCCGTGATGCCCATCGCCTTGTGGTCGTAGCCCACCGAGCCACCGGAGGCGAACGCGTCGCCGAGCCAGAAGCCGTAGTCGAGGGCGACCTGGTTGGCGATGTCGGAGAAGGTCGCGGTGCCCTTGTCGGCTGCGACGACGAGGTAGGAGTCGGCTCCGTCGTGGCAGACCACGTCCGACGGTGGGACGTTCTCCCCGTCGACGAGGTTGTCGGTGATGTCGAGCAGCCCGCAGATGAAGGTCTTGTAGCAGGCCACGCCCTCGGCCATCCACGCGTCGCGGTCGGACGGGTCGGGCAGCTGCTTGCAGAAGAAGCCGCCCTTCGCACCGACCGGCACGATCACCGTGTTCTTGACCATCTGCGCCTTGACCAGCCCCAGCACCTCGGTGCGGAAGTCGTCACGACGGTCGCTCCACCGCAGCCCACCGCGCGCCACCGACCCGAACCTCAGGTGGACGCCCTCGACGCGGGGCGAGTACACGAAGATCTCGAACTTGGGGCGCGGCTCCGGCAGCTCCGGCATCGCGCTGGGCTCCAGCTTCAGCGAGATGTACGCCTTGGGCTGGCCGTCCGGACCGGACTGGAAGTAGTTCGTGCGCAGGGTCGCCTTGATCGCGGTGAGGTACGACCGCAGGATCCGGTCGTGGTCGAGGCTGACCACCTCGTCCAGGGCTCGCACGATCCGCGACTCGATGTCGTCGAGCTTGGCCACCCGCGCCTCCCCGTCGGCGGGGATGTTGGAGCGGCCAGGGTTGAACCGTGCCTCGAAGAGCTGCACGAGCCAGCGGGTGATGTCGACGTTCCCCTTGAGGGCTTCCTCGATGTAGTCCTGGGCGAACGGCGTGCCGCCCTGGCGCATGTGCTTGGCATAGGCACGAAGGACCGTGGCCTGCCGCCAGGTCAGCCCCGCGCCGAGCACGAGCGCGTTGAAGCCGTCGGCCTCGTTGCGTCCCTCCCACACCGCCGCGACCGCGTCCTGGAAGAGCTCGCGGGCGGTGTCGGGGACCGGGCGCGAGTAGCGCAGCCCGAAGTCGTAGATGTACGACGGACGCTCGAGCCCGTCGAGCTCGTAGGGCCGCTCGTCGACGACCTCCATGCCCATCGTCGACAGGATCGGCAGCACGAAGCTGAGCGACAGGGGCGGACCCACGCGGTAGACCTTGAGCCGTGCGTCGCGGGGGCCGCTGTCCATCGGTTGGTAGAACGACAGCGCGATGCCCTCGTCACCCTCGATCGCCTCGAGCCGGCCGAGGTCCACCGCCCCGGTGCGGGCGGGGTAGTCCTCCTTGTAGGCCTCGGGAAAGGACTCGGCGTACGTGCGCGCGAGCTGGACCGAGCGTGCCTCGCCGTACTCCTCACGGGTGGCGTCGGCGAAGTCGTCGAGCCACGACCGCGCGGCCTCGACGAGCTTGCGCTCGACGTCCGCGACGTCGATCTCCGCCTCCATGACCTCGCCCTTGGGAGGCCGCACCACGAAGTGCAGCCGGGCGAGCATCGACTCACTGACGCGGGCGGTGTACTCGATCGTCTCGCCACCGAGCTCGCGCTTGAGGATCTCGGCGATCCGCTCGCGGACGCTGGTGTTGTACCGGTCCCGTGGAAGGTAGACCAGGCACGAGAGGTAGCGGCGGTAGGCGTCGTGGCGGACGAAGAGCCGCAGCTGACGGCGCTGGCGGGTGTGCAGCACCGCCTGGGCGATCGGGATGAGCTCCTCGAGCGGCGTCTGGAACAGCTCGTCGCGGGGGTAGTTCTCCAACGTGTCGAGGAGGGCCTTGCCGGTGTGGCTCTGCGGGTCGGCGCCCGACGCCTCCATGACGGCGTACGCCTTCTCGCGCACCACCGGGATGCGGGTCAGCGACTCGGTGTAGGCCGACGACGAGAAGAGTCCGAGGAAACGGCGCTCCCCCACTACCTCACCGGACTCGTCGAACACCTTGACGCCGACGTAGTCGAGGTAGACCGGACGGTGCACGGTGGCCTTGGAGTTGGCTTTCGCCAGCACGAGCAGGGTCTTCTCGCGGGCCTTCTCCTTCACCAGCGGCGGGAGCTTGCCGAACGCGGAGGACATGTCCTGGTCGGCCCGGAGGATCCCGAAGCCGGTGCCCGGCACCGCACGCAGGACCATCTCGCCCTCGATCTCGTCGAGGCGGTACTCGCGGTAGCCGAGGAACGTGAAGTGGTCGTCGGCGAGCCAGAACAGCAGCGCCTTCCCCTGCTCCAGCTCGTCCTCCGGGAGCGGCGGTGGGTTCTGCTCGAGGTCGTCGATGACGCGCATCACCTGCTGGCGCATCCGGTCCCAGTCCTCGACGGCTTCCCGGACGTCGCTGAGGATGCGGCACAGGGTCTGCTCGATCCCGGCGAGGACGTCCGGGTCGGTCTCCCGGTCGATCTCGACGTGCATCCACGACTCGCGGTTCACGTCGGGCTCCGAGCCGGCGACGTAGCCCTCGTTGTCGATGACCTCGATCAGCTGGCCGGTGATGTCACGGCGTACGAGCAGCTGGGGGTGGATGACCATGTGCACCCCACGGCCCTCCTCGTTCAGCTGCATCGTGACCGAGTCGACGAGGAACGACATGTCGTCGGTGACGACCTCGACCACGGTGTGGCCGTCGGCGGACCAGCCGTGCTCGGCCACCGTCGGGGTGAACGCGCGGACGTTCGCGGTGCCCTGCGGCCGTTGGGTCGCGAGCCGGTACTGGCTCATCGCGGCGCCGTAGAGGTCGACCTCGGCCCGCTCGGCGAGGTCCTCGAGGGCGACATGGCGGTAGTACTGCCGGATGAACTGACCTCCGTCGCCGGCGGGCCCGCCCTTCCCGCGGCGCGCGGCTGCCATGGCGGCCGCCTTTGAGATCACGTCGTCCTTGGGCTCGTCCTGCCTCGGCACTCGGGTGCGCTCCTCTGGTGAACCGGCACGTCGTTGTGCCGGTGCTACCGACCCTAGGCCCGCACCGGCGAGGCGTCCACGGACCACGCGCGTGCATCGGGTCCGGGAGTGCCCCGGTGATGATCCGGCGGGGATCGGGCCATGATGGGGCCATGAAGGTCACCCACACCGCCACGTACGAAGCGCCGCTGGCCGAGGTGTACGCGATGCTCACCGACCCCGGGTTCCGGAGGTACGCCGCGGACGCGACCGGGGTCCTGTCCGCCGACGTCACCGTGGAGCCCGCGGGGGGCGGACACGTCGTGACGATCGACCAGGTGCAGCCCACCGAGGGGGTGCCCGCGTTCGCCAAGAAGTTCGCCGGCGAGACGACCCGAGCGGTGCAGGTGGAGACGTGGACGTCGCAGGACCGGGCGACGCTGACCGTCCAGACCCCCGGCCGCCCGACCGACGTGTCAGGCGACTACGTCCTGACCGAGCAGGGCGGCACGACGACACAGACCTTCACCGGCGAGGTCAAGGTCAAGGTGCCGTTGATCAAGGACCGCCTGGAGAAGCTGATGGCGCAGCTCTTCAGCGAGGGCCGCGACAAGGAGCAGGCAGCCGGTGCCGCGTGGCTGCGGGGCCAGCGATGAGGTTCCGCCACGTGAACAGCTACGCCGTCACGCCGGCCCAGGTCCGCACCATGCTGACGACGTCGGCGTTCCGCGAGGAGGTGTGCGTCCACCAGCGGGCACTCGAGCACACCGTGGACGTCCGGGAGCAGGGCGGCACGACGACCGTCGTCATCACTCAGTCGCAGGCCATGGACGGCGCCCCGGCAGCCGCCCGCAAGCTGGTCGGCAGCTCGGTCCGGATCGTCCAGCGGGAGAGCTGGACGACCGCGGAGAGCGCCGACTTCGCGATGGAGATCCCCGGGAAGCCCGGGCACCTCCGAGGCACGATCACCCTCGTGGACAAGGGCGACGGCGGTTGCGACGAGGTCTTCGCCGGAGACGTCAAGGTCAACGTCCCGCTGGTCGGCGGCAAGCTGGAGGGGTTCGTCGCCGACATCCTCACGCGGGCCCTGCGCCGCGAGGGCCAGGTCGGCGTGACCTGGCTTCAGCGAGCCGCCGAGGAGCAGACTGGCTAGCTCTCGTCGTCCTCGGAGTCGCCCTCGGAGTCGTCCCGGCGGCGCTGCAGGTAGACGACCACCCCGAGCGCCACGAAGGGCCCGAAGGCCAGCAGCGCGACGAGGACCGTCTCGACAGGATGGAGCCCGCCGAGGTGCTCGGGCACCACGGGAGTCAGCGGCACGTCACGAGCCCATGTGCGGGTAGCGGTAGTCCCTCGGCGCGTCGAACGTCTCCTTGATGCTGCGCGGCGACGTCCACCGCAGCAGGTTCGAGGCGGCACCGGCCTTGTCGTTCGTGCCCGACGCCCGACCGCCGCCGAACGGTTGCTGGCCCACGACCGCACCGGTCGGCTTGTCGTTGACGTAGAAGTTGCCCGCCGCGAAGCGCAGCCGCTCGGACGCCCAGGCGATCGCCCGGCGGTCGCGGGCGATGATCGACCCGGTCAGCGCGTACGGCGCGAACGACTCCATCTGGTCCACCACCCGCTCGAAGTCGCCGTCCTCGTAGACGTGCACGACGAGGATCGGGCCGAAGTACTCGGTGTTGAACATCTCGTCCTCGGGGTCCGAGGACTCGATGATCGTCGGCCGGACGAAGTAGCCCACCGAGTCGTCGAGGTGCCCGCCGGCGATGATCGTGTGCACGTCCATGCCCTTGGCGCGCGAGATCGCCTTGTCGTGCTTGGCGAAGGCCCGGTCGTCGATGACCGCACCCATGAAGTTCGACAGGTCGGTGACGTCGCCCATCGTCATCGACTCGGTCTCGGAGACCAGGTCGTCGCGCATCTGGTTCCACACCGACCTGGCGACGTACGCCCTCGACGCCGCGGAGCACTTCTGCCCCTGGAACTCGAACGCGCCGCGCATCATGGCGACGCGCACCACGTCCGGGTCGGCGGACGGGTGGGCCACGATGAAGTCCTTGCCGCCGGTCTCGCCGACGATGCGCGGGTAGGCACGGTAGCGGTCGATGTTCTCGCCGATCGAGCGCCACAGGTGCAGAAAGGTCGGGGTCGAGCCGGTGAAGTGGACGCCTGCGAGGTCGCGGTGCGGCAGCGCCACGGCGGAGACGTCGAGCCCGTCGCCCGGCAGCATGTTGATGACACCCGGCGGCAGACCGGCCTCCTCCAGCAGCTCCATGGTCAGGTGGGCGGCGACCTGCTGCGTCGGCGACGGCTTCCAGAGAACGGTGTTGCCCATCAGCGCCGGAGCGGTCGGCAGGTTGCCGGCGATCGCGGTGAAGTTGAAGGGGGTGATCGCGTAGACGAACCCCTCGAGCGGCCGGTGGTCGGTGCGGTTCCAGATGCCCGGGGAGTTCGCGATCGGCTGCTCGGCCAAGATCTGCCGCGCGAAGTGGACGTTGAACCGCCAGAAGTCGATGAGCTCGCACGCGGCGTCGATCTCGGCCTGGAACGCCGTCTTCGACTGGCCGAGCATCGTGGCGGCGTTGAGCCGCTGGCGCCACGGGCCGGCGAGCAGCTCGGCGGCCCTCAGGATCACCGCCGCCCGCTCGTCGAAGTCGAGAGCAGCCCAGCCCGGAGCGGCTTCCTTCGCGGCCTCGATCGCGGCGCGGGCGTCGTCCTCTCCGGCCGAGCGCATGGTGCCGAGGACGTGCTGGTGGTCGTGGGGTTGCACGACCTGGATCTCCGGCCCGGAGCCCATCACCTTGCGACCGCCGATCGTGGCGGTGAGCTCGACGTGGCGGCCCTCCTGCCGGGCCAGCTCGACCTCAAGCGCGGCGCGCTCGGGGGAGCCGGGCGCGTAGGTCAGGTTGGTCTCGTTGACCGGTGCTGGGGGGTGGGTGATCGCGTCCATCACCCGATCGTGGCACGTCCCGGCGGCTCGCCCCAAGACAGGTCCCGCAGCAGCTCGTCGACCTCCTGCACGGCGTACCAGCCGAGCTCGTGGTCCAGGCACCGCTCGACCGCGTCCGACGCCCCTCCGAGAGCCGCGGCGACATCCGCGGCGGCCTCCGCACCGTCGACGTGGATGGCGACGACCCGCCGCCAAGGCAGGGGTGTCGGCACCGAGACCGCGCTCGGCTGGTCCCCGCCGGGGCGCGGCTCCCACGCCGGTACGTCGACAGCCACGACGACGCGTCGAGGTGGCTCGTCGGGTCGGAGCAGCGTCAACGACTCCAAGGACGCGGCGGTGAGCGCGGCGTACTCGCTCTCCTCCTCGCCCGGGGTCGGCTCGCCCAGGTCGCGGACCAGCTCGTCGGTCACCGCGTGTGCGGCGAGCGGGGGCTGCGTGAGACCACCGGCGTCACGCGCCTGTCCCAGCAGCGAGGGGGTCAGCGGCAGGTAGACGCGTCGGTGGGAGGTGCTGCCTGCGCTGCTGGTCACGTTCAGCTCTCGCCGGGTCGTGGGCCGGTGCGCTTGCGGCCGCGTGGCGCGCGCATCACGTTCTCGTTGGTGGTCTCCACCAGCTCGGTGAGCGCCTCGGTGATGCACTGCCCGATCACGTCGACGTCGGGGATCGCGTCCCGGTCCGCGGTGAGGCCGTAGTGCACCCCACCGTCGTACGACGTGACGCCGATCGACAACGCGTGACCGGGCAGCAACGGCTGCACCGGGTAGCTCTCGAGCATCCGCGAGTCGCAGGCGTACAGCGGGAACTGGGGGCCGGGCACGTTGGTGATCACGACGTTGAACCCGCGCTGGCCCGCCACCTCGGCTGCGACCCGGGCACCGAGGGCGTGGAACGTGGTCGGCGCGAACCCGCCGACGCCGATGAGCCGGAGCGCAGAGACCGCCTTGCCCGTCTCCTTGTGCGCCTTGAGCGCGTACGAGACCTGGTGCAGGCGTACGACGGGGCTCTGCTCGCCGATCGGCAACGTCATGACCGTCCCGGCGACCTGGCTGCCGAGCGAGGTCGGCTCGAGGTCCTTGTCCATGACGCCCATCGGCACCATGGCCCGGAGCTGGCGGCTGCTGTGCACCGACTCCGCGCGAGTCATCAGCCAGGCCCGGAGCGCGCCGGTGACCGTCGCGAGGACGACGTCGTTGACCGTGCCGCCGTGGAACCTGCGCACCTTGCGGTAGTCGTCCAGGCAGGTCCGGACGGCGTGGAAGCGCCGTTGCTGGGACAGCGTGACCTGCAGGGGTGAGTCGGGGACGGCACGCCGGCCGGCGAAGAGGGGGCTCGCCTTCACCAGGCTGCTGACCCCGTCACGAAGTCCGCCGACCGCCGAGACCGGGTTCCTCAGCTGCTCCTCGACCGCCTCGGCGATGAGCGCGGCCGATGACGGCTCACGACGGGGCACCCACTCGTCAGGGATCCGCTCACGCGCGACGGTGTCCACGTCGAGGATCACCTGGCCGATGTCGATCGTCGAGATGCCGTCGACGAGGGTCTGGTGCGACTTCACGAGGATCGCGAAGCGGCCGTCCTCGAGCCCCTCGATGAGGTACATCTCCCACAGCGGCCTCGTCCGGTCGAGCGGCCGGGCGATGATGCGCGCGACGAGCTCCTCGAGCTGCTCCATCGAACCCGGGCGCGGGAGCGCCGACTGGCGGACGTGGTAGGTGATGTCGAAGTCGTCGTCGTCGACCCACACCGGCCGGGCCAGGCTTCCAGGCACGGTCAGCAACCGCTGGCGGTAGCGGGGCACGAACGCCAGCCGGTCGCCGACCAGGGACACGAGCGTCCGGTAGTCGAACCCCTCGTCTCCGGGCTCGAAGATCTCGACGGTCGCGAGGTGCATAGGGCTGTTCGCCGAGTCCATGGACAGCAGCGCCATGTCGCCGGGTCGCAGTCGTTCCACGTGGCACCCCTCTCCAGTCAGGTCAGGTCGTCATGCGATTCTGTCAGAGGTCCGTTGGCGCTCCGAGGTGGTCTCGGGAAGGGATGGTCATGGTCTTCCAGCACGGCATCGGTGGCAGCCAGGACCTCCCGATCTCGCTGCCGTTCGCACTGGCGGGTGGCGCTGCTGCCCTGGCCGTCTCATTCATCGTGCTGGCCCTGGCGTGGCGTGAGCCGCGCTTCGACGCGGCCACGCGGGGCCGGCCGCTGCCGCACTGGCTCGCCTCGGCGGTCGACGGCGGATGGCTGAGCTGGGTCCTACGGATCGCCGGCCTGGCCTTTGCGGCCTATGTCACCTGGGCAGCGCTCGCCGGCCCCGACAACCTGTCGAATCCCACGTTCGGCGTCGTCTACGTGCTGCTGTGGGTCGGGATCGTCCCCGCCTCACTGCTGTTCGGCCCGTTCTACAAGGCCATCAACCCCGTCCGCACGTTGCACGTGATCCTGTCGCGCATCACCGGCGGCGACCCGGCCGACGGTGTGCTGTCCCTGCCGCGCTGGGTCGGGCTGTGGCCGGCTGCGTTCGGGCTGCTCGCCTTCGTCTGGCTCGAGCTCGTCTCCCCCGACGCCAACTTCCTGTGGGTGATCAGGCTCTGGTTCGCGGTGTACGTCGCGGTCATGGTCATCGGAGCGGCCGTGTTCGGCGACCGCTGGATCGCCGCGGCGGACCCCTTCGAGGCGTACTCCACGCTCGTCGGTCACCTGTCGGTCTTCGGCCGGCGGGACGACGGAGTGCTTGTCGCGCGGAACCCGCTGACGAACCTCGACGGGGTGAGACCCCAGCCCGGACTGGTGGCGGCCCTCGGTGTGCTGCTGGGAAGCACCGCCTTCGACAGCTTCCAGGACTCGATCGCCTGGGTCCGCTTCAGCCAGGACATCTCGGTCGACCAGGTGCTGCTCAACACGATGGCGCTGGTCGCCTTCTGCGCCGGCGTCGCACTGCTGTTCGCGCTCGCCACGGCGCTGACCCCGCCCGCCGACGGGCTGCCGCGCCGGTCGTTGCCGATGCGGTTCGCGCACTCGTTGGTGCCGATCATCGTCGGCTACATCTTCGCCCACTACTTGAGCTACTTCGTCGAGGTCGGGCAGCAGACGCTGATCTACCTCAGCGACCCGATGGTGAACGGCTCGAACTACCTCGGCACCGCAGACCTGCAGGTCAACTACTGGCTCAGCCTGCACCCGACGTTCCTCGCCTTCACGAAGGTGTTCTCGATCGTCGGCGGCCACGTGCTCGGCGTCATCGCGGCCCACGACCGTGCCATGAAGCTGCTCCCCCGGCGCGACCAGCTGACCGGTCAGCTGCCGCTGCTGGTCGTGATGGTCGGCTTCACGATCGGCGGGTTGTACCTGCTGCTCACTGTCTGACCTCCAGACGGCACCGAGCGGAGTGGCACCGCGACTCCACTCGATCGCGCCGTCGTCCGCCGTCTGCCGTTGTCCCCAGCGCTCCGATCCTGTCGGTTCTGCACAGGCAATCGAACAGCGTTCGAATAGTGTCGGTGCTGAGTCGTACCGTTGCTGCATGACGACGCTGGAGCCCAGACCGGTTGCGGGTCACACGCACCCGGTGGAGTGGTTCGCCGAGCGTGCCCATGCCGTGCTCGACGAGGTGCTGGCCCGTGGCGTCTATCTGTCGTCGTTGTCACCGACCGACACCGCTGAGGCCGTGCAGTCGTTGGACCGGTTGGCCGTCCGTGTCGAGGCACTGAAGACCAGTCTGCTGCCGCACGCCGACATCGTCGACGTCGCCGCCGGGACAGACGCCGGCGGGACCGACGCTGGCGGGACGACACCGGTCGCGACGTCGACCGCCGCGTGGTTCGCGGCCGCGACCCGGACCCCCCTCGG
>CADCUK010000190.1 GCA_902805865.1 uncultured Nocardioidaceae bacterium | reverse complement strand
GGTCCGGGCGAAGACGCCCGGAGAGGATCGCGAGCGCGGCTCGTCTTGCCAGCGGACCACCCGTCAGCACCGCGACGCTGCCGGGAGGCAACGCCAGGTCGACGCCGAGCAGCACCGGCGCACCCCCGGCCGGATCGTCGACTCCGAGCTTCTCGACGCGCACCACCGCCGCACCGTGCTTCGCGGTCCAGGACTCGTGCTCGAGGTGGACGGCGAGCCCCTCGCCCTCGACGTCGAGGGAGGGCAGCCGTCGGTCGAGCCAGTCCGGAAGGGTCCAGGCGCGCTCGCCGAGCAGAGCCATGACGGCCGGCACGAGCGTCATCCGCACGACGAAGGCGTCGATCAGCACGCCGACCGCGAGGCCGAAGGCGATCGGTTTCACCGACGCGTCACCGTGCGGCACGAACGACGCGAAGACCGAGACCATGATGACGGCGGCCGCGACGACCACCCGGGCGCTGGCGGCGAAGCCGTGGCTGATCGCGGCCCGGGCGTCCCCGTGGTGCACCCAGTGCTCGCGCATCCGGGAGACCAGGAAGACCTCGTAGTCCATGGCCAGCCCGAAGAGGACACCCATGAGCATGATCGGCAGGAACGACAGCACGGGACCGGGGCGCTCGACGTTCAGCGTCTCCGCGAACCAGCCGTAGTCGAAGACCGCGACCACCGCCCCGAACGACGCGGCGACCGAGAGCAGGTAGCCCAACGTCGCCTTCACGGGTACGGCGACCGAGCGGAACACGATCATCAGCAGCGCGAGGGACAACCCCACGACCACGAGCCCGAACGGCAGCAACGCACCCGCGAGCCGGTCGGAGACGTCGATGGTGACGGCCGTCTGACCGGTCACCCGCAGCTCGGTGACGCCGTGCTCGTCCTCGAGCTCGTCGGCGCGCTCCCGGATGTCGCGCACCAGCTCCGAGGTGGCGGCGTCGGTCTGACCGCCCTCGGGGATCACCTGGACGATGCCGAGGTCTGCGGAGCGGTTGGGCGTCGTCAGCGGCACCGCGTCGACGCCGTCGAGCCGCCTGATGTCCTGACCGATGTCCTCCATGACCCCGACCGGGTCGCGGGTGCGGATGATGTCGGCGGTCACCAGCAGCGGGCTGTTGTAGCCGGGGCCGTACACGTCCTCGATGAGGTCGTAGGTCTCGCGCTCGGAGGAGCCCTCGTGGGCTGACCCGTTGTCGTTGAGCCCGAGCCGCAGGTCGAGCGCCGGGATCGCGAGGACGACCAGGGCGGCCACGGCCGCGACGACGGTGAGCAGCGGGCGGCGGGTCACCAACGACACCCAGGCCGTCGCGACCCGGTGCTGGTCACCGCGCCCGCGACGTTGCTTCTGCTTGGGACGCAGCCGCTCGCCGGCGATGCTGAGGATCGCCGGAGTGAGCGTCACGGCGATGACGACCGCGACGGCCACCGCGGCTGCACCCGCCAGTCCCATGACGGACAGGAACGGGATGCGGGCGACCACGAGTCCGCACAACGCGATGATCACGGTGACCCCGGCGAAGATCACGGCGCTGCCGGCGGTGGCCACGGACCGCGCCACGGACTCGGCGACGTCCATGCCGTCGCGGAGCTGGTGGCGGTGCCGCGCGACGAGGAACAGCGCGTAGTCGATGCCGACCGCGAGCCCGATCATCATCGCCAGCGAGGGTGTCGAGGTGTTGATGGAGAAGAACGCGGCAAGCACGATGACGCCGGCCATCGTGATGCCGACACCGAGGATCGCCGTGAGGAGCGGGATGCCTGCTGCCAGCAGCGACCCGAGCGTCAGCACCAGCACCAGGAGAGCCACGCCCACGCCGATCGCCTCGGTGATCGAGACCGGCACGGAGGTCGGTGTGTACATGTGGCCGCCGACGTACACGTCGAGCTCGCCGCCCTTCACGTCCGTGGCGACCTCCTCGACCTCCTCGACGACCGTCGGATCGAGCTGCTCGACCGGGGCGTCGAGCTGGACCTGGGCGAGCGCGTGACGCCCGTCCTCGGAGATCGCGAAGGGGGCGTTCTCCTTCGCGAAGGGGTCGGCCACGAGCAGGACGTGGTCGACCTTCTCGAGCGCCTTGATGCGCTCCTGGATCTCGGCCTTGTGCTCGGTGACCGGCACGCCCTTGGCCGACCGGAAGACGATCTGCCCCGAGGCGCCGGAGACCTCGGGGAACCGGGTGTCGAGGACGTCGAGTCCCTCTTGCGACTCGGTGCCGGGGATCGAGAACTCGTCCCGCAGCTCACCACCGAACGTCGCCGCAGCGCCGCCCACGAGGAGCAGAACCAGCAGCCAGAGCCCCACGACGGCGCGCGCGCGACGCGCGGTCCGTTGGCCGAGGCGGTAGAGGAAGGAGGACATCTCGATACAGGACTGTATTGGATACAGGTTCGTATTGTAATGTCGTCTCGATCACTGTTTGAGGAAGGAGGGAACGGTGACCACCGCACCTGCCGCACGACGCAGCCGTGAGAACACCCGGGCCCGCCTGATCGAGGCCGCAGCCGACGTGTTCGCCGAGAAGGCACTGCGCCGGGTCACCGTGGACGACCTCGTCGGCGCGGCCGGCTTCACCCGCGGTGCGTTCTACTCGAACTTCGCCGGCATCGAGGAGCTCTTCTTCGAGGTGTACGCCGAGCAGGCGGACCTCATGATGGCGGCGGTCCGTGCGGCGATCGACGACATCCCGCCCGGCGAGTTCTCGCTGTCCTCGATGCGCTCGGTCCTCGGCGCCCTGCACCCGTTCGGCCGTCGGTGGTTCCTCATCCAGAACGAGGTCACCCTGCTCGCCGTACGTGATCCCGCGGCGCGGGAACGGTTCATCGCCCAGGGCGACCGGCTGCAGCTCGAGATGCGCGACCTGGTCGCCCGGGTGCTGACCCTGCTCGACCGTGAGCCGGTGGTGTCGGTCGAGAACCTCGCGGACGTGCTGCTCGCGTTGTACCTGCACAGCCTCGGCATCGAGCAGCTCGGCACCGGCAACCTCGACCCCGACCGGCTCGTCGACGACGTCCTCCCCCACGTCCTCCTCGGACTGTCACGGCCTGCCACGTGACGGGTGGGGTGGGAAACCCCACAGGCGCGAGCGATTCCTGAGCGACGTCCGCCGCTGCTAGCGTCCGGCCATGCGCAGCGCCAAGGACTTCTTCCGACCGCTCGCCGTGGGAGCCCCCGAGCCCCTCCGCGAGATCCCTGCCCGTCCGAGCCGGGCCATCCACTTCTTCGACCCCTCGAACGAGAAGATGGCGTCGAAGATCCCCGGCATGGTCGGCAAGGTCGACGTGCTCCTCGGCAACCTCGAGGACGCGATCAAGGCCGACAACAAGGTGGCCGCCCGCGAGGGGCTGGTGAAGATCGCCCAGGACACGGACTTCGGGCCGACCCAGCTCTGGACGCGGGTCAACGCGCTGGACTCCCCCTGGTTCCTCGACGACATCACCACGCTCGTCCCCGCGATCGGCGACAAGCTCGACGTCGTGATGATCCCGAAGGTGCAAGGCGCCGAGGACATCCACTTCGTCGACCGGATCCTGGCCCAGCTCGAGGCCAAGGCCGGCCTCACCAAGCCGATCCTCGTGCACGCCATCCTTGAGACCGCTCGGGGCGTGGCCAACGTCGAGGAGATCTGCGGCGCCAGCCCGCGGATGCAGGGGCTCTCGCTCGGCCCCGCCGACCTTGCCGCCGACCGGCGGATGAAGACGACGCGGGTGGGCGGCGGCCACCCCGGCTACCTCGTCCGGCAGGACCCGGTCGACGGGAACATCGAGGGGGACCGCCCGATCTTCCAGCAGGACCTGTGGCACTACACGATCTCCCGGATGGTCGACGCCTGCGCGATGCACGGGATCTACCCCTACTACGGCCCGTTCGGCGACATCGCCGACGTCGTCGCCTGCGAGGACCAGTTCCGCAACGCGTTCCTGCTCGGCTGCGTCGGCACCTGGTCGCTGCACCCGAAGCAGATCGCGATCGCGAACCGGGTCTTCTCCCCCTCCGTGGAGGACGTCAAGCACGCCCGGCGGGTCGTCGCGGCGATGGGCGACGGCACCGGTGCGGTCATGCTCGACGG